>NZ_JANJFL010000005.1:0-153318 GCF_024584215.1 Pseudomonas sp. LJDD11
GAGGACAGCCGTGGACGCTGGTATTTCAACGTCGTGGTCGAGGTCGACCGCCAGTTATCGCCAGGCCAGGACGCGGTGGGTATCGACCTCGGACTGAAAACCACGGCCACCTGCAGCGACGGTCATCGCCTTGAAAGCGGCAGGTTCTACCGGGATCTGGAGAGCGCCCTGGGCACGGCCCAGCGCGCCGGCAAGAAGGCCCGGGTGCGGGCGATTCACGCCAAGGTTGCGAACCGCCGCAAGGATTGCCTGCATAAGTTCAGCAATGCGCTGGTAGCGCGTTGTGGCGTCATTGTGGTGGGCGATGTGAACTCACTGAAGCTCGCGAAAACCAGGATGGCCAAGTCGGTGCTGGACGCCGGATGGGGGCAATTGAAAACCATGCTGGAATACAAATGCGATCACGCAGGCACGGTTTTCAAGGTTGTTAGCGAGAGAAACACCACCCAAACCTGTTCGAGCTGCAAGCAATTGCCGGACTCGAGGCCCAGAGGTATCGCAGGGCTTGGAATAAGGGAATGGACTTGTTGTGGGTGCGGTGTCACCCACGACCGCGACGTCAACGCCGCCAAGAACATTCTCGCGCTCGGGCATGAGCGTCCAGTTGTGGGAATCCCGGCCCTTTAGGGCGGGGAGGATGTCAAGGTTAGTTTCGTTCAGCGCCGCTCAACTCCAGCAAGTTCTGGACGTTCGGGTCTTGCAAATGGGCGGCATGAGGACGGAGTGTTTCGGAAAAAACAGTGATCGCTTGATCAATACTGCTCTTCAGCGTCGCAATTGCGGTCGTGACATCGGCAGTGGCCTGGGGGCCAAAAGTCAGCTCGATTGATGAGGCCGGGAGGATCGCCACCGTTGTTGCTCGCAGTGCCTCTTGCTCAGCCTTTTGCTGGGCAAGCTTGCGAGCGGCTGCTTCCATCTCCTGCTGAGCACGTTGTCTGGCTTGCTCAATCTGACGTCTGGCCAGCTCTCGGGCGGCTTCTATTGCCATAGAGTCGAGATCAGTGGCGCGAATGCCTGGCATGCTGCGTAGACGGTTGCTCAACTCCAGATCTTCTTTTGTGTATCGAACCGTACTTAAAAAATGTACCGACTGAGCATGATTTACATGCTCCTGCTGTAAACCTGCTCTTTTGTTTGCAATAAGCTGCTCAGCACTTGCGCGGTATCGGGCTACCCTCTGAAGCGGTGTAAGGCTTGCGATGTTCCCCACGTGCCCTGAAAGCTCTGCCCTGAGAAAATCGGGAAGGGCGTGGAGGTTGGCTTGTTCGTCCATGATGCATCCTTGTTTACATTGTTATGGGTAAAGGCGGCGGAAGAATTACATTCAGTCGCCTAGGTTTCTTTAAAAGTTAATTGTTATCAGCTGACTTGAAGCCCGGCTTTCCGTTCTTCTCACGCCATTCCTTGACGGTTTTGAGCATGCCCTCTGGGCTGTCTTCCTGATCCGCTTCTGGATAGAAAATTACGTCGGATCTGGCAGGGTGCTCGGTTACTTCCTCAAAATGCTTGAGCATTTTTGCTCTGCGGCGCTCGAACTCTTCATTCGTAATGTTTTCTGGAATGGAGCAAAAGTCTTTAAGAAAATCAAGAAATTCGTTTTCTGTATAGTCTTCAAATTTAGTTTTCATTTGCTTTCCTTTGATGGTGCTCTATGTGTCGTCTTGGCGTCATGATAAGCATGTTGTCTATGTCATATACCGCGCCGCCATGAGCAATTTCATGCGGGTGATGTACTTCAAATTTTTTATTGTCTCCTGCTTGGTCTTCCGCTCTGGCGTAAGGAGCGCGTCCCTGGCTCATTTCCAGCTTGTTTTGTCCTGTGAATTGTTTTTGTAGATCGGGATCGTTGGCTATTGCCGCCCATAACGCCTCTCTGAATTTGCGGAAGCTTGAAAAACTTCTTCATCTCAGTTGGTCAGCGATATGCTCCGGAATGGGTACTCCGCGTCCGCGTGTAGTTTCGCCCAACCAGACTCCTGTCACAGGCTTGCCATAGCCTGTTGCCGTTCCTGGAATATCCCAAGGATCCTTGAAAAGGATATATGTGTCAGGCAGCCCGGAGCCTGGCGGAAAGACGAGGATGTAATCATCAGGATCGTTATTGGCGAAGCCTGGCAGGTCTTCGAGCCAGCCTTCCTGTGGCGATACATCAGTGCCCGGGTCGGCTGGCAGTAATGGTTTCTGGCCTGGAAAGCTTGTGGAGCTGTCTGCAGGTTGTTCTATTGGAGTCCACACCAGTGCCGGTGTGGTGTCGCCGTCACGAATGAACTCGTAGGTCTTGTTCTGGGCATTGTAGGTGAAATGTCGTACACGAACTTTAGTGCCGACAGCTACGCCATCGTTGGTTATTTTCAGGTTGTTGAGGTGGTATATATCTATGTTGTTGGTCGTTTTTCTTTTTTGTTTGGCTTAATTGTGTGGGTGGTAAATGATTGTTTTATCTGTATCTGGGTTATTGATTGCTCTTGCTTAAGTTGCCCTTTTCTGCACTTTAACGACGGTTCTACGACACGTGCCTCGACAATCAAAAGTTGCCCCTTACCTTCCAAAGGACGAATTGACCCTGCCGCCAGGACTCCTATTCAGCCGCTGAACAGGTTCAGGCCGTTGCTATGTTGGCGGCGGGCATGACGCCTCCGCCGACACCACCAGGCTCTGGGGGCTATTCCTTTTCTCTCAGCGGCCGATATGCTCTGCACAAGCGCTGTTCAGGTCACTGGCCTGTCGGTGAGAGGCTGTCAGCCGGAGGCCGTCGCCGCTTTCCTCCACAGGAGAGTTGCCGGACAATCCCGGTGCACACGAATTGAAGGAGTGGATTGTGAAAGCGTGGATCTTGATGTTGCTGGCTCTGTCGCTGCCCGCCTTAGCGCAGGCTGAAGAGAAGAAGGAAGAAGATGCCGCGCCCAAGCCGGCTTATGTGAGCCTGGCGCCGCCCTTTGTGGGCAATTACGCGCTCGATGGCGGTCCGAAGCTGCGCGTTTACAAGGCCGATATTGCCGTGCGGGTCACTGGTGCCGATGCGCAGACCGCGGTCAAGCGCAATGACGCCTTGATCCGCAACCAGTTGGTGGCGCTGTTCTCGCAGCAGACGGTCGAGAGCATGAGTTCGGCCGAGGCCAAGGAGGCGTTGCGCCAGGAAGCTCTCAAGCAGGTCCAGCAGGTGCTGACCACCGAAGAGGGCAAGCCGATCGTGGAAGACCTGCTGTTCAACAACCTGATCGCCCAGTAATCAGCGCAAGGCCAGGATCGCCGCCCACTGCTCGGCGGTCACTGGCATCACCGACAGGCGGCTGCCTTTCTGTACCAGAGGCAGCTGTTCCAGCGCGCTTTGCTGTTTGAGAAAGTCCAGCCCCAACACGTTGGGGAAGATCGCTTCGAAGCTCACTTCGATAGCGCTCCACGGATTCTTGTCTGCATTGGCCTTGGCATCGAAGTAGTGGCTGTCCGGGTCCAGCGCCGTCGGGTCCGGGTAGGCCGTGCGGGTGATGGTGCCGATCCCGGCAATGCCCGGTTGCGGGCAACTGGAATGGTAGAAAAAGAATGAGTCGCCCTCGGCCATGGCGCGCAGGAAGTTGCGTGCCTGGTAGTTGCGTACCCCGTCCCAGCGCGCCGTGCCCAGGCGCTGCAGGTCGCTGATCGAGAACTCGTCGGGCTCGGACTTCATCAGCCAATAGGCCACGTTGCATACTCCTGTTACAAAGAAAAACAAGGTGATCACAAAACCGACAGCCGGTTGACGTCAGGATTTGCGTACTCGTTCACGTTATCGCAAAATGCCGCACCTTTTTTCGTCACCGCTGTTGCACGGCCGTTCTGTACCCGTTGCTGACAATGTATTGATTCGCTGCAGGAGGGCAATCAATGAAACGCAAGCCGGATCTTCTCTGGATTCTCGTCATCGTCTTCGGCTTGGGTATTGTCACCACCGGCTACGCGCAAAGTCTCTGGGCCAGCAAGCCTGATGCGCCTGTAGAAATTACCCAGCAGAAGCAGAAGGTGCCGGGTCGCAACAACTGACCCGTCCGGTCACGCCAGATACCAGCGCTTGTCCGACACCGTCCCCAGCAGCGGGATGTCCCAACTGGCCAGTGCCAGCCGCTCGACTCTCTGACATTCATGGGCCAGGCCCAGCAGCGTCGGCTTGCGCCAGGTCTGGCGGTGGCTGCGGTAGGCCAGGCTGCGGTCATAGAAGCCGCCGCCCATGCCCAGCCGTCCACCGTGTTCATCGAACCCCACCAGCGGCATCAGGATCAGGTCAAGCGCCCAGATCCGGCGTTGTTTCGCGCGATTGATGCGCGGCTCGGGAATGCGGAAACGGTTGGGCTTGAACGCCTCGCCGCGGCGCACACGCTGGAAGACCATTTTGGTTCGCGGCCAGGCATCGAGTACCGGCAGGTAAGTGGCCTTGCCACGGCGCTGGGCTGCCTGCAGCAGGTAGCGAGGGTCGATTTCTCCGTCATTGGCCAGATACAGCGAGATGTGTCGGGCGCGGCGAAACAGCGGATGCTGGGCCAGTTGCCGATATAGATTGCGGGCCGCTTCGCGTTGCTGGCTGCGGCTCAGGGCGCGGCGCGCTTTGCGCAACTGGCGGCGTAACTGCGGGCGGGTCAGCGCTGTGGCGCTGGTCATGAACGGGACGTCATGCAGGCAGATCCCCAGGCACGAGGAAGGCAAACCATCGCTTTGGTAGCCATGGCAGAAAATGGGACTCCCCAACGAGCCGCTGTCGGTGTAGCCCTTGAACCCGAAAGTTCAAGGTGGAGATTACAGGGGGTTTTAAGGCTTTCCGTCGAGCGGACATGCACACCAACCCCACGTGCAACCCCCGTGGTTGTGCGTATCGGCTCAGGGACATGACCGACTGGCAAACACTTCAGGGAGCGGCGCAAGTATACAGAAACGTTACGAAATATTCAGCTCCGTGACGAATCGGCTGTGGCCGGTGCGTCGTTGGCGAGGGCCAGGTCAACGCGCTCGAGCAGGTCACGGACCTGTTCACGGGTCGAGCCATTGACCTGCAGGTCGGGCAAATTCTGCTTGTGCAGCAGGTCATGGGTGATATTGAGGGCCGCCATCACTGCGATGCGGTCAGCGCCGATCACCTTGCCGCTGCTGCGGATTTCGCGCATTTTGCCGTCCAGGTAGCGGGCGGCGCCGATCAGGTTGGTGCGCTCTTCCTGAGGGCAGATGATCGAATATTCCTTATCGAGGATTTGGACAGTGACGCTGTTGCCGTTGCTCATGAGTCTTGCTCCAGGGCCTTGAGGCGCGAAATCAGTGACTCGACCTTCTGCCGGGCGATTTCGTTCTTTTCGATGAGGTGGGCGCGTTCCTCGCGCCAGGTCTTCTCCTGAGCTAATAGGAACGCATTTTGGCCTTTTAGTTGCTCGACACGTTCGAGCAACAGCTCCAGCCGGTTCATCAGTGCTTGCAGGTCGGCGTCTGTCATGGGTCCCTACTGATTACTTTCTGATGAGCGGCGCGGCTCAGGGGCGGGAGCGCCGGGTCGACAAACCTGTCACTTGGATACTTTGGGGCTTTCAGCTTGTGCTCAAACGCTAACAGCCCCTACGATACAAGGCCTTCATTCTAGACATTGCGCCGTTTGGCGACCAGCTACCCATGCCCACGACAAATTCTCCGTACAAAGCTTTCGCCACCTTGTTGAGCAGCGCCGGTCATCCGGTTTCTCCTGCCGAGCTGCATGGCCTGTTATTGGGCCGCAGTTGCGCCGGCGCCGGTTTTGATAGCGAAGGCTGGTTTGCCGATGCTTCGATACTGCTGGAGACCGAGCCGCAAGACAACGTGCGCCAGGCGCTGATTGGCCTGCAGGAAATGGTCAAGGGCGAACTGAGCGGCGAAGACATGACCGTTGTGCTGTTGCTGCCGGGCGACGATGAACCGCTGGCCGAACGTGCCGGCGCTCTGGGTCAGTGGTGCCAGGGTTTCCTGTCGGGCTTTGGCCTGGCAGCTGGCGAGCGGGTTCTGAGCATCGAGGCCACTGAGGTGCTGCAGGACCTGGCGGCCATCGCTCAGGTCCAGGACGCGCTGGAAGAGTCCGAAGACGGCGAAAGCGACTACATGGAAGTCATGGAATACCTGCGTGTGGCGCCGCTGCTGCTGTTCTCCGAGTGCGTCAAAACAGACGCTGCCCAGCCGCAGCCCAAGCCGTCCCTGCACTGATTCCCACTCTGCGCTGCCGCCGCCGCCAATGCTGCGGCCGGCACGCCTCACCGGGAGATGCCCCTTGCCGATGATCCACATCCCGAAATCCGAATATGCCCGGCGCCGCAAGGCTCTGATGGAGCAGATGGAGCCCAACAGCATCGCCATCCTGCCCGCCGCAGCCGTGGTGATCCGCAATCGCGATGTTGAGCATGTGTATCGCCAGGACAGCGACTTTCAGTACCTGAGCGGCTTTCCTGAGCCCGAAGCGGTGGTGGTGCTGATACCAGGCCGTGAGTACGGTGAGTACGTGCTGTTCTGCCGCGAGCGCAACCCCGAACGAGAGCTGTGGGACGGGCTGCGTGCCGGGCAGGAAGGGGCGATTCGTGATTACGGCGCGGATGACGCTTTTCCGATCAATGACATCGACGACATCCTGCCGGGGCTGATCGAAGGCCGCGACCGGGTGTATTCGGCGATGGGCAGCAATGCCGAGTTCGACCGTCACCTGATGGAGTGGATCAACAGCATCCGTTCCAAGGCGCATCTCGGCGCCCAGCCGCCCAACGAATTCGTTGCCCTGGATCACCTGCTGCATGACATGCGCCTGTATAAATCGGCAGCCGAGGTCAAAGTCATGCGCTACGCGGCGCAGGTCTCGGCCCGTGCCCATGTCCGAGCGATGCAGGCTGCGCAGGCCGGATTGTACGAGTTCAGTCTGGAAGCGGAGCTTGAGTACGAGTTTCGCAAGGGCGGTGCGCGGATGCCAGCTTATGGTTCGATTGTCGCGTCTGGACGCAACGCCTGCATCCTGCACTACCAGGAAAACAGCGCGCCGCTGAAAAACGGCGATCTGGTGCTGATCGATGCCGGTTGCGAGATCGACTGCTATGCCAGTGACATCACCCGGACCTTTCCGGTCAGCGGTGTGTTCAGCGCAGAGCAGAAAGCGATTTATGAATTGGTGCTCAAGGCCCAGCAGGCGGCTTTCGATGCCATTGGTCCGGGCAAACACTGGAACCAGGCCCATGAGGCTACGGTGCAGGTCATCACCGCCGGGCTGGTGGAGCTGGGCTTGCTGCAGGGCGATGTCGGGCAACTGATCGAGGATGGCGCCTACAAGGCGTTCTACATGCACCGCGCCGGTCACTGGCTGGGCATGGATGTGCATGATGTCGGCGACTACAAGGTCGGCGGCGAATGGCGGGTACTCGAAGTGGGCATGGCACTGACCGTTGAACCGGGAATCTATATCGCAGCGGACAACAAGAACGTGGCGAAGAAATGGCGAGGGATCGGCGTGCGAATCGAAGACGATGTGGTGGTGACCCGGCAGGGCTGTGAAATCCTTACCGGTGATGTGCCCAGAACCGTGGCCGAGATCGAGGCGCTGATGGCTGCTGCCAGAGCGGTGGCGGCATGAGCCGTTTCAATCTGGCCATCGTCGGCGGCGGGCTGGTCGGTGCGAGCCTGGCCCTGGCCCTGCAGGCAGGCGCCCGCGAGCGCGGCTGGAAGATCGTCCTGATCGAGCCGTTCGCGCCGGGTGACACCTTTCAGCCAAGCTATGATGCACGCTCGTCAGCCTTATCGTTTGGCGCCCGGCGCATCTATGAGCGGCTGGGCGTGTGGCAAGAGATTGCCCGACGTGCCGAGCCGATCCTGCAGATCCAGGTCTCCGACCGTGGGCGTTTCGGCGCTACGCGGTTGTCGGCCCTCGAAGAGGGTGTTCCGGCACTCGGTTACGTGGCCGAAAACGCCTGGCTGGGCCAGTGCCTGTGGCAGGCGCTGGACCGTGAGGTGGTTAGCTGGCGCGTACCTGCTGAAGTGCAGAAGATGCAGGCGATCGACCAGGGCTTTCGGTTGGCCCTGAGTGACGAATCCGAACTCGAATGCGACCTGGCCGTGCTGGCCGATGGCGGGCGTTCCAGCCTGCGCGAGCAACTGGGCATCAGCGTCCGTCAGCGGCCGTACGGGCAGACGGCGCTGATCGCCAACATCACCCCCGGCGAAGCACATTGCGGGCAGGCGTTCGAGCGGTTCACCGAGCAAGGCCCCATGGCCTTGCTGCCGCTGCCGGAAAACCGCTGTGCGCTGGTCTGGACCCGCACCGGTGACGATGCCCGGCGCCTGGCCGCACTCGACGATCGCAGCTTTCTGGCCGAGTTGCAGCAAGCCTTCGGCTATCGCCTGGGCAAGCTGTGTCAGGTCGGCGCGCGGCATGTGTACCCGCTGACACTGGTCGAAGCCGACGAGCAGGTGCGTTCGCATCTGGTGGTGCTGGGCAACGCCGCGCACAGCCTGCATCCGATTGCCGGGCAAGGTTTCAACCTGTCATTGCGCGATGCCGACGCCCTGGCCCAGACCCTGCTGCAAAGCGCTCAGGCGCCCGGTGATCTGGCGACGCTGCAACGCTACCGCGAGCACCAGCAACTGGATCAGCAACTGACCGTCGGTTTCTCCGACAAGGTCACCCGGCTGTTTGGCAGCACCCGTGCGGTGGTCACTACCGGGCGCAATCTGGGCCTGTTGGGTCTGGATCTGCTGCCGCCGGCCAAGCGCTGGTTTGCCCGCCAGGCCATGGGCTTGGGAACCCGCTCCGATGCGTAACCTTTACCCCAAGATTCAAGCGAGAGTGATCTGAACCATGGAAACCCGCGCGGATGTGCTGATCGTCGGAGCCGGCATGGTCGGCAGTGCCCTGGCCCTGGCGCTGCAAGGCAGCGGCCTGGACGTGCTGGTGGTCGATGGTGGCTCGCTGAGTGTCAAACCCTTCGACCCGCAAGCCTCGTTCGAACCCCGGGTCAGCGCGCTTTCAGCGGCCAGCCAGCGCATCCTGCAACGCCTGGGCGCCTGGGACGGTATCGTTGCCCGGCGCCTGAGCCCCTATGGGCAGATGCATGTCTGGGATGGCAGCGGCACCGGGCAGATTCACTTCAGTGCCTCCAGCGTGCACGCTGACGTACTGGGGCATATCGTCGAAAACCGGGTGGTGCAGGATGCCTTGCTGGAGCGGCTGCACGACAGCGACATCGGCCTGTTGGGCGAAGCCCGTCTGGAACAGCTGCGTCACTCTGGCGATGACTGGCTGCTGACCCTGGCTGATGGCCGCCAGTTGCGCGCGCCGCTGGTCGTGGGCGCTGACGGTGCACATTCGGCCATCCGCCGCCTGAGTGGTACGCCGACCCGTGAGTGGGATTACCTGCACCACGCCATTGTCACCAGCGTGCGCACCGCCGAGTCTCACCACCGCACGGCCTGGCAGCGCTTTACCGATGACGGCCCGCTGGCATTCCTGCCGTTGCAGCGTGAGGGCGAACACTGGTGTTCGATTGTCTGGTCGGTGACCCCGCTGGAGGCCGAGCGCCTGATGGCGCTGGACAGCGCGACCTTCTGTGCCGAGCTGGAGCGGGCCTTTGAAGGTCGTCTGGGCAGTGTGCTGGGCACCGACCCGCGGCTGTGTGTGCCGCTGCGTCAGCGTCATGCCAAGCGTTATGTATCCCGTGGCCTGGCGTTGATCGGCGATGCCGCGCATACCATTCACCCGTTGGCCGGGCAGGGTGTGAACCTGGGGTTGCTGGATGCAGCGGTGCTGGCCGAGGTGCTGTTGCATGCCGTCGAGCGTGGCGAGAACCTCGCTGATGAGCGTGTGCTGGCCCGCTACGAGCGGCGCCGCATGCCCCACAATCTGAGCCTGATGGCAGCGATGGAAGGCTTCCAGCGGTTGTTCCAGGCCGACCCTTTGCCGCTGCGCTGGCTGCGCAATACCGGCTTGAAGGTGGTCAACGATTTGCCTGAGGTCAAGGCGTTGTTCGTCCGTGAGGCTTTAGGGCTGTCAGGCGAAATGCCGGAACTGGCGAAAATCTGAGTCAGCCAATTACCCACCCCTGTAACATTCTGTTACTCCTCAGGAGGGTGTTCGATTGAGGTGCTTAATGGGATTCACTACCATTTCGCCCTCGTATTCGAAACCAGAGGCTTTTTTCATGCAGGCAAGCAAGCGTTTTATGGCTGCCCTGACACTGACCCTGCTCGGCGGTGCCGCCCAGGCGGCCGACGAGGTGGTGGTGTATTCATCGCGGATCGATGAGTTGATCAAGCCTGTTTTCGACGCCTACACCGCCAAGACCGGCGTCAATGTCAAGTTCATCACCGACAAGGAAGCGCCGTTGATGCAGCGCATCAAGGCCGAAGGCGAGAACGGCGTGGCCGACCTGTTGCTGACCGTGGACGCCGGCAACCTCTGGCAAGCCGAGCAGATGGGCATTCTGCAACCCTTCAGCACACCGGTGATCGACGCCAATATTCCTGCGCAGTATCGCTCCTCGGCCCATGCCTGGACCGGCTTGAGCCTGCGCGCGCGGACCATTGCCTACTCCACCGACCGGGTCAAGCCCGAAGAGCTGAGCACCTACGAAGCACTGGCTGACAAGAACTGGGAAGGCCGCCTGTGCCTGCGCACCGGCAAGAAGGTCTATAACCAGTCGCTGACCGCCACGCTGATCGAGACCCACGGTGCCGAAGCGGCCGAGAAAGTGCTCAAGGGCTGGGTCAACAACCTGTCCACTGACGTGTTCTCTGACGATATCGCGGTGCTGGAAGCGATCAATGCCGGGCAATGCGATGCCGGTATCGTCAACACCTACTACTACGGTCGTCTGCACGCGCAGAACCCGCAACTGGCGGTCAAGCTGTTCTGGCCCAACCAGGCCGACCGTGGCGTGCACGTCAACCTGTCGGGCATCGGCCTGACCAAACACGCGCCGCATCCAGAGGCCGCCAAAGCGTTGGTCGAATGGATGACCGGCCCTGAAGCCCAGGCGATCTTCGCCGGGGTCAACCAGGAGTTCCCGGCCAACCCGAACGTGCCGCCAAGCGCAGAAGTCGCCAGTTGGGGGTCGTTCAAGGCCGACACCATCCCGGTGGAAGTGGCTGGCAAGCGCCAGGCCGAAGCCATTCGCATGATGGATCGTGTGGGCTGGAATTGATTTAATACCTGCCCTGTTCACGGCTAAAGCCGCTCCTGCAACCCAGGAGCGGCTATAGCCGCGAATGAGCCTCCTTCCCGCTTCGAGACTCCCCCTTGGCCCATCCTGCCCAACGCCGCTGGTATCCCCTGGTTTTTGTCATCGCCGCGCTGGTGCTGTTACCCCTCAGCGTATTGCTACTGTCTTGGGAGAGCATCGACCGGGAGATCTGGTCGCACTTGCTTGAGACCCAGATGAGCCGCCTGCTGGGCAACACCCTGACCCTGGTGTTGGGGGTCGGCGTCGGCGTGACTTTGCTGGGTGTCAGCCTGGCCTGGCTGACCAGCCTCTGTGAGTTTCCGGGGCGGCGCTGGCTCGACTGGGCCTTGATGCTGCCCTTTGCGATTCCGGCTTACGTGCTGGCCTTCGTGTTTGTCGGCCTGCTGGATTTTGCCGGGCCTTTGCAGACCTTGCTGCGCGAATGGTTCGGCAGTGGTGTGCGCCTGCCCAGGGTGCGTTCCACCGGCGGTGTGATCCTGGTGCTGGTGCTGGTGTTCTACCCCTACGTTTACTTGCTGGCGCGCACGGCGTTTCTGGCTCAGGGCAAAGGCCTGATGGAGGCGGCGCGGGTGTTGGGCCTGTCGCCGTTACAGGCGTTCTGGCGCGTGGGTTTGCCGATGGCGCGGCCGGCGATTGGTGCCGGTATTGCCTTGGCGCTGATGGAAACCCTGGCTGACTTTGGTGCGGTGTCGGTATTCAACTTCGACACCTTCACCACCGCCATCTACAAGACCTGGTACGGCTTCTTCAGCCTTTCCAGTGCCGCTCAACTGGCCAGCCTGTTATTGCTGGCGGTGATGGTCGTGCTGTACGGCGAACGGCGCCTGCGCGGCGCCAATCGCGCCGCCAACGAGCGTCCACGGGGCAAAGCCTTGTATCACCTGCGTGGTGGCAAGGCGTTGGCCGCGACCAGCTGGTGCCTGCTGGTGTTCATCTGCGCGTTCGCCGTACCGATGCTGCAACTGGTGGTGTGGGTCTGGCAGCGTGGCCGCTTCGATCTGGATGAGCGCTACACCGGCCTGGTGCTGCATACCCTGTACCTGGGCAGCATGGCGGCGTTGATTACCGTCAGTGCTGCGTTGATCCTGGCCTTTGCCCGGCGTCAGGCACCGACCCCGGCGATCAATGCCGGGGTGGGGTTGGCCAACCTCGGTTATGCCTTGCCAGGTTCGGTACTGGCGGTGTCGATCATGCTGGCCTTCAGCTATCTGGACAAAGCCCTGGTCATTCCGCTGTCCGGCTGGTTGGGCGGAGCCGGTAAGCCACTGTTGCTGGGCAGCCTGTCGGCCCTGTTACTGGCTTATCTGGTGCGCTTCATTGCCGTGGCTTACGGACCGCTGGAAAACAGCCTGGCGCGGATCCGTCCGTCGTTGCCTGAAGCGGCGCGCAGCCTGGGCGCCAGTGGGCCACGGCTGTTTTTCAAGGTGTATCTGCCATTGCTGGTGCCGGGGGCCTTGAGTGCGGCGCTGCTGGTGTTCGTCGATGTGCTCAAGGAAATGCCGGCCACTTTGCTGATGCGCCCATTCGGCTGGGACACCCTGGCGGTGCGCATCTTCGAAATGACCAGCGAAGGCGAATGGGCTCGTGCTGCATTGCCCGCACTGACGCTGGTGCTGGTCGGTCTGTTGCCGGTGATTGGCCTGATTCGGCGCTCGGCACGGCAGATCGGCTAGGCTTGAGCTGGTGGCCAGATGAAATGACACTCGATGTTTCCGGTACTGCACATCGGGTGCGGGCCACCGCTCATACGGCTACAATGCGCCGCAATCGATGCAGGCCGGGTTGGCGTCACGGGTTTTCATTTGCGGTAAACCCCGAGTCATTGGGGGACCCGTCGGCCCAAGCCTGGCCTGTATCTTCGCCACGCCCGGAAGGAGACACCCATGGGACAGCGTACCCCCCTGTTTGACCTGCACCTCGCACTTGGCGCGAAGATGGTCGATTTTGGTGGTTGGGACATGCCATTGCATTACGGATCACAGGTCGAGGAGCACCATCAGGTGCGCCGCGAATGCGGCGTTTTCGACGTTTCGCACATGCGCGTGATCGATGTCATCGGCAGTCAGGCCAAGGCCTGGCTGCGTTATCTGCTGGCCAACGATGTTGGTCGTTTACAAGAGCCGGGGCGCGCGCTGTACAGTGCGATGCTCGATGACAACGGCGGAATCATCGACGACATGGTCGTCTACCTCACTCCGCGCGGTTACCGTCTGGTGGTCAACGCTGCCACCGGCGCCAAAGACCTGGCCTGGATGCGTTCGCGGCTAACCGGTTTCGATGTCGAGCTGGTAGAGCGCCCGGAGCTGTCGATGCTCGCCATTCAGGGGCCGCAGGCCCGCAAGCGCATCGCTGAACTGGTGTCCAGCGCACGCGCCGAACTGATCCGCAGCCTCAAGCCGTTCGAAGGCCATGATGAGCACGACTGGTTCATCGCCCGCACCGGTTACACCGGTGAGGATGGCCTGGAGATCATCTTGCCCGCCGAGCAGGCGCCGGCCTTTTTCAACGATCTGGTCGGCGCGGGCATTTCTCCCATCGGCCTGGGCGCGCGCGACACCCTGCGGCTGGAAGCCGGCATGAACCTGTATGGCCAGGATATCGACGAGAGTGTGTCGCCTTTGGTGGCGAACATGGCGTGGAGCGTTGCCTGGCAGCCCGCTGATCGTGATTTCATTGGCCGCAGCGCCTTGGAGGCCGAGCGCGCCCGTGGCGTCAACTCCAGGCTGGTGGGGCTGGTGCTGGAAGAGCGCGGCGTGCTGCGTGCCCATCAGGTCGTGCGCGTAGCCGAAATCGGCGATGGCGAGATCACCAGTGGCAGTTTTTCTCCTACGCTAAGCAAGTCCATCGCTCTGGCGCGGGTGCCCATCGGCACGGCCGACCGGGCCGAAGTGGAAATCCGTGGCAAGTGGTATCCGGTGCGCGTAGTGCAGCCAAACTTCGTGCGTCATGGCAAAGTGTTGATCTAATTTTATGCGGACTACCGCCGACCTGATGATTTTGAGGATAAGCAAATGAGCAATTTTCCCGCCGATCTGCGTTACGCCGAAAGCCATGAGTGGGCCCGTCTGGAAGCTGACGGCACGGTAACCGTGGGCATCTCCGATCACGCGCAGCAGGCTCTGGGCGACGTGGTATTTGTCGAACTGGCGGAAGTGGGCAAAGTATTCGCCGCCGGTGATGCCGCAGGCGTGGTGGAGTCGGTCAAGGCCGCATCGGACATCTACGCGCCGGTGGCTGGCGAAGTGATTGCAGTCAACGAAGAACTGGCCGACAGCCCCGAGTCGCTCAACGAAGAGCCTTACCAGGCATGGATCTTCAAACTCAAGCCATCGAACGCTGAGGCCGACCTGGCCAAGTTGCTTGATGCTGCTGCCTACAAGGCACTGACGGGCGAATAAGCCTGCTCGCTGGAACAAAGATGCCGCTCTTGTGAGCGGCATTTTTTATTGCGGCCTGGTCGTGGTTATTCCTGGGCCACGGCATTACGCGCAAGGATGGCGTTGGCCAGTTCCATGTCGTTGGCCTGCAGGCCTGGATTATCCTGGCGAACCTGGGCAATGGCCGCCTCCAGGTAGGGGCCACGGATACCGCCTTCGCTGGCGACGAAGCTGCCGGCATCGTCCTGGGCAGCGGCAACCAGCTTATGGTCTTTGAACGTCAGATAAGTGGAGCCGGTGGTGGCCCCGGAAGAAATGACATCCCGCCAGAAACCGGCATCGGCCATGGCCGAACCGACGGGCAGGGAGAGCAGAGCACAAGTGGCGACAGCAAGCTTCAGACGCATGGTGAGGTACTCCAGTGAAAATGGAATTTCGAGTAACTTGGAGATCCGAAACACTCGTCAAGTTCCATAAGCCTGCTTTCGCCCCTGCGCCAGGCCAGCGGTGTTTGCAGTCAAACGGCTACCTAGGCCAGCTCAACGCGCAGCACCGCGCCGTCCTGGCTCACCACTTTGACCCGGCTGCCGGCCGGAGCATCCGGGCCTACCACGATCCATACGCTGTCACCGACCTTGATCTTGCCACGCCCGTCGACAATCGCCTGTTGCACGATAAAGGCATGACCGATCAACTCCTGACCTCGCATGTTCAGCCCTGGCTGATCTGACGGGCGGACTGCACTGCGCTGCCGGTACCACCAGTACACCGCTGTCAGCACCGCAAATACAGCGAACAACAGCAACTGCAAGCTCCAGCCCAGCTCTGGCATGATGAACGTCAGAATGCCGACCGCCGCCGCGGCGATGCCGATCCACAGCAGATAGCCACCTGCACCGAACATTTCCAGGATTAGCAGCGCCGTGCCCAGCGCCAGCCAGTCCCAGTACGACAGCTCATACAGCCAGTTCATGACGTGTGCCTCAGGCCTTGCGATCGAACGTGGCTTTGACGATCTCGCCAATACCGCCCACGGCACCGATCACCTGAGTCGCCTCCAGCGGCATCAGCACGACTTTGCTGTTGTCGGCTGACGCCAGTTGGCCAAGCGCTTCGACGTACTTTTGGGCGACGAAGTAGTTGATGGCCTGCACGTTGCCGGTGGCAATCGCTTCGGACACCACTCGGGTAGCCTGGGCTTCTGCTTCGGCCTGACGCTCACGGGCTTCAGCTTCAAGAAAGGCCGCCTGACGGCTGCCTTCGGCTTCGAGAATCTGCGCCTGCTTCTTGCCCTCGGCGGTCAGGATCGCCGAGGCCCGCAGGCCTTCAGCCTCAAGAATCTGCGCGCGCTTGATCCGTTCGGCTTTCATCTGCCCGGACATCGCGGCCATCAGGTCTTGCGGCGGGCTGATGTCCTTGATCTCGATCCGGGTGATCTTGGTGCCCCATGGCGCAGTGGCTTCATCGACGATGCTCAGCAGGCGTTCGTTGATGTTGTCACGCTGGCTGAGCATCGCGTCCAGCTCCATGGAGCCGAGTACGGTACGGATGTTGGTCTGCAGCAGGTTGCGGATGGCATGTTGAAGGTTGTTGACCTCGTAGGCGGCTTGCGCGGCATTGACTACCTGGTAGAAGCACACCGCGTCGATTTCAACCGTGGCGTTATCAGAGGTAATGACTTCCTGGGGCGGGACATCGAGCACGCTTTCCATCACATTGATCTTGTGCCCGATGCGGTCCATCACCGGGATGATGATGCTCAGGCCAGGCTTGAGGGTAGTGGTGTAGCGGCCGAAGCGCTCCACGGTCCACTGATAACCCTGAGGCACCACTTTGAAACCCATCAATACAATGGCAATTGCCAGCGCGACAAATAGCAGAATGACGATGCTTTCGGTTGGCATAACGTCCTTATCCTTTTGCAGGTTCCATCCTTGTCAGGCCGGTGCCGGTGGGATGGAGCATCGACACCAAGCCGCGGATACTAGCGTTGCTCGCTTTGCGGCGTCACCCGCAGGACTTCTTCAATTGTTGTCAAACCATTTGCAATTTTTTGCGCGCCCGACAGGCGCAGGCTACGCATGCCCTCCTTGAACGCCTGACGGCGCAGCCCGGTGAGGTCCAGGTCAGAAGAAATCAGCCCCTTGACTGCGTCGGACATCAGCATGATTTCGTACACCCCGGCGCGACCCCGGTAACCGGTGTCCCGGCATTCGACGCAGCCTACGGCCCGGCAGGCACCGCTGGGCACCGGTGCCTGCCAGGGGCGGGTCAGCACCTGCCAGTCGGCCTCATCAAGCTCTACCGGCGCTTTGCAGTGCGGGCACAGGGTGCGCACCAGGCGCTGGGCCATGACCCCGAGAATCGTGGCTTTGAGCAGGTAGTGTGGCACACCCAGTTCGAGCATGCGGCTGATGGCGCTGGGGGCATCGTTGGTGTGCAGGGTCGAGAGGACCAGGTGCCCGGTCAGCGCGGCCTGAATGGCCATTTCAGCGGTTTCCAGGTCGCGAATCTCGCCGATCATGATGATGTCCGGGTCCTGGCGCATCAGTGCCCGGATGCCGCTGGCAAAGGTCAGGTCGATATTGTGCTGGACCTGCATCTGGTTGAAGGCCGGCTCGACCATCTCGATGGGGTCTTCGATGGTACACAGGTTGACTTCCGTGGTCGCCAGTTGCTTGAGCGTGGTGTACAGGGTGGTGGTTTTGCCGGACCCGGTCGGCCCGGTGACCAGAATAATCCCGTTGGGCTGGCGGGTCATGCCCTGCCAGCGGCGCAGGTCGTCGCTGGAAAAACCCAGTTGGTCGAAGTCCTTGAGCAGCACTTCGGGGTCGAAGATCCGCATCACCAGTTTTTCACCGAACGCGGTGGGCAGGGTCGACAGGCGCAGTTCGACCTCATTGCCATCCGGGGTGCTGGTCTTGACCCGGCCATCCTGGGGTTTGCGCTTTTCTGCGACGTTCATCCGGCCCAGGCTTTTCAGGCGGCTGACCACCGCCATGGTGACCTGCGGCGGGAATTGATAGACGTTATGCAGCACACCGTCGATGCGAAAACGCACGGTGCCGCTTTCCCGGCGTGGTTCGATATGGATATCGCTGGCGCGTTGCTGGAATGCGTATTGAAACAGCCAGTCGACGATGGTGACGATATGCGCATCGTTGGCATCGGGCTCCTGATCGCTGGAGCCGAGTTTGAGCAATTGTTCGAAGTTGCCCAGATTGCTGATTTTCTGATCAGTGGCCGTGGCACCGCTGACCGAGCGGGTCAGACGGAAAAACTCGACGGTCATGCGCTGGATATCGACCGGGTTGGCGACTACCCGCTTGATTGGCAGCTTGAGTACGTGTGACAGGTCGGCTTCCCAGGAGCTGACATAGGGCTGGGCGCTGGCGATGGTCACCGCCTCGCGATCCACGGCAACGGCCAGAATCCGGTGGCGCTGGGCAAAGGCATAGGACATCAATGGTGTGACGGCTGCCACGTTGATCTTCAGCGGGTCGATGCGCATGTATGGCTGGCCGCATTGCTCGGCGAGCCAGGCGGTGAGTGTTTCCAGATCGAGTTTGCGTCCCGGCCGCGCCAGGTCGTCGAATTGCTGGGTGGCCAGAAATTCCAGCGGATGCAACTGAATATTCGCGGCACTGCGGCGTTGGGTGACAGCCGCCTCGGCATCGGTCTGGCTCAGATGATTCTGTGCGACCAGCTCGCGCAACAGATCGTTCAGGTCGAGCCAGCGGTCTGTTGGGGTATGGGCGTGAACAGCCATGCAGGTTCCTTGGGCGAGTCCGGGAATTGATCCAAGCGTAGACCCCAAGGGTGCCAGTGTTATCCCCCTTGTGTGAACAGGAATGTCTTGTGTTACCCCCTCACGCGCTGATCAATGCCGCTGCATGAGCCAGCTGCGGCGGCTGTTCGAGCCTGTGTAACTGGACCGATTCGACGTCGATCAGGTTACGCATTTTTTCGCCGATGACCTGCGCGCGATGCCCGCTCAGGCCGTCGACGGCCACGTCGATTCGCAGGCAGTCGTCCTGGCGCAGCACATTGACCTCAAGAGGCACCAGATACTGCATGGCGAGCAGGTTCAGGACCTGACACAACAGCGCCGGTTGGGCATCGGCCAGCACCCGGTAGCGGACACAGCAATGAACATTACCGGCGGCCCAGCTATCTGGACGGTGGGCGGGAGCGGGAAAGGCTTCGAGGCTGGACATGCGTGAGTCTCCTGGGCAAGTGAGGAAATTCTTGCATGCGTATCGGGAAAATACTGGTCTATGATCGCGGTTGCAGGCTTTATTTTGGATTGATAAAGCAAGATTAGCTATCAAAGAGAATTGTTTATGCACACTGAGCTGGATGCCTATGACCGCAAGATCCTCAAGCTGCTGCAAGAGGACGCTTCGCTGTCCAGTGCGCAGGTTGCCGAGCAGGTAGGGCTGTCACAATCACCGTGCTGGCGACGCATTCAGCGGCTCAAGGATGAAGGGGTGATCCGCCGTCAGGTGACCCTGCTGGACCGCAAGAAGATTGGTCTGGACACGCAGATCTTTGCCGAAGTGAAACTCAATGCCCATGGCCGTTCGAATTTTGCCGAATTCACCGACGCGATCCGTGAGTTTCCTGAGGTGCTGGAGTGTTACGTGCTGATGGGGGCGGTGGACTTTCTGTTGCGCATCGTCACCGCTGATATCGAAGCCTATGAGAAGTTTTTCTTCGACAAGCTGTCGATGGTCCCTGGGATCCAGGAAGTGAATTCGATCGTGGCCCTGTCGGAGATCAAATCCACCACCAGTTTACCGTTAGGACGTTGAGCGGCAGGACCCTCAGCCGCGCAACAACTGCCTCCAGGCCTTGGTCTGGGTGACGATCAGCGCCTGGCTGACACGTTCGGCAAGCACTTCGTCGCTGATGTCCTGGTTGGCCAGTTGCTCCAGCTTGTTCAACTCGCCGTACAGGCGATCCAGCTCGGGCAGTTCCAGCACGCCACGGGCCCAGTGCAGCCAGACCTGGATGCGCTCGATGCGCGGCAATTGCTCGGCCAGGTCTTCAGGTTGCTGCTGGTAGCGGTCCAGTTGCAGTGCGCTGGCCTCGGCGGCCAGCAGGGTCGGTAGCCAGTTGCCCAGCGGCACGACGCCCAGGCGTGCGCCGCGCTTGTTGCGCTCGACGGTCCAGCCGCGAGCCAGCAGCCAGCGTGAGGTGCTCAGCGAGAATTCGCCCCAGCGCGTGTCTTGCAGCTCTTCAAGGAACTGCTCGTGGGCGGCGCTACGCACGTCAGCATCTTCCTGGCCGGCCTGGACCAGCGGGCGCCAGTCTTCGAGCAGCGCATCCAGTGCAGTTCGCAGGCTGTTGGTGGTGCTGCGCGGGGCGCACTGGCCCAGGCTGCCGGTCAGGGCGCGCAGCTCAGCCAGCAGCCCGACCCACTCTTGCAGCAGGCGCCAGTGGCCGTTGAAACGGTACTGCTCGGCCAGCCGCTGGCTGCTGCCCAGCAGGTGCCAGGCCAGGGCAGTGTAGGCGTCGTCCAGGCTGGTTTCGGCCGTCAGTTGCGGAGCCTTGAGGCTCAGCGAATAACTGCCGGCGTCGAACAGGCGATAGCCGCGCTCGGCCTTGCTGATATCGCATGGCATCAATGGCAGGCTGGCGGCCAGCTCGGCGGCAAGTTCCAGCAATGCGTCAGGCTCGCCTTCGCGCAGTTCCAGCTCCAGCTCGCAGATTTCTTCTTTCTGCTTGCCGGCCACCACCTGACCCAGATCCAGAGCGGCTTCAATCACCACCTTGGCCTTGCCACGGCCCCAGGCGATTTCGGCTTTTTCACGCACGAAGTCGGTGGTGAACAGCGGTTTGATGGTTTTCTTGTCCAGTTCGGCCAGTTGCTCGGGCCAGCACTGGCCGTCGAGCTTTTTCAGGTCCAGCTTGGGTTTGGCGATATCCCAGTTGAATTCATTGCGCTCGGACAGCCCGGCGACGCTCTGGCCACGGGTCTTGAGGGTCTGGATGAGTTGCTCGCCATCGCGACGGATGCGCAGCGCGACCTTGGCCCGGGCCAGATCGCGCTCCGGGGTGTCGAAATACTGGTTGGTCAGTTCCAGGCGCTCCCAGCCACTCTTGTTGCGTTTTTTCAGCAGGGGGTGATCGCGCAGGGCGGCGAGGGTCTCGCGGCTGACGCGGAGTTTGATTTCGGTTTCTTTCTGCATGGCCGGGGCGATCCAAACGCGGGTGCTGGTGAACGGGCAGCCATGGGCATGGCGGCGAAGCGCTGTAGTTTACAGGACGCAGGCGGTTTATTCCTGACGCGTTATACCCCTATGATGGTCCGCAAGCCTCAAGGAACCGTCATCCATGCCTTTGCCATCCATGAAAGAGCAGTTCGCTGCGCTGATCGCCACCCCCTCGGTGAGTTGCACCCAGCCGGCGCTGGATCAGTCCAACCGGCCGGTTATCGACCTGCTGGCCGGCTGGCTCGATGAACTGGGCTTCGCCTGTGAAATCCAGACCATTTCGCCCGGCAAGTTCAACCTGCTCGCCACCTACGGCAGTGGCCCTGGCGGTCTGGTGCTGGCCGGGCACAGCGACACCGTGCCCTATGACGAGGCCCTGTGGCAGACCGATCCGCTGAAGCTCACAGAAGTTGACGGTCGCTGGGTCGGCTTGGGCAGCTGCGACATGAAAGGCTTCTTCGCGCTGATCATCGAGGCGGTACTGCCTCTGCTGGACCAGCCGTTCAAGCAGCCGCTGTTGATCCTGGCCACCTGTGACGAAGAATGCTCGATGGCCGGGGCCCGTGCCCTGGCCGAGGCGGGGCGGCCTCTGGGACGTGCGGCGGTGATCGGCGAGCCGACCGGGCTGCGACCGATTCGTCTGCACAAAGGCGTGATGATGGAGCGTATCGATATCCTCGGGCGCAGCGGCCATTCCTCCGATCCGCGTCTGGGCCACAGTGCGCTGGAAGCGATGCACGATGTGATCAGCGACCTCAAGGGTTTACGCGCGCAATGGCAGGCCGAGTACCACAATCCGCAATTCAGCGTGCCGCAGCCGACCCTCAACCTGGGCTGCATTCATGGCGGTGACAACCCCAACCGCATCTGTGGCCAGTGCTCGCTGGAGTTCGACCTGCGGCCACTGCCGGGCATGGACCCCGAAATTTTGCGCTCGCTGATTCGTCAGAAACTACAACCGCTGGCCGAGCGTCATCAGGTCAGCATCGACTACCAGCCGCTGTTCCCCGAGTGCTCGCCGTTCGAGCAGCCGGCCGATGCGGAACTGGTCCGGCTGGCCGAGCGTCTGACAGGTCATACGGCCGCAGCGGTGGCATTTGGCACCGAAGCGCCTTATCTTCAGCAGCTTGGCTGCGAGACGCTGGTACTCGGCCCTGGCGACATCGCCTGTGCGCACCAGCCGGGCGAGTATCTGGAAATGTCACGTTTGCAGCCTACAGTGCGTCTGTTGAGACAACTGATTGAACATTACTGCCTGACGCCCCAATAAGCGCTCCGGTCCAAATTCACAAACATAAGGAGACTGCGCGTGTTGCCAGGCCTGTTCCGACGATAACCACCACTGCGTTGTGCGTGTTTCTGTCTTTCGTCCAACTTTTTACAGGCTTTTACGGTTATGCCCGAATACGTCAACTGGCTGCGTCACGCGTCTCCTTATATCAATGCCCACCGGGACTGCACCTTTGTGGTGTTGCTGCCCGGCGACGGGATCGAACACCCGAACTTCGGCAATATCGTCCACGACCTGGTGCTGCTGCACAGTATGGGCGTGCGTCTGGTGCTGGTGCATGGCACCCGCCCACAGATTGAAAACCGCCTGGCCCAGCGCGGCCTGCAGCCACGCTACCACCGCGACCTGCGCATTACCGATGCCGAGACGTTGGAGTGCGTGATCGACGCAGTGGGTGGCCTGCGCATCGCCATCGAAGCCAAGCTGTCGATGGACATCGCCAACTCGCCGATGCAGGGCTCGCGCCTGCGGGTGACCAGTGGCAACCTGGTCACTGCCCGGCCAATCGGTGTGCTCGACGGTGTTGATTATCTGCACACCGGCGAAGTACGCCGGGTCGACCGTAAAGGTATCAACCGTCTGCTTGACGAGCGCCATATCGTGTTGATGTCGCCGCTGGGCTATTCGCCCACCGGTGAGGTGTTCAACCTGGCCTGTGAAGATGTCGCAACTCGGGTGGCGATTGATCTGGGGGCCGACAAACTGCTGCTGTTCGGCGCCGAACAAGGCTTGCTGGACGACAGCGGCAGGCTGGTTCGTGAACTGCGTCCGCAGCAGGTCCCGGCGCATCTGCAACGGCTGGGCAGCAGCAGCTACCAGGCCGAACTGCTCGACGCGGCGGCCGAAGCGTGCCGTGGCGGGGTGGGCCGTAGCCATATCGTCAGCTACGTCGAGAACGGCTCGCTGTTGACCGAACTGTTCACCCGCGACGGTGGCGGCACCCTGGTCGCTCAGGAGCAATTCGAGCGTGTACGTGAAGCCGGTATCGAAGACGTCGGTGGCCTGATCGAGCTGATCACGCCGTTGGAAGAGCAGGGCATTCTGGTCCGCCGCTCGCGTGAAGTGCTGGAGCGCGAGATCGAGCAGTTCAGCGTGGTCGAACGTGAAGGGATGATCATTGCCTGTGCGGCGCTCTACCCGATTGCCGACTCCCAGGCGGGCGAGCTGGCGTGCCTTGCGGTCAATCCCGAGTACCGCCATGGCGGTCGCGGTGACGAGTTGCTCGAACGCATCGAAGACCGTGCCCGTGCCCTGGGCATTACCACGCTGTTCGTTCTTACCACCCGTACCGCCCACTGGTTCCGCGAGCGCGGCTTCGAGCCCAGCAGTGTCGACCGCCTGCCCAGCGCCAGGGCATCGCTGTACAACTACCAGCGTAATTCGAAGATCTTCGAGAAAGCGATTTAGGGTTTCCGGTAACAGGATTTCGCGGCTGAAGCGGATCGCCGTCCGGCCGCTCCTACGGATATCAACCGTCTGTAGGAGCGGCTTTAGCCGCGAAGACAAAAACAGCCGCGAAAATCGATCAATTACTGATCGACAGAATGCTCGCCTGATAGGCACCGACAAAGGTGTCGAAATCCACCACTTCTTCGCTGGCTTCAAGCTCGGCCTGTTCATTCAGCGAGGTCTGTGCCAGCTTTTCGAAGTGCGCCTGATCTTCTGTGCTCAGAGGGTGAGCGCGGAAGTATTGGGCATGGAGCTTGCTCTGGCGCAACGAGAAGGCCGCGAAGCCCTCGTTGTGCTCGCGCATGCTGGCAAGAATCCGGGCCGACGGGGTCAGTTCAGGATCGTCTATCTTGGCCTGCTGCGCGATCAGTGAACGACAGTGTTCGTCGCTGCCGCTGGCCTGGTCGAGCAACTGCGCGATAGGCGCGATCTTTTCCAGCAGTTCAGTGGCCCAGTGCTTGAGTTCAACTGGCGAGCCGCCGCGTTGCAGCTGCAGGCCCGGCCGACGACCTTCCTTGACCACGCTGAGGAAGTTGTTGCCCGCATTGCCGCATTCGCCGCTGGACAGCTGCGGACTCTCTTGCAGCGCGCAGAACAGGATAAAGGCGTCGATGAAGCGCGCCTGCTCCAGATTGATACCGGTCGGCAGAAACGGGTTGATGTCCAGGCAGCGCACCTCGACGTATTGCACGCCACGAGCGATCAACGCCTGGATCGGCCGTTCGCCGGTGTAGGTCACCCGCTTGGGGCGGATGTTGGAGTAGTACTCGTTCTCGATCTGCAGCACGTTGGTGTTGAGCTGCACCCACTCGCCGTTGGCATCGTGGGTACCGGTTGCGACATAGGGCGCATAAGGCGTGGCGACCGCGCGGCGCAGGCTGTCGGTGTAGCTCTGCAGGTCGTTGTAGCACGGCGTCAGGCCGGCCTGGGCCTCGCTCTGATAACCCAGGTCGCTCATGCGCAGGCTGGTGGCCCACGGCAGGTACAGGGTGTTCTCGTCGAATGCCTGTAACTGATGGCTGCGACCGCGCAGGAAGCCTTTGTCCAGGGCCGGCGAAGCGCCGAACAGGTACATCAGCAGCCAGCTGTAGCGGCGGAAGTTGCGGATCAGGGCAATATAGGAGTGCGACTGGTAATCGCGGTCATCACCGGCAAAGTTCTCGGTCTGCTTGAGCACGCTCCAGGCGGCTTCAGGCAGCGAGAAATTGTAGTGGATGCCGGCGATGCACTGCATGGTGCGGCCATAGCGCAGCGCCAGACCCTTGCGGTACACGTACTTGAGTTTGCCGATGTTCGAGGTGCCGTAATACGCCAGCGGAATAGCTTCTTCGGCGGGCAGCGGCGATGGCATCGACGGGCTCCACAGCAACTCGTCACCGAGCTTGCTGTAAACGAAGCGATGAATCTTTTCCAGGCTGTCCAGGGTATCTGCCGGGTTTTTCAGCGCCGGTGTGATGAACTCCAGGAGCGATTCGGAATAATCGGTGGTGATCTGCTCATTGGTGAGCGACGAGCCTAGCGCCTGCGGGTGCGGGGTCTGGGCCAGTTCGGCCTGGTCGGTGACGCGCAGGCATTCACGTTCGATTCCGTGCAGGCACTGTCCCAGCAATGGGAGGTTGGTGCGTTCGCCAAGCACGGCCAGGCGGCGGTTGAGAAATTCGCTCAAGGTGGATTCCTTCACACATCGGTCGCCCACATATGGGGGTAGAGCCGACGGTCTACAAGGGTGAAGAAAGGAACTGGCGTTGTCGCCTGGTTGGGTCTTTAACGCCGGCTCAAGATTCACGGTTGCTTGCCATGCAGTCGATTTGTCGACTTTTTTGACAGGATTAGCGGCAAATTACCCTAAACAGAGGGGGTACAGCTAGATTGCCTACGATCTTTACCAGCTAAAAAACGCCACGCCCGAGTCGGGCGTGGCGGTTACCCTGACGCAGATCTTGCGTACCGGTCAGGTCTGCCAAGAGCCAGGCAGGCGCTCAGACAATCGCGAAGGTGCCCTGCGCCTTGGCGATCAGTTTGTCGGCCTGCAGCACCTCGGCTTCTACCACCAGGGTCCTGCGCCCAGCGTGCAGGACCCTGGCAACGCACAACACCTCGCCCTCGCTGACCCCGCGCACATAGTTGATCTTGCACTCGATGGTCACGCTGCGCTGCTCGAAGCCGTGGGCGCTGGAGCAGGCCAGGCCCATGGCGATGTCGACCAGGCTGAAAATGGCCCCGCCATGCATCATGTTGCCCCGGTTGCGCAGGTGCGCTTCCAGAGGCAGTGCGACTTCGGCAACGCCGCCGCCCAGGCTGCGAATCTCGCAACCGAGCATGCGCAGGTAAGGGCTGTGGGTGAGCGCCTCGGGGATCTCCATCAACGCTTCTTCAACTGCTTGGCATTGGCGAACAGCGAAGCCATGGCGTTGTTGGCCGGGGCCGCAGTGCTGCTTTCCTTGCGTGGCGCCGCGCTGGTCTGGCGCGGTGCAGCGCCCGGACGTGAGCCACGAGCGCCGTCGATTTTCTCGCCCGGTGTATCACTCATGCGCATCGACAGGCCGACGCGCTTGCGCGGGATGTCGACTTCCATGACCTTGACCTTGACCACATCGCCGGCCTTGACGGCTTCACGCGGGTCCTTGATGAACTTCTCCGACAAGGCAGAAATGTGCACCAGGCCGTCCTGATGCACGCCGATGTCGACAAAAGCACCGAAGTTGGTGACATTGGTCACGACGCCTTCGAGGATCATGCCCAGCTTGAGGTCCTTGAGGTCTTCGACGCCTTCCTGGAACTCGGCGGTCTTGAACTCGGGACGCGGGTCACGACCGGGTTTGTCCAGCTCACTGAGAATGTCGGTGACGGTCGGCAGGCCGAAGGTTTCGTCGGTGAATTTCTTCGGGTCCAGGCGCTTGAGGAAGGCGGTGTCGCCGATCAGCGAGCGGATGTCGCGGTCGGTCTGCGCGGCAATGCGCTGTACCAACGGGTAAGCCTCGGGGTGCACCGCTGAAGCATCCAGCGGGTTGTCGCCGTTCATCACACGCAAGAAGCCTGCGGCCTGTTCGAAGGTCTTCTCACCGAGGCGGCTGACTTTCTTGAGTTCATTGCGGGTCTTGAACGCGCCATTGGCATCACGGTGGCTGACGATGTTCTGCGCCAGGGTGGCGTTCAGGCCGGAAATGCGCGACAGCAGTGCCACCGAAGCGGTGTTCACATCCACGCCCACGGCGTTCACGCAGTCTTCGACCACCGCGTCCAGGCCGCGAGCCAGCTTGAGCTGCGAGACGTCGTGCTGGTACTGGCCAACGCCGATGGATTTCGGATCGATCTTCACCAGTTCGGCCAGCGGATCCTGCAAGCGGCGGGCAATCGATACGGCACCACGGATCGACACGTCGAGGTCCGGGAACTCGCGCGCTGCCAGTTCGGACGCCGAGTACACCGAAGCGCCGGCCTCGGAGACCATGATTTTGGTCATTTTCAGGGCTGGATACTTTTTGATCAGCTCAATGGCCAGCTTGTCGGTCTCGCGGCTGGCGGTGCCGTTGCCGATAGCGATCAGGTCCACCGAGTGCTTGGTGCACAACGCACCCAGTACGGCGAGGGTCTGATCCCATTGGTTCTTCGGTACATGGGGGTAGACCGTGGCGTGGTCGAGCAGCTTGCCGGTGGCGTCGACCACGGCGACCTTGCAACCGGTACGCAGGCCCGGGTCGAGGCCCAGCGTGGCACGCGGGCCGGCCGGCGCGGCGAGCAGCAAGTCATGCAGGTTGTGGGCAAATACGTTGATCGCCTCGGTTTCGGCGCTGTCACGCAACTCGCCCAGCAGGTCGGTTTCCAGGTGGTTGTACAGCTTGACCTTCCAGGTCCAGCGCACGACCTCGCCCAGCCATTTATCGGCTGGCCGGTTCTGATTGCTCAGGCCGAAGCGCTCGCCGATCATCAGCTCGCAGGGGTGCAGGCTGCCGGGTAACTCTTCGCCGACCTTCAGGGTACCGCTGAGGATGCCTTCATTGCGGCCACGGAAAATCGCCAGGGCACGGTGCGAAGGCATGTTTTTGAGCGGCTCGTCGTGTTCGAAGTAGTCGCGAAATTTCGCGCCCTCTTCTTCCTTGCCGGGCACCACGCGGGCGCTGAACACCGCCTCTTGCTTGAGGAACCCGCGCAGCTTGTCGAGCAAGGTGGCGTCTTCGGCAAAACGCTCCATGAGGATGTATTTGGCGCCTTCGAGCGCCGCTTTGACATCGGCCACGCCTTTCTCGGCGTCGACGAAACGCGCCGCTTCGCTTTCCGGATTCAGACCGGGGTCGTTGAACAGGCCGTCGGCCAGTTCGCCCAGGCCGGCTTCCAGGGCGATCTGGCCCTTGGTGCGGCGTTTCTGTTTGTACGGCAGGTACAAGTCTTCAAGACGGGTCTTGGTGTCGGCCAGCTTGATTTCGCGGGCCAGCTCCGGGGTCAGCTTGCCTTGTTCTTCAATGCTGGCAAGGATGCTGACCCGGCGCTCGTCGAGCTCGCGCAAATAGCGCAGACGCTCTTCCAGATGACGCAGTTGCGTGTCATCGAGGCTACCGGTCACTTCCTTGCGGTAGCGGGCGATGAACGGCACAGTCGAGCCTTCATCCAGTAGTGCTACGGCCGCTTCGACCTGTAGTGGGCGGACACCGAGTTCCTCGGCGATGCGGCTGTTGATGCTGTCCATAAGACCACCTGAGCAAAATAACTAGCGAACTGCCATCGTTTGCGAACGAACGTTGTCTGACATTGCCTGACTAAAAGAGTGCCCGAAAAAGGGCGGCGCATTATAACCAGCCAGGCCCCGTTAGGGGATTTGGACGATGCACAGCATCATCTGTTGGCGTTCAGGCACCAGCATTTATCCTGCATCCGGTAAAATCTGCTAACAATGCGCACGATGCGCATCATCCCGGCTACGCCATAATGCGCCCCGTGAATATAGGAGCATCCGATGAGCAGCACTGCACTTAATGCCGAAGGCGAAAAAATCCTGATCGTCGATGATGACCCAGGGTTGAGCAGCCTGCTGGAGCGTTTTTTCACCAGCAAGGGCTATCGCGCCCGCGCCGTAGCCAATGTCGAGCAAATGGACCGCCTGTTGTCCCGTGAGGTGTTCAACCTTGTGGTGCTCGACCTGATGCTGCCTGGTGAAGACGGCCTTTCCGCCTGCCGCCGGCTGCGCGCGGCGAATAATCAGGTGCCGATCATCATGCTGACCGCCAAGGGTGATGAGCTGAGCCGCATCAAGGGCCTGGAGCTGGGTGCCGACGACTACCTGGCCAAACCGTTCAACCCTGACGAACTGATGGCACGGGTCAAGGCTGTCCTGCGTCGCCAGGCGCCTGCCGTTCCTGGTGCGCCTGGCAGTGAAGAAGAGTCGGTCACCTTCGGTGACTACGAACTGTCGCTGGCAACCCGCGAGCTCAAGCGCGGCGATGAAGTGCACATGCTCACCACCGGTGAGTTTGCGGTACTCAAGGCGCTGGTGATGCATGCCCGCGAGCCGCTGACCCGTGACAAGCTGATGAACCTGGCCCGTGGCCGCGAGTGGGATGCCCTTGAGCGTTCCATCGACGTGCAGATTTCCCGTCTGCGCCGCCTGATCGAGCCGGACCCGTCCAAGCCTCGCTACATCCAGACTGTCTGGGGTGTGGGGTATGTATTTGTACCGGACGGCAGCGGCGCTCGCTGACAGCTCACTGCCCGTTTCGCGATACCGTTGATGCGTCGATAGCCCTGTAAAGGGTTATCGGCGTTTTTGGCTTTGCGCAACGATCGTTTCGATTGACAGAAACCGCGAGCCTGCCTCGCCCTGCAAAGTGTGAACGCTGCACCTATGAAGACTCCGCTGTGGTTTCCGCAAAGCTTCTTCTCACGCACCCTTTGGCTGGTGCTGATCGTCGTGCTGTTTTCCAAGGCGCTGACCCTGGTCTACCTGCTGATGAACGAGGATGTGCTGGTCGACCGTCAGTACAGCCACGGCGTGGCGCTGACCCTGCGCGCCTATTGGGCAGCCAACGAAGACGATCGGGAAGCCATTGCCGAGGCGGCCGGTTTGATCCGGGTGGTCGGCGGCGGGGTGCCCGAGGGTGAGCAACACTGGCCCTACAGCGAAATCTATCAGCGCCAGATGCAGGCTGAACTGGGCGAAGACACCGAGGTGCGCCTGCGTGTCCACGCGCCGCCGGCGCTGTGGGTGCGCGCGCCGAGCCTGGGGGATGGCTGGCTCAAGGTGCCGCTTTATCCACACCCGCTGCGCGGCCAGAAAATCTGGAGCGTGCTGGGCTGGTTCCTGGCCATCGGCTTGCTCTCCACCGCCTCGGCCTGGATCTTCGTCAGCCAGCTCAACCAGCCGCTCAAACGTCTGGTGTTTGCCGCCCGCCAGCTTGGCAAGGGGCGCAGCGTAAGGCTGCCGATCAGCGATACGCCGAGCGAAATGACCGAGGTGTATCGCGCCTTCAACCAGATGGCTGAAGACGTTGAGCAGGCCGGTCAGGAGCGCGAGCTGATGCTGGCCGGCGTTTCCCATGACTTGCGGACACCGTTGACCCGCCTGCGCCTGGCGCTGGAAATGAGCGAAAAGAACGAGTTTCTGGACGGCATGGTCCGCGACATCGAAGACATGGACGCGATTCTCGACCAGTTTCTGGCGTTCATTCGTGACGGGCGCGACGAAGAGGTTGAGGAGGTCGATCTTGGCCACCTGGTGCGTGAAGTGGTCGAGCCGTTCAACAGCGACGATGAGCATATTCGGGTATGTCTGGAGCCGATCCCGCCGTTCGCCTTGCGGCGGCTGTCGATGAAGCGTCTGCTGACCAACCTGATCGGCAACGCCATGCACCATGCCGGCACCGGCATCGAAGTGGCAGCCTACGTCTCAGGCGATAACGGTGCCCCCTATGTCGTGCTCAGCGTTCTGGACCGGGGCGCGGGTATTGACCCGTCGGAGCTGGAAATCATCTTCAACCCGTTCATCCGCGGCGACCGCGCTCGCAGCGGCAAGGGCACTGGCCTGGGGCTGGCCATCGTCAAACGTATCGCGGCGATGCACGGCGGCAACGTAGAACTGCGCAACCGCTCCGGCGGCGGCCTGGAAGCTCGTGTCCGCCTGCCGCTGGGCCTGATGCTGCCAAGAGACGCGGTGTAGGAGGGGCTTCAGCCCCGAAGCTTTTCCTTCACCCATAGCCGTGGGGAATTAAAAGCTTCCCGGCTGAAGCCGGTCCTACGCCGGTCCTACGCTGGCCCCGTGTCGGTCCTGTCTCAGCCCTTGCCCTTGGTGCGGGTCAGGTTGGGGCCGCTGTTTTTCTCCAGGTGTTCGATGATCATCCCGGCGACGTCCTTGCCGGTAGTGGTCTCGATGCCTTCCAGCCCCGGTGAGGAGTTCACCTCCATCACCAGCGGGCCGTGATTGGAACGCAAGATATCGACGCCGGCCACTGACAGGCCCATGACCTTGGCGGCGCGCAGGGCGGTCATGCGCTCTTCAGGGGTGATCTTGATCAGGCTGGCGGTGCCGCCCCGGTGCAGGTTGGAGCGGAATTCGCCGGCCTTGGCCTGGCGCATCATCGAGGCGATGACCTTGTCGCCGACCACGAAGCAGCGGATATCCGCGCCACCGGCTTCCTTGATGTATTCCTGGACCATGATGTCCTGCTTGAGGCCCATGAACGCCTCGATCACCGACTCGGCGGCCGACACGGTTTCACACAGTACCACGCCGATCCCCTGGGTGCCTTCCAGTACCTTGATCACCAGCGGTGCACCGTTGACCATCCGGATCAGGTCGGGAATGTCGTCTGGTGAGTGGGCAAAGCCGGTGACCGGCAGGCCAATGCCGCGCCGCGACAACAACTGCAAAGAGCGCAGCTTGTCTCGGGAACGGGCGATTGCCACTGATTCGTTGAGCGGGAACACACCCATCATTTCGAACTGGCGCAGCACTGCACAACCATAGAACGTCACCGAGGCGCCAATGCGTGGAATCACCGCATCGAAGCCTTCCAGCGGCTTGCCGCGATAGTGAATCTGCGGCTTGTGGCTGGCGATGTTCATGTAGGCGCGCAGGGTGTCGATCACCACCATTTCATGGCCGCGCTCGATACCGGCTTCAACCAGGCGGCGGGTGGAATACAGACGCGGGTTACGCGAAAGCACAGCGATCTTCATGCAGCACCTGAGGGAGTAGAGGCCGGGAACACCGGCTTGTCTTGTACGTATGTAATGCCCGGATTGACCACCAGTTGGCCGTCGATCAGAGCGTTGGAACCCAAAAGCAGCCGATAACGCATCGACTTGCGACAGGCCAGGGTGAATTCCACCGGCCAGACGCGATCACCCAAAGCCAGGGTGGTCCGTATCACGTAACGGACCTGTGCATGGCCGTTGGAGCTCTTGATGGTCTTCATGGCCACCAGCGGTGCTTCACAGCGTCGGTGACGCAACTGCACCACCGTGCCCAGGTGCGCGTTGAAGCGCACCCACTTCTGGCCGTCGCGTTCAAAAGGCTCGATCTCGGTGGCATGCAGGCTTGAAGTGCTGGCCCCGGTGTCGATTTTTGCCCGCAGGCCGGCTACCCCCAGATCGGGCAGCGCCACCCACTCGCGCAGGCCGATTACTGTCAGATGATCGAATGTCTTCAAGGCGATTTCCGTACTACTCAGGACTTCTGCCAGGCCTCGGGACGAATCTGGGCCATGGCTTTGAACGCAGGTTTGGCAAACAAGTAACCCTGCATCAGAAAAACGCCGCAATCGGCGAGAAAGTCTCTTTCCTCCACATGCTCGATGCCTTCGGCAATCACCATGATATTGAGCTCTGTGCACATGCTGAGCACCGCACGGGCAATGGCCTGACGGGGCCGGTCGAGATGAATGCCACGAATCAGGTCCATGTCGAGCTTGATCAGGTCGGGTTGAAAATCCGCCAGCAGCTTGAGCCCAGCATAGCCTGCGCCAAAGTCGTCGATGGCGGTCATGAAGCCGAACGCCTGATACTCGCGCAGAATATTCTGCAAATGCTTCACGTTGTCCACATGTTCGACTTCGACTGTTTCGAAGATCAGCCTGTCCAGCGGAAAATTGTGCTGCCGCGCCGCCTCCAGGGTGCTGCGGATGCACAGCTCCGGACGATAGACCGCGTTGGGCAGAAAGTTGATCGACAGGCGCTCGGTCATTCCAATGCTGGCGGCGCCGGCGATAGCGGCGGTACGGCAACTCTGGTCGAAGCGGTAGCGATTCTGGTCGTTGACCTGAGCGAGCACGCTTTGTGCGCTCTCGCCATTGGGGCCGCGTATCAACGCTTCATGGGCAAACACTGAGTGATCACGCAGGTCGACGATCGGTTGGTAGGCATACTCAAAGTCGAAGCCCAGAGCTGGACTGCCAGTGCACCCCTGACAACCGCGTCTTGGGGCTGTCAATGAATCCGGAAACTTTGTCATGACATCCTCCAGTGGCAAAGGGTGAGCGGCTCTATCAGATTCTTGATGAGTGGTTTTGACAAGCCGGGTTCGGTTACTTCATGTTCGTTGCTGACCCAGATCCAATAACGCCGGCAATCGTGGCGAGCGCTCAGGTATCAGGCCTGGTTATGCTTCAGATTGCCATGCAGATGAGAAATTCAGATGGCGCAAAAGGCAGAAGACGACGACAAGGTTCGTCTCGACAAATGGCTATGGGCGGCACGCTTCTACAAGACCCGTGCCCTGGCCAAGGCAGCGATTGAGAGTGGCAAGGTGCACTGCCGGGGCGAACGTTGCAAGCCCGGCAAAGAACCGCGTGTAGGCGATGAATTCCAGATCCGTACCGGTTTTGACGAGCGGACTGTGGTGGTCGAGGCGCTGTCGGTGGTCCGGCGCGGCGCGCCCGAGGCCCAGGCTCTGTACCGCGAAACCGCCCAAAGCATCGCCAGTCGCGAGGCGGCGGCTGCCCAGCGCAAGGCCGGCAATCTGAGCGTGATGACTGACGGGCGCCCGAACAAGAAGCAACGTCGGCAACTGGATCGCTTTCATGACAGCTCGGGCGGTTGAGCCGGTTTCAGTTGCATGCCGGTTCTGCTGGTAAACTGTTGGCCATTCACTCTGATCAGAACCTATCCCTTTTATGTCTGAATCCCCTGTAAAAGACTTCACCCAGCGCTTCATCTTTGACGAGAGCGATGTTCGCGGCGAACTGGTCGCCCTGCACAGCAGTTACGCTGAAGTGCTGGCCCGGCATCCGTACCCGGCGCCTGTCGCGCGTCTGTTGGGCGAACTGATGGCTGCGGCGGCGCTGCTGGTCGGCACCTTGAAGTTCGACGGCCTGCTGACCCTGCAGGCGCGCTCCAGCGGCGCAGTGCCGCTGTTGATGGTCGAATGCTCCAGCGAACGTGAACTGCGCGGCATTGCCCGCTATGACGAGGCGCTGATTACTGATGCAACCACCGGTTTGCAGCAACTGATGCCCGATGGCTCGCTGGCCATGACCATCGATCCACGGCACGGCAAGCGCTACCAGGGCATTGTGGCGCTGGACGGTGTCGATCTGTCGGCAAGCCTGTCGAGCTACTTTGTGATGTCCGAGCAGCTTGGCACGCGTTTCTGGCTAAAGGCCGACGGCCAGAACGCCCGTGGCTTTTTGTTGCAACAACTGCCGGTTGCGCGCATCACCGATGCCGATGAGCGCGCTGCCAGTTGGGAGCATGTTGTCACCCTGGCCAATACCCTGAGCGATGAAGAGCTGCTGGGGGTTGATAATGAGACCCTGCTGCACCGCCTCTATCACCAGGAGCAGGTGCGACTGTTTGACACGCAGCCGATCACTTTCCGCTGCAGTTGCTCACGCGAGCGCTCCGGCAGCGCCCTGATCAGCCTGGGCGAGCAAGACGCCCAGCAACTGGTCAAGGAGCACGGCGGAGCCATCGAGATCGACTGCCAGTTCTGTAACGAGCGCTATCTGTTCGACTCCACGGATGTCACTCAGCTGTTTGCTGGTGGTGGCGTCGACTCGCCGTCCACTACTCGCCACTGACTTTGCTGGCGATAGAACCCTCCAGAACACGATCAAGCACGTTCATAACGTTCTGACCGGAGGGTTCTATCATTTCCGGGCATTTCTGGCATAATCCGGCCCACTTTTGGCTGTAGTAGTGCTTGTTTTTTTACTACAAAAACCGTTTGGAACACTCGGCATTCCGCCGATGGGGACCCTCATGACGCAAACCAAGAACGCTGTGTACACCGACCTGAGCATCGACGACCTGGTCAAGGAAGCCCTTGCCCGTGGCGAAGGCGAACTCGCCGACACTGGCGCACTGGTAGTGAGAACCGGCCACCGTACTGGTCGCTCTCCGGTGGACCGTTTCATCGTTGAAGAGCCAGGTACTCAGGACGCTATTGCCTGGGGCCCGATCAACCGCAAGTTCCCGGCCGACAAGTTCGACGCGCTGTGGGACCGCGTTGGCGCCTACCTGGGCGAGCGCGAGCGTTTTGTTTCTCATGTCCATGTCGGTTCTGACCCCGCTCACTATCTGCCGGTCAAGATGACCACCGAGACCGCGTGGCACAACCTGTTCGGCCGTTGCCTGTTCATCAACCCTGAGCAGTACAACGAAGGCGCCAAGGACGAGTGGCAGATCTTCAACGCCCCTTGGTTCGTCTGTGAGCCAGAGCGTGACGGCACCAACTCCGACGGCACCGTGATCATCAACTTCGCGGCCAAGAAGGTTCTGATCGCTGGCATGCGTTACGCCGGTGAAATGAAAAAAGCCATGTTCTCGGTGCAGAACTTCCTGCTGCCTGAAGCTGACGTGCTGCCAATGCACTGTGCGGCCAACATGGGCGAAGAGGGCGACGTGACCCTGTTCTTCGGCCTGTCCGGCACCGGCAAAACCACCCTGTCGGCGGACGAAAGCCGTTACCTGATCGGTGACGACGAGCACGGTTGGGGCGAGGGCGTAGTGTTCAACATCGAAGGCGGTTGCTATGCCAAGTGCATCGACCTGTCCGAGAAGAACGAGCCCGTCATCTGGAAAGCCATCCAGCACGGCGCCGTCCTGGAAAACGTGGTGCTGGACCCGACCACCAAGAAAGCCGACTACGCCGACGACAGCCTGACCCAGAACAGCCGTGCGGCCTACCCGCGCGAGCTGATCGAAAAACGCGCACCGAAGAACCTGGGCGGCGAGCCCAACGCGGTGATCTTCCTGACCTGCGACCTGACCGGCGTACTGCCGCCCGTGTCGATCCTCAGCGAAGAGCAGGCCGCCTATCACTTCCTGTCCGGCTACACCGCACTGGTTGGCTCGACTGAAATGGGTTCGGGCGCCGGCATCAAGTCGACCTTCTCCACCTGCTTCGGCGCACCGTTCTTCCCGCGTCCTGCTGGCGTTTACGCTGAGCTGCTGATCAAGCGTATCCGTGGCTTCAACTCCAAGGTCTATCTGGTCAACACCGGCTGGACCGGCGGTGGCTACGGTGTCGGCAAGCGCTTCAACATCCCGACCACTCGTGGCGTGATTGCAGCGATTCAGAGCGGCGCGCTGATCGGTGCCGAGACCGAGCACCTGGACATCATCAACCTGGACGTACCTAAAGTCGTTCCAGGTGTCGAAACCGTTCTGCTCAACCCACGTAACACCTGGGAAGACAAAGCGGCCTACGACCAGGCGGCCAAAGGCCTGGCTGGCCTGTTCATCGAGAACTTCAAGAAGTTCGAGGTGAGCGACGCCATCAAAGCGGCCGGTCCACAGCTGTAATTTCAGCTGGCTTAACAAGAAACCGCCCTTCGGGGCGGTTTTTTTATGAGACAAGCTTCTCTGCAGCGAGGGTCTGACGCCTCTGAGCGCCAGCTGTGTCGCACGCTGAAAACTACATGTCGTAATTAAACAAACTTTTTTCCGGTCTGAATTTCAGCCCATTTCAAAGGGTGTCTTTGTTCATTTGCGGCGACAGTAAAAGCTCTGAAACAATGCTTTTCACTCACTCGGCGAGCAGCAGGACAGACCTTTGACGACCTCCAGCATCCAGATCCAGCGTTTTCAACCCCAGGACCAACAAGGCGTGATCGATGTCATCGTGCCGATCCAGCAGCAGGAGTTCGGCATCGCCATCACTGCAGCAGATCAGCCAGACCTTGCTGCTATTGTGGATTTCTACCAGCGTGGCACCGGTGATTTCTGGGTCGCGAAGCAGGCTGGTACGGTGGTTGGCACCATTGGCCTCAAAGACATCGGCCAAGGCCAGGCCGCCCTGCGCAAGATGTTCGTGGCCGCAGCTTATCGCGGTCGTGAATTGGGCGTGGCTGCGAAGCTGTTGGCCGAGTTGCTCGACGGCGCCAGGAGTAAAGGCGTGAAAGAGGTCTTGCTGGGGACCACCGACAAATTCCTCGCGGCCCACCGTTTCTATGAAAAGCACGGTTTCATTGAGGTGGCCAAGGACAGCTTGCCGGCGAGCTTTCCGTTGATGGCGGTGGATAGCAAATTCTATAAGCTGATTCTTGAGAACTGATGCCGATCAGCCAAGGGCAGCGCGGGTTCTGTGGGAACGAGCTCGCTCGTGAAAGCGGCATTACATCCACAACAGATGTAGCGGTTTTACTGGCCCTTTCGTTGGCGTGCCGCCCAGACCAAGGTCGGCTCCCACCGGGACCTGGCCAGGTCCGAAATCGCTTAACTGATCGGCATTAATTCTTGAGAACTGATTGTGCAGAGCGAAAATCCTGAAGCCCATGCTCAGCCAGCAAGGGCCTTGAGAACGTTCTGGGGATCGTTGTGAATAGCTTTCAGTAGTGCACGTGCAGGTCCTGCGGGCTCACGACGGCCCTGTTCCCAGTTACGCAACGTGCCTATCTGCACATCGATCATTGCAGCGAATTTCGCTTGAGACAGGCCGGTTGAGCGGCGTATCTCTTTGACCTGCAGTGCGTCCACCGTGAACTCGCGCGACGCTGCTTTTTCTCCACGAATGATCCCATCCATTTGCTGGACGCTTTCCATTAATTCATCGAAAAATTTGCTCATGGTTAACTCCATCCGTCGATGATGGTTTTCAATGCTTTTCGTTCGTCCGAGCTCAGATCGTGTTTTTCATTCTTCGCATAGATCATAAGCATGGCGATCCTGGACGCTGAAACGAAGTGATAGTAGATAGCCCTTGCACCGCCACGTGTGCCGCGACCTCTTGAGGCGACGCGAATCTTTCGGATACCCCCGGTTCCCTCAATCAACACGCCCTTTGAGGGGTTTTTTAGGAGGTCCTTCAGTAGATCATCGTACTCTGCGTCTTCAAGCAGTTCTTTAGCGCGCTTTGTAAATACAGGTGTCTCGATAAAAATCATATACGAGTATACGCCTCTGGCGTACCTTTTGAAGTGCGAGCTGCCGCAGGAGAATAGGTGTGTGCTGCTCAATAGCCCTGAAGGCTCTTTTCCAGAGAAATGGATATTAGAGGGCGGCTGAAAGCTGTGACAGATGAAGAGGCAGCTATAAACGTAGGAAATGCCTATGTTTAGATAAGAAAAAACTTAGCAAGATGTAGTCTTTCAGGGGCTCGAAGGTCGGGCCGCAGTTTGCTTGATGCGAGTCGCAACTCACAGGTGTCTAAAGACCTCATACGGAGCTTTTCTCCAGCAACGCTGTCTCATCCGGCTAAGCATATTTTCCCGCAATAGAAGGACGAAAACGATGTTGGTAACAAGGAACTGGGCAGCGCTGATGCTGGGCTTGTGCATCACCACGGGTGCGATGGCTGATAACGATACGGCGCGGACGCAGGTTGCTGACCGGGTGGTGGCTTACTCGGGCACGCAAGGGGTGAAGGTGTGGACGCTGCGCTATGCCGAGCGTTCGGCCAACCAGGCGCTGGTGCAGATCGAGGGTGTGGATCACGACTGGGACAAGCGCATCCAGCAGATGACCGTCGAGAAGACCAGCAAGGACACCCGCTATTCCACGCAAGTTGATGGCAAGAAGTATGTCGCGCTGATCGTTCAGGGCAACTATGGCGAGCTGTATCTGCCGGGCGAAGCGCAGACCGCTTCGGTGGGCTATGACGAGGGACTGTCCAGCCAGGGCAATGCCCAGCACTTTCTTACTGACTACCTGGAGCAGTCCGGGAAATAGCCGCCAGGCCTTGCAAGGAGTTCTGACCATGAGCGTTCTACGCCCAAGATTCGTCACCTTCGACTGCTACGGCACGCTGACGCACTTTCAGATGAGCCCCATGACCCGGCAGATGTTCGCTGACCGGGTGCCTGTCGAGCGTATGGACGCCTTCATCAAGGACTTCGCGGCCTACCGCCTCGATCAGGTCAAAGGTGAGTGGATGCCTTATGATCAGATCATCAAGCAAGCCCTGGCCCGTACCTGCAAGCGCTGGGGTATCGACTACCGGGGTGAAGGCCAGGCACTTTACGATGCGATACCCGAGTGGGGGCCGCATCCTGATGTGCCTGCCGGGCTGGCGAAAATCGCGAACGAAATTCCGTTGGTGATCTTCTCTAACGCCAGCGACAGTCAGATCATGTCCAACGTCGGCAAACTCGGTGCGCCGTTTCACAAGGTCTTCACCGCCGAGCAGGCGCAGGCTTACAAGCCGCGGTTGGCAGCGTTCGAGTTCATGCTGGATAACCTGGGCTGTGGCCCGCAGGACGTGCTGCATGTGTCATCGAGCTTTCGCTACGACCTGTTTCCTGCCCACGACATGAACATCACCCATAAGGTATTTGTCGCGCGCGGGCACGAACAGCCGGCCAACAGCATCTATGGCTACCGACAGATCAGCGATATCAGTGAGCTGCCGGGGTTGCTGGGGCTTTAACTGGCTGTTAAGTCTGCTCATCCTTCTTGATCCACTTCACTACTTTGGGCGGCTGGTAGTTCTCGATGGCCTCAAGCAGCCCGGCGACGTCGTCTTTGACGATCACCATCTGGCGGTGTTCATCCTTGAGAAAGGCCTGGTTCACCACATGCGTCAGGAAGGCTGACAGGCCATCATAGAAGCCGTGCACGTTGAACAGCGCGCAAGGTTTTTCGTGGTAGCCAAGCTGCGCCCAGGTCCACACCTCAAACAGCTCTTCGAGGGTGCCGACGCCGCCCGGCATGGCGATGAAGCCGTCTGACAATTCGGCCATCAGCGCTTTGCGTTCGTGCATGGAATTGACCACACGCAAGTCCTGCAGGCCAGGGTGGGCGATCTCTTTCTGCTTTAGCGCCTGGGGGATCACACCGATCACTTCACCGCCATTGGCCAATGCGGCATCAGCCACAGCGCCCATCAGGCCCACCGACGCCCCGCCATACACCAGGCCAATACCCGCACGGGCCAGCGCTTCACCCAGACGGGTCGCCTGATCCATATACACCGGGTCGCTGCCGGCACTCGAACCGCAAAACACACACAGACGCATCAGGGCATTCCTTTCTGTAGCCATGGCTGGTGAACAGGGTGTCACAAGGATAGCGGTTGATAAAGGTTGCCTTCCCAATGCAGTTAAACGGTAAAGCCCCTGCGGACTGGCGTCGGCAGGGGCTGAGGAATTGATGCTGTTAACGGGAGGTCAGCGCCGAGTAGCTGTTCATCAGGTTGCGGTAGTTGGGAATGCGCTGGCTCAGCAGGTTGCCCAAGCCTTCGATATCGTTGCGCCAGTCGCGGTGCAGCTCACACGCCACCGAGAACCAGTTCATCAATTGGGCGCCAGCCTGGCTCATGCGGTTCCACGCGGCCTGTTGCACGGTTTCATTGAAGGTGCCGGAAGCATCGGTCACCACGAACACTTCAAAACCTTCTTCCAGGGCCGACAGCACCGGGAAGGTCACGCACACGTCGGTGACGACACCGGCGATGATCAGTTGCTTGCGGCCGGTGGCCTTGATCGCCTTGACGAAGTCTTCGTTGTCCCAGGCGTTGATCTGGCCAGGGCGGGCGATGTACGGCGCATCCGGGAACTGCTCTTTCAATTCAGGGATCAGCGGGCCATTGGGGCCTTGTTCAAAGCTGGTGGTGAGAATGGTCGGCAGGTTGAAAAACTTGGCCAGATCACCCAGCGCCAGCACGTTGTTCTTGAACTCGTTGGGCGAGAAGTCCTGCACCAGCGAAATGAGGCCGGTCTGGTGGTCGATCAGCAGTACAGCGGCGTCGTCTTTGTTCAGGCGGTTGTAGGTGAAGTTGGCCATGGGGTAGATCCTTTATCTGAGAAGTTGTGGGGTAAGTGGCGTTGCGTTCAACTTGGACACAGATTAAGGATTTACTGGAATGGGATAAATCGGCTGAAAAGCGTTTTACTGTCACCCTGAAGGAGACAATCGCAGGATTGTGCCTTTGATGGGCCGGGCGGGGCAGCGCTTGCCGGTGCAGGCAAGCGCTGTGGGGTGGCCGGTTACTTCACTTGTACCTTGTAGAAGTCCTGACGACCAAACGGGTTGACCTGATAGCCGCTGACCTCCTTACGGGTCAGTACGGCGGCGGTAGGGTGCGCCAGGGGTAACCACAAGGCTTGCTGCTGGATCTGCGCCTGCGCCTGCTCATAGAGCTTGCTGCGCGCAGCCTGGTCGCTGGTGGCCTTGCCATCGCTGATCAGCTTGTCGAGGGTCTTGTCGCAGTAGCGGGCGAAGTTGGTGCCCGACTGCACCGCAGCGCAAGAGAATTGCGGGGTCAGGAAGTTGTCCGGGTCGCCATTATCGCCCGCCCACCCCATGAACAGCAGGTCATGCTCACCGGCCTTGGCGCGGCGGATCAGCTCGCCCCATTCAATGATCTTGATCTCGGCATCAATACCGATCTGCTTCAGGTCTGCCTGCAGCAGTTGGGCGCCCAGCGACGGGTTAGGGTTAAGCAGGCTGCCCGATGGCCGGGTCCAGATCGTGGTTTTGGTGCCTTCTTTCACGCCGGCCTTGGCCACCAGTGCCTTGGCTTTGGCGATATCGTGGGCGTAGCCGGGCAGATCCTTGGCATAGCTCCAGGTATTGGGTGGGTAAGGGCCTGCGGCGCTCTCGGCGGTGCCTTCAAACACCGCCTTGAGGTAGTTGGCCTTGTCGAAGGCCAGATTCACGGCCTGGCGTACCTCGGCTTTGTCAAAAGGCGGATGCTGGCTGTTGATCGCCACGAAGGCCGTCATAAAGGCTTCAGTTTTCTCGACCTTGAGGTTCTTGTCTTCGTTGGCGGCCTGGATATCCAGCGGCTTGGGCGACAGGGCGATCTGGCACTCGTTGCGTTTCACCTTCTGCAAACGCACATTGGCGTCGGTGGTGATCGCATAGACCAAGGTGTCGATGGCCGGCTTGCCGGCGAAGTAGTCCGGGTTGCCGGCATAGCGCACCACGGCATCTTTCTGGAAGCGTTTGAACACGAACGGGCCGGTACCGACCGGCTGGGTGTTGAGTTTCTCCGGAGTACCGGCCTTGAGCAGTTGCGCGGTGTATTCAGCCGAGTAGATCGAGGCGAAGCCCATGCTCAAGGTGGCCAGGAAGGTGGCGTCGGCGCGGTTCAGCACAAAGCGTACGGTATGCGGGTCGGGCGCTTCGATCTTCTTGATCAGTGCAGGCAACTGCATCGATTGGGCATGCGGAAAGCCACTTTGGGCGATCTTGTGCCATGGGTTCTGCGCATCGAGCATCCGGTTGAAACTGAACAGCACGTCATCGGCATTGAGCTCACGGCTCGGCTTGAAGTATTCGGTGCTGTGAAACTTGACCCCGTTGCGCAGTTTGAAGTCATAAGTCAGGCCATCGGCCGAGACGCTCCAGCTTTCAGCCAGGCTCGGGACCAGCCTGGCGCTTTGGGCGTCGAAATCCACCAGGCGGTTCATCAGCACATCAGCCGAGGCATTGGTGGTGGTCAACGAGTTGTATTGCACGACATCGAAGCCCTCGGGGCTGGCTTCGGTGCAAACGACGAGGTTGGCGGCCTGGGCCATGGCCGGCATCAACAGCGGGGCGAACAACAACGGGAGTGCAGCTAGGCGCATGCTTGGATTCCTTATCAGATTGGGCCCCATCTGCCGGTGCAGTCTGGTGAGGCCTTTACCCTAGACGATGTACCTGCACAGAACAATCGCGGCGCGGCGACGAATGGTCAGCCGCTGTTGCCCTAGCCAGGGCGCGACGAAGCCTGGGTAAATCCACGGCGAACTGCTTTGCTTGTTGTTGCTCTTGTGGGTTTCTGGTATAAAGCAGCGCTCTTTTCTAGGGCCCGGTTTCTTGCTCATCTGCTGTAGCCGGTAAGACCCTTGAAGAAACGCGGCGCCCAGGCGCCAAATGACTGAGAGATAAGCGGCCAACCCATGCCGGGTTGGGCATGTGGTTTTAGAGGGCTGAGGCATGTCGAGAGTCTGTCAAGTTACCGGTAAGGGTCCGGTAACCGGGAATAACATTTCCCACGCAAACAACAAAACCCGTCGTCGTTTCCTGCCAAACCTGCAGCATCACCGCTTCTGGGTTGAAAGCGAGAAGCGTTTTGTCCGTCTGCGCGTTTCCGCCAAGGGCATGCGTATCATCGACAAGCGTGGCATTGAGGCCGTTCTGGCTGATCTGCGCCGCGATGGCAAGGTTTAAGGAGACTGATCATGCGTGAATTGATTCGTTTGATTTCGAGCGCCGGTACTGGTCACTTTTACACTACCGACAAAAACAAGCGTACTACTCCCGACAAGATCGAGATCAAGAAGTACGATCCTGTTGTGCGCAAGCACGTGATCTACAAGGAAGGCAAGATCAAGTAATTGATCCGGCTTCCAAGAAAAAGGCCCGTATCGCGAGATACGGGCCTTTTTCGTTTTCGTGACCGGGGTATCAGCCGAAGCTGAAGCCGCTGACCCGGTGCGCATGATCGATGACGATGGTGATGCGGCCCAGGTCGAATTCGCGGGTGGTGATGTCGTTCGGCCCGTGCACGCGGCCGCGGTCGGTCAGTTCGCTGACATAGGCGCACAGCGCTGGCACATAGCGCGCGCCGATGAGGTAGTGCAGTTCACGGGGGATTTCTTCGTTGGTCATCTCATCGTCCTTTGCGAGATTGGCTGGGTGCACCACCAGCCGGCCTGCCGAGGGAGAGGGGGCATATCGGCCGGCTGGCGATGCAGGTGACAGCATCGTTCGCAGAGGGTCGGGCGTGGCGTTACATAATTATATTTTCGCCTCGAAGATCACATAAATCTTGCGGCAGCTTTCCAGCACCTCCCAGGTGCCCTTGAAGCCCGCCGGAATCACGAAGCGATCACCGGCGCGCAAAGTCTTGCCCTGCCCTTGCTCATCGCGCAGCACAGACACGCCGTGGACGATCTCGCAGTATTCATGCTCGGTGTAGCTCACCGCCCATTGGCCCGGCTCGCCTTCCCAGACCCCGGCGCTGAACTGGCTGCACGGGCTGTCGTAATGGTTGTAGACCGTCTGCTGCGGGTCGCCCTTGAGGATCTTTGGCGGCGCGGGGCGGTAGCGCTCAGGCTGGGTGCCGGCTTCGCTGAAGTCGACGATGCTTTGAATGTCCATGCAAGTCCCCTGTGATGAAAGATGATACCGGTTTGAGCCAGTACAGCCTGAGCGGTTCTGGCTGTCGAGAGTCGTTCAATAAATTCAACATAACTCACAGCCAGAGCACAGTTTGTCAAATATATTGGTTTTGTCTGATGGCTGGTTTAGGGTGGTGGGTATTTTCGGCTATCCCTAGCTGACCATCATCGACCATGAAGAGGACATGCGTATGACCACCCTGACTCTTGCTGACTGGCAACAACGTGCCCGCGACCTGAAGATCGAAGGCCGGGCCTTTATCCAGGGCCAGTACACCGATGCCGCTGGCGGCGCCACGTTCGACTGTATCAGCCCGGTCGATGGACGGCTGCTGGCCAAGGTTGCCAGTTGTGACGAGGTTGACGCCCAAAAGGCCGTCGAAAGCGCGCGCAAGGTGTTTGAAGCCGGCACCTGGTCGCGCATGGCACCGGCCAAGCGCAAGGCCACCATGATCCGTTTCGCCGGCCTGCTGCGCCAGAATGTCGAAGAGCTGGCACTGCTCGAAACCCTCGACATGGGCAAGCCGATCACCGATTCATTGAAAATCGACGTACCCGGCGCTGCCCAGGCACTGAGCTGGAGCGGCGAGGCGATCGACAAACTGTATGACGAGGTTGCGGCCACCCCGCATGACCAGCTGGGCCTGGTGACCCGCGAAGCGGTGGGCGTGGTGGCGGCCATCGTGCCGTGGAATTTCCCGCTGATGATGGCCTGCTGGAAACTGGGGCCTGCGCTGTCCACCGGTAACTCGGTGGTGCTCAAACCATCGGAAAAATCGCCGCTGACGGCCATTCGCATCGCGCAACTGGCGGTCGAGGCCGGTATCCCGGCGGGCGTGCTCAACGTCCTGCCAGGCTATGGGCACACCGTGGGCAAGGCATTGGCGCTGCACATGGACGTCGACACCGTGGTGTTTACCGGCTCGACCAAGATTGCCAAGCAGTTGATGGTCTATGCCGGCGAATCGAACATGAAGCGGGTCTGGCTGGAAGCCGGCGGCAAGAGCCCGAACATCGTGTTTTCCGACGCGCCGAACCTGCAGGCCGCTGCCGAAGCCGCCGCCAGCGCCATCGCCTTCAACCAGGGCGAGGTCTGCACGGCCGGTTCACGCTTGCTGGTCGAGCGCTCGATCAAAGACCAGTTCCTGCCGTTGGTGATAGAGGCGCTCAAAGGCTGGAAACCGGGCAACCCGCTGGACCCGGCCACCACGATCGGCGCGCTGGTCGATACCCAGCAGTTGAACACGGTGCTGTCCTACATTGAGGCAGGGCATGCCGATGGCGCCAAACTGGTCACCGGCGGCAAACGTATTCTGGAAGAAACCGGCGGCACTTACGTGGAGCCGACCATCTTCGACGGCGTGAACAACGCCATGAAGATCGCCCAGGAAGAAATCTTCGGTCCGGTGCTGTCGGTGCTGACCTTCGACAGCGCCGAGGAAGCAATCGGCATTGCCAACGACACCCAGTACGGCCTGGCTGCTGCGGTGTGGACCGCCGACCTGTCCAAGGCCCACCTGACCGCCAAGGCACTGCGCGCCGGTAGCGTATGGGTCAACCAGTACGACGGCGGCGACATGACCGCACCGTTCGGTGGCTTCAAGCAATCGGGTAACGGCCGCGACAAGTCGCTGCATGCGTTCGACAAGTACACCGAGCTGAAATCGACCTGGATCAAGCTTTAAATACAGTGCCTGTTGCTGGCGTCCAGCACGCACAGGGCATTGCAGGAGCCGCTTTAGCTGCGAAGTCCTTGTGGTCTTCGCGGATAAATCCGCTCCTGCGGGTCCGTATCATGTGATCATTCGCGCCGCTGAATGATCTGGAGTCTTTGCAATGCCTTGGGGTACCTATTTCGCCGTACTGGCCTCAGTGCTGAGTGTCGGTCTGGCGGTGGGCGTCAGCATGCCGCTGGTGTCGCTGCGCCTGGAGAGCTGGGGCTATGGCAGCTTCGCCATTGGCGTCATGGCCGCCATGCCGGCCATCGGCGTGCTGGTGGGTGCGGGACTGGCCAGCCGCCTGGCCGCCCGGCTGGGCACGCCACAGTTGATGCGGGTGTGCCTGTGGGCCGGCGCCTTGTCGGTCGGCCTGCTGGCACTGTTGCCGTATTACCCGGTGTGGCTGCTGCTGCGCCTGATGATCGGCATGATCCTGACCATTGTCTTCGTACTGGGCGAGAGCTGGATCAACCAGTTGGTGATCGAGCGCTTGCGCGGGCGACTGGTGGCCCTGTATGGCTGCACCTACGCGCTTAGCCAGCTAAGCGGACCTTTGCTGCTTGGCTGGATCGGCACCGAGGCCGACTACGGCTTCTGGATCGGCGTGGTGTTGCTGCTTGGCTCGCCGCTGCTGTTGCTGGGCCGCGGCGGCGCCCCCAGTACCGAGGCATGCCATGTCGGCTTCAAGGACCTGATCGGCTTCTGCCGCAAACTGCCGGCGATTGCCTGGGCGGTGTCGCTGTTCGCCGCCTTCGAGGCAATGATCCTGACCCTGCTGCCGGTGTACTGCCTGCGTCAGGGCTTCACGGCCGAAGTGGCGCTGATGATGGTCAGCGTCGTGGTCGTGGGCGATGCCTTGCTGCAACTGCCGATCGGCATGCTCGCCGACCGCCTGTCGCGCCGCGGCCTGTTCACCGGCTGCGCGTTGATGTTGCTGGTGTCGAGCCTGCTGGTGCCGGTATTTATCCATACGGTGTTTATCTGGCCGCTGTGGGTGTTGTTCGGGGCCAGCGCCGGCGGGTTGTTCACCCTGTCGCTGATTCTGATCGGCGAGCGCTTTCGCGACGATGCACTGGTGCGCGCCAATGCCCACGTGGCACAGCTGTGGGGCATTGGCTGCCTGCTCGGGCCGCTGGCGGCCGGTGCTGGCAGCCAGTGGGTCAGCGGGCACTCATTGCCGTGGCTGATGGCCGCTGGCGCGTTCGGGCTGGTGGTGTTGCTGCTGCGTCAGGGCGCGTTTGGTGCAGCGCCAGCGAAAGCCTGAATGCGCGCCGCTATCGCACGGCAAACACGTAACCCGTAGGACCAATGCCGATCAGTTAAGGCGGATTACACAAATTTCTCGCCTTGCGCTGAACCTGTGGGAGGGAGTTCTACTCGCGACAGGGCAAGTAAAACCGGTCGCTCCTACAACATCCGCTCCAGGCCGATGGCCTTGCTCATCCAGGCATTGAAGCGCCGCCACCAGTCGCCCGGTTCCTTGTCCAGGGTGTGGATCTGGCCGTTGTCTTCGGTTACCCACACCAGTTCGTCGTTTTGCAGCCTGACCTGGTAGCTGCGCTGCGGCGACATCCCTTCCAGGGTCAGCTCACGCAGTTGTTCGGCCAGCGGCGGGCTGTCGACCAGGATGCCGATTTCGGTGTTCCACAACACCGAGCGCGGGTCGAAGTTGAATGAGCCGACGAACAGCTTCTGCCGGTCGAAAATCATCGCTTTGCTGTGCAGGCTGGAGTCTGAGCCGCTGGTCAGCAGCGACGGCCTGGCGAACAGCCGTGACTGGCTGTAGGTCGACGGGTCGCCGGGCTGGCGACGCATTTCAAACAACTTCACCCCGTGCTGCAGCAAAGCCTTGCGATACGGCGCGTAGCCGCCGTGTACGGCGGGCACATCGGTCGCTTGCAGCGAGTTGGTCAACAGGCTGACCGCCACGCCGGCGTCCGAGCGCCCGGTGAGGTAGACCAGCCCGGCCTGGCCGGGAACGAAATAGGCCGAGATCAGCATCAACTCCTGTTTGACGTTGCGCAACTCAGGCGCGAGCTGGGTGGTGAGCAGCAGGTGCGGGTCGGGTTCGCCCTGGGCCAGGACTTTGGTCGGTGCGTCCCACAACACCTGGTTGTGCGCCCAAGTCAATTGCTTGAGCCAGGCCGGCAGCATGGGCTGTTGCCGGTAGCTCATCAGCCGCTCATAGAGCGCCTTGTGCTGCTGATGCGCCTGCTCCAGAGAACTGGCCAGACGGCGCCGGGCCTTGCTCAGGTCATGGTGGCCGGGCAGGAAGTACATGAAATGGTTGATCGGCTTGCTCAGGGTGCTGTTCCAGTACTGGTCGAAGCTGTGCCCAAGCTGCTGCGCCACCGGTCCTGCGGCCAGCAGGTCAATGTCGGTGAAGTTCAGGTTCGGCTCGGCGTCGAAGTACTCGTCACCCAGATTGCGCCCGCCAACGATGCCCACGCTGTTGTCGGCCAGCCACAGTTTGTTGTGCATGCGCCGATGCTGGCGCGACAGGTTCATGAGCCGGCCGACGCTGCGGGTCACGCCGGTTTCGCGGCCCAGCGCTTGCGGGTTGAACAGGCGGATCTGGATGTGCGGGTGGGCGGCCAGGGTGGCGATGGCCTGGTCCTGACCGTCGCTGGTGGTGTCGTCGAGCAGGATGCGAATGCGCACGCCGCGGTCGGCGGCCTGCAGCAGTTCCTCGACCAGCGCACGGGTGCTCAGGCCGTCGTGGACGATGTAGTACTGCAGGTCCAGGCTGGTGCGGGCCATGCGAATCAGCTCGGCACGGGCGCTGAACGCCTCGCTGCTGCTGGACAGCAGACGAAAGCCCGAACGCCCTTCGTGGGGCTGGGCAAGGGCCTGAATGCGGCGGCCAAAGCTCGACTGTTCAGCAGGCAACGCCTGGCTGGGTTCGTCGTGCACGGTGCGCTGCGCGCAGCCGCCCAGGCCCAGCGCCGCTGCCAGCAAAAAAGGCACAAACCATGATTTGTTCAAGATGCGCTGCCCGCAGAACCGATTTGGCGATATGACCGCACCACGCCGCTAAAATTAGCAGGACTGTGCCAGTAATTGCTTGATCACCTCACCCACCGTGCGCACCGCCGCCTCAATACGCGGCGTCGGGCGCACGGCGAAGTTCAGGCGCAGGCAATTGCGGTACTTGCCGGAGGCAGAAAAGATACTGCCCACGGCGATCTGGACCTTGTGCTCCAGCAGGGCGCGGTTCAAGCGCACCGTATCGAAGTCCTCGGCCAGTTCGACCCACAGCATGAAACCGCCCTGTGGACGGCTGGCACGGGTGCCTTCGGGGAAGTAGCGCAGCACCCAGTCGAGCATCTGGTCGCGGTTGCGCTGATACTGGCTGCGCATGCGCCGCAGGTGCGGTTCAAAGTGCCCGCCCTGCAGGAATTCGCTGATCGCCAGTTGCGGCTGCGGCGCGGTGGAGCCAGTGCCGATGTACTTCATGTGCAGCACCCGCTCCAGATAACGCCCCGGCGCGACCCAGCCAATCCGCAGGCCGGGCGCCAGGGTTTTGGAGAATGAGCTGCACAGCAGCACGCGGCCGTCTTCGTCGAATGACTTGATGGTGCGCGGGCGTGGATAGCTGAAGGCCAGGTCGCCGTACACGTCATCCTCGATGATCGGCACGTCGAAGCGCTGGGCCAGGCGCAGCAACGCGCGCTTGCGCTCCTCGGGCATCACGTAGCCCAGCGGGTTATTGCAACTGGGCGTCAGTTGGATGGCCTTGATCGGCCATTGCTCCAGGGCCAGCTCCAGGGCTTCGAGGCTGATGCCGGTCAATGGATCAGTGGGGATCTCCAGCGCCTTCATGCCCAGCCCCTTGAGGGTCTGCATGACACCGAAAAAGCTCGGCGAGTCCACCGCGACGATATCACCGGGCGCACACAGCGCACGGATGCAGGCGCTCAGCGCTTCATGACAGCCGCTGGTGATCAGCAGGTCGCTGGCATTCAACTGGCAGCCGGAGTCGAGCAACAGCCGGGCAATCTGCTCGCGCAGCGCCTGCACACCGAGGATGTTGTCGTAGTACAGACCGGGCATGTCCTGATGGCGGCTGAGCTGGCCCATGGCACGCAGCAACGGCTTGAGGGTCGGGCTGTTGACGTCCGGCATGCCACGCCCCAGCTGGGTCAAACCCTCGGCGGGCGACACCCGGATCATGTCCAGCACCTGCTCCCACTGGGAGATATCCACAGGCCGCTGCACCGGCCGCCCCACCACCGGCAGCGCCGGTGCCTTGCGGCTGATGGGCACGAAATAGCCAGACTTGGGCTTCGGCGTCGCCAGGCCGCTGTCTTCCAGCACCCGATAAGCTTGCTGCACGGTGCTCAGGCTCACCCCGTGCTCGATGCTCAAGGCACGCACCGAAGGCAGCCGGTCGCCGGGGCGATAGAAGCCGTTTTCGATGCGCGTCCCCAACAACTCGGCAAGGTTGACGTACAGGGTCATGGCGTACTCCCGGCAGAACGAAAGGCGATAGCAATACAGATAGGCCGAAAATAAAGCATTCAGTGACTAATACAAGGACTCTGTATGGAAAATATAAGCTTTTTTTGAATCTGTATCGTCCTGCGGATTGCGCTCATCATTCGCTTACGGCAATCCACCAGGGAGCGAGCGAAGATGAACAGCTTCACAGATGTGCAATCGGCTTTACCAGGCAGCCAGCGGCAAACGCAGCCGCAGGTCAATAGCGGCTCGCGCACTGTCACCCATACAGAGGCAAGTCCGGCGGTCAGCCGCTGGGCACTGTATCGTCATCGCCGGACCTCACGCCGCGCGCTGCTGGAACTCACCGATGACGAACTGCGCGACATCGGTCTGGACTATTCCCAGGCGTGTATCGAAGCCGGCAAACCGTTCTGGCGCGCCTGACTGCCCGTCAGACCAACTCTTTGAGCCGATGCCAGAGCATGCCCAGCGCCAGCAGCGGCGAACGCAAGTGTTTGCCGCCAGGGAAGGTGATATGCGGCACTTTGGCGAACAGTTCAAAGCCCGCACTGTGCTGGCCGGCGATGGCTTCGGCCAATAGCCGGCCGGCCAGGTGCGTGGCGTTGAGGCCGTGACCGGAATAGGCCTGGGCATAAAACACATTGGGGTGCTGTTTGAGGCGGCCGATCTGCGGCAGGCGGTTGGCGCCGATGCCGATCATCCCGCCCCATTGATAATCAATGCGGACATTGGCCAGTTGCGGGAACACCTTGAGCATCTTGGGGCGCATGTAGCCCGCGATGTCCTGCGGGTCACGGCCTGAGTAATGACAGGCGCCGCCGAACAGCAGGCGGCGGTCGGCGGACAGCCGGTAATAGTCCAGCGCCACCCGCTGGTCACACACCGCCATGTCTTGCGGCAGCAACTGACGAGCCTGTTCTTCACTCAGCGGTTCGGTGGCGATGATGTAGCTGCCGGCAGGTAACACCTTGCCGCCCAGCTCCGGGTTCAAGTCATTGAGGTAAGCGTTGCAGCCCAGCACCAGAAACTGTGCCTGCACCTGGCCCTGAGCGGTGTGGACCTTGACCTGCGGGCCGTAGTCGATACGCGTGACCTGTGACTGCTCGAACAGCTGCACGCCCAGAGACTGCGCCACAGCGGCTTCACCCAGCGCCAGATTGAGCGGGTGCAGGTGCCCCGAGCCCATGTCGATCAAACCACCGACGTACTGATCAGAACCCACCACGCTGCGCATCTGCCCCGGTTGCAGCAGTTGCAGTTCATGGCGGTAGCCCAGGCTGCGCAGCTCTTCGAGGTCTTCGGCAAAGCCTTGCAGGTCGGCGGGCTTGTTGGCCAGGTCGCAATAGCCCCATTTCAGATCGCACTGGATGTTGTGCCGCTCGATACGCTGACGGACGATTTCCACAGCTTCAAAGCCCAGCAGCTTGAGCTGGTGCACACCTTCGCTGCCGATCACCGACGTGAACTGCTCAAGACCATGGCCGACACCGCGAATCAACTGCCCGCCATTGCGCCCGCTGGCGCCCCAGCCGATTTTTCGTGCTTCCAGCAACGCCACACTCAAGCCCCGTTCGGCCAGCTCGATGGCGGTATTGAGCCCCGAAAACCCACCACCGACCACGCATACATCGACCTTCAGTTCACCTTGCAGCCTTGGGTAGTCCGGCTGTGGATGGCTGCTGGCGTTGTAGTAAGAGTTGGCGTGCTGGGTCATGGGGCTTCCTGGTGAATTCGCAGACAGCGACGAGGATAAGACGGTGTCCAGTGCCTGCCAACTGCGGCACAATCGCCGCGTTATGTCAGAGAACAGAGTTGATGAGCTGTAACCGCGAAAAAATCCGTACCCTACGGCGCCAGATTCCTTCCTTCGACTGTATACCCGGTTGTCATGACTGTTGTGGGCCGGTAACCACCTCGCCGGAAGAAATGTCCCGCCTGCCGCGCAAAAGCGCTGCCGAGCAACAGGCTGCGCTCGATGAGCTGAACTGCGTGCACCTGGGGCCCGATGGCTGCACCGTGTACGACGAGCGTCCGCTGATCTGCCGGCTGTTCGGCACCACACCGCGCCTGCCATGCCCCAATGGCCAACGCCCGGTGGAAATGATCCACCCACAGACCGAAAAACAGATTCATGCCTGGATGGCGGCCAACCGTCAGGTGCTCGTTTGAGCTTGAATCGCCCGTAGGAGCCGCTTTAGCGGCGAAAGCCTCGCTGCTGCCTTCGCTGCTAAAGCAGCTCCTACGGGCTGCCTTCCCGGCTAAAGCCGGTCCTACGGGGTATGGGGTCAATCCGCAATCGGCAGGCTGAGGCTTTCTTTGACTTCTTCCATCACGATATAGCTCTTGGACTCGCGCACATGCGGGAGTTTGAGCAGGATGTCGCCCAGCAGCTTGCGGTACGAGGCCATCTCCGAGATGCGCGCCTTGACCAGGTAGTCGAAGTCCCCTGACACCAGGTGACACTCCAGCACATGGGGCAGCTTGAGGATCGCGCGGCGGAACTCATCGAAGGTGTCGCCGGACTTGTAGTCCAGGCTGATCTCGACGAACACCAGCAGGCTGGCCTTGAGGGTCTGCGGGTTGAGGCGGGCGTTGTAGCCCATGATGATGCCTTCGCGCTCCAGACGCCGGACCCGTTCGGTGCAGGGCGTGGTAGACAACCCGACCCGTTCGCCCAGCTCCGTGAAAGAGATGCGCCCATCAGCCTGCAGGATGCGCAGGATATTGCGATCGATCTTGTCCAGCTCACGCTTCGACTGGTGCTGGGTGCGCATGGGTAATCTCCCTCTGTCTAAGCGCCGTTTACCGAGAAAACGCCTCGAATATAGCTTTTTATACAGTGAAAAGCACTGCCTGAACCTTCTTATACTGCGCACATCTCTTACTCATTCTGCACAACGTCAGCGGCTATCCGCGATGAGGTAATCAACATGCGCGTTCTGGTTCTCGGCAGTGGTGTGATTGGTACGACCAGTGCCTACTATCTGGCCCGCGAAGGCTTTCAGGTGACCGTGGTCGACCGTCAGCCGGCAGTGGCCATGGAAACCAGCTTCGCCAATGCAGGCCAGGTCTCGCCCGGTTACGCCTCGCCGTGGGCAGCGCCCGGTGTGCCGCTCAAGGCCATCAAGTGGCTGCTGGAGCGCCACGCGCCATTGGCAATCAAGGCCACCGCGCAAATCGACCAGTACCTGTGGATGGCGCAGATGCTGCGCAATTGCACCGCCAGCCGCTATGCGGTGAACAAAGAGCGCATGGTGCGCCTGTCCGAATACAGCCGTGACTGCCTCGATGAACTGCGTGCCGAAACCGGTATTGCCTATGAGGCACGGCAATTGGGCACCACCCAGTTGTTCCGCACCCAGGCGCAACTGGACAACGCGGCCAAGGACATCGCCGTCCTGGAACAGTCCGGTGTGCCGTACGAGCTGCTTGACCGTGACGGTATCGCCCGGGTCGAGCCAGCGCTGGCCGGGGTGGTCGGCAAACTCAGCGGCGCGCTGCGGCTGCCCAATGATCAGACCGGCGACTGCCAGCTATTCACCACCCGCCTGGCCGAAATGGCCGTAAACCTGGGGGTGGAATTCCGCTACGGCCAGAACATCGAGCGCATCGACTTTGCCGGCGACCGTATCAATGGTGTGTGGATCGACGGCAAGCTGGAAACCGCTGACCGTTACGTGCTGGCGCTGGGCAGCTACTCGCCGCAGTTGCTCAAGCCGCTGGGCATCAAGGCACCGGTGTATCCGCTCAAGGGCTACTCGCTGACCGTGCCGATTACCCGTGGCGAGATGGCGCCGACCTCGACGATTCTCGACGAGACCTACAAGGTTGCGATCACCCGGTTCGACAACCGTATCCGCGTTGGCGGCATGGCAGAAATTGCTGGTTTTGACCTGTCGCTCAACCCGCGCCGGCGCGAAACACTGGAGATGATCGTCGGTGATCTCTATCCTCTGGGCGGCGATCTGAGCCAGGCCAGTTTCTGGACCGGCCTGCGCCCGACCACCCCGGATGGTACGCCGATTGTCGGTGCTACCCGGTATGGCAACCTGTTCCTCAATACCGGCCACGGAACGCTGGGCTGGACCATGGCCTGCGGTTCCGGTCGCCTGCTGGCGGATCTGATCGCCCGCAAGACGCCACAGATCAGCGCCGCAGGTCTGGATATTTCCCGCTACGGCAAGGCCGCCGAGGCCGCCAGACCTGGACACCCGACCCCGGCCCATCAGTAATTTGCTGCAAACCGGTTTTCTCGATTCACCCCACAAGAAAGATGAGCCATGCGTCCAGCCCGTGCCCTGATTGACCTCAACGCCCTGCGCCACAACTACCGGCTGGCCCGCCAGCACTCTGGTGCCAGAGCGCTCGCCGTAATCAAGGCCGATGCCTACGGGCACGGTGCAGTGCGCGTCGCCCAGGCGCTGCAGAGCGAGGCCGATGGTTTTGCCGTGGCCTGCATCGAAGAGGCCCTGGAGCTACGGGCAGCCGGTGTCAGCGGGCCGATTCTGTTGCTCGAAGGTTTTTTTGAAGCGCAGGAACTGGACCTGATCGTCGAGCATGACTTCTGGTGCGTGGTGCATTCGCAATGGCAGATCGAGGCTATCGAGCGCACGGCGGTGGGCAAACCGCTGACCCTGTGGCTCAAGCTCGACAGCGGCATGCACCGGGTCGGCTTGTTCCCGGCCGATTACCAGGCCGCCTACCAGCGCCTGCTGGCCAGCGGCAAGGTGGCCGACATTGTCTTGATGAGCCACTTCGCCCGCGCTGATGAACTGGACTGCCCGCGCAGCGCAGAACAACTGGCGGTGTTCGAGGCTGCTCGTCAGGGACTCAAGGCCCTGACCAGCCTGAACAACTCGCCGGCACTGCTCGGCTGGCCACAGATCAACAGCGACTGGGTACGGCCGGGGATCATGCTTTACGGCGCCACACCGTTCGAGCAGGCACACCCGTTGGCCGATCAGTTGCAGGCGGTGATGACCCTGGAGTCGAAAGTCATCAGCGTCCGTGAGCTGCCGGCCGGTGAGCCAGTGGGCTATGGCGCGTCCTGGATCACTGATCGGCCGAGCCGGATTGGCGTGGTGGCGATGGGGTATGCCGATGGTTACCCGCGCCATGCACCGACCGGCACGCCGGTCATCATCGACGGCCAGGCCGCACGCCTGGTGGGCCGCGTGTCGATGGACATGCTGTGCGTTGAGCTCACCGACCTGCCCGCCGCCGGGCTCGGCAGCCACGTCGAGTTCTGGGGGCCAAACCTGTCGGCCAGCACCGTGGCGGCGCATGCCGGGACCATCCCGTACCAGTTGTTCTGCAACCTCAAGCGCGTCCCGCGTCAGTACAGCGAAAGCTGAACCCAGGCGGCAAAACCGCCTGCTTGTTGTAAATATCAAACGCTGTTGCCATCATGCCCCGGTCTCGACTTTAACCTCAGGCTTTGTACGAGCTTGTCTGCGCGTCGATCATGCTGCGATTGAAGACGATCCGAAGAGATCGTGCAGTAACGGAGCAATTGCCCGGTGTGGGTGATGCCTTGATGGCGGCGGGGTAGCCTGGTCCCTGTCCATCCCCCGCGACGCGCATTCGTACCAAGCCTCCGAACCTGGAGGACTGCCGAATTGGACGTCGGTGAGCGACTGCAATACATCCGTAAGCTCAAGGGCTTGTCCCAGCGTGAACTGGCCAAACGGGCGGGTGTGACCAATAGCACCATTTCCATGATCGAGAAGAACAGCGTCAGCCCCTCGATCAGTTCGCTGCGCAAGGTGCTCGGCGGCATTCCGATGTCCATGGTCGAGTTCTTTTCCGAAGAGCTGGCCCCGGAGAACACCAGCAAAGTGGTGTACAAGCCCGGCGAGCTGCTGGATATCTCCGACGGCGCGGTGACCATGAAACTGGTGGGCAAGTCGCATCAGGGCCGGGCCATCGCCTTCCTGACCGAAACCTATCCGCCCGGCGCCGACACTGGCGAAGAAATGCTGGTTCACGAAGGCGAAGAGACCGGCATCCTCATTGAGGGCCGCCTGGAGCTGATCGTCGGCAACGACACCTACCTGCTGGAAGTCGGCGACAGCTATTACTTCGAGAGCACCCGCGCGCACCGCTTCCGCAATCCCTTCGATGAACCGGCGCGACTAATCAGCGCAGCCACCCCCGCCAATTTTTGATAACACCTCTGCGAGCCCCGTTTATCGGGGGCTTGCCGGTTTATTGACCTAAGACAATGGTAATACCCCTTCGCGATGTAGGGGCGTTTCAGGCGAACAGGCGCGTCGTTATACTTTTCGCCTGCTCGCACAGCCGTTAACCGTAATGGCGAGCCTGACCTGCCACCATGAGGGTGAACGCGTGAACCTGACAACAATCGGCCTGGTACTGGCCACTGTGCTGAGCCTGGCGCCCATCGGCCTGCAGGCGGCATCCAACGAAGAGATCGCCAAACGGCTTGAGCCGGTCGGCAAGGTTTGCGTGCAGGGCCAGCAATGCGTGGGCGTGAACGTGACCGCGGCGGCGAGCGGCGGTGCGGGCAAGTCGGCAGACGACGTCATCGCCAAACACTGCACCGCCTGCCACACCATCGGCCTGCTGGATGCGCCGAAAATTGGCGACACCGCCGCCTGGAAAAAACGCGCCGACGAGCAGGGCGGCCTTGATGGTTTGCTGGCCAAGGCCATCAGCGGGGTCAACAGCATGCCCGCCAAAGGCACCTGTGCCGATTGCACCGACGACGAGCTCAAAGCCGCGATCCAGAAGATGTCCGGGTTGTAGGCGATCGCCCGCCGCCTCGGCGCCGCGCTGTCGCGCAGCAAACACGAAGCCCCGTAGGACCGGCTTTAGCCGGGAAAGCTTCGCAGTTGAAGCTGCTCACAAGGTCAAACGCGTTCCAGGGTGTTATGCAACCCCGCCAGCAGCAGCCGCTGATACAGCTCTTCAAGCAGCCCGTCGGGCTGGTCCAGGCCCATGCGTTGCAGATGCACAGCAAATGCCTCTGGCTCGGGTGCATCCAGCGCAGCCTTGCCCAGTTGCAGGATTTCGCTCAGTTTGAATTTGCTCTTGAGCCAGTTCAGGGCGCGCAGCAGGTCGCGCTCTTCAGGCTCGAAGTCGCTGCCCAGCGGGTATTCGGCAAACAACTGCGGATAACTGCCCGCCAGGGCCTTGAGCCGCTCAGGTGTGTTGTCGGTGAAGCGCGGGTCCAGGGCAAAGCCTTCAGGCAGTTTGCCGGCCCGCTGGGCCTGTTCGATCAGGCCGGGCTGGAAGCGTGAATCGCAGATATTGAGCAACCGCTCGATCACCGTGGCATCAGTTTGACCGCGCAGGTCGGCGATGCCGTATTCGGTGACCACGATATCGCGCAGGTGGCGGGGAATGGTCGCATGCCCATACGACCAGACAAGGTTGGAACTGACCTCGCCACCGGACTCGCGCCAACTGCGCAAGATCAGAATCGAGCGAGCATCTTCCAGCGCGTGGGCCTGAGCGACAAAATTGTATTGCCCGCCCACACCGCTGAGCACCCGGCCATCTTCCAGTTGGTCCGAGACTGCCGCGCCCAGCAGGGTCATGCAGAACGCGCTGTTGATGAATCGTGCATCACGGCGTTGCAGGCGCTTGAGTTCTTCGTTGCCATACAGCTCGTTGATGAAGCTGATTGCGCTCATGTTGAACTGCGCACGGCGTTCGGCCGACAGTTCGTTCAGGCGCGCATAGAAGCTGCGCGGCCCGAGAAAGAACCCGCCATGCAGCACCACGCCGTCGGTTGTATGGCTGTCATCGAGCATGCCCATGTCGGCCAGCCGCTGTTGCTCAAGGTCGGCGTAGACCTTGCGCCGCACGATGCCGGCGTCGGCCAGGGCCAGCAGACCGTTGACGAACATCTCGCTGCAACCGTAAAGCCCCTTGGCGAAAGGCTCGGTGCCGCCTTCGCGGTCGATCAGGGTTTGCCAGTTACTCATGTTCAAGTCGGCCAGCAGGTGTCGGTAACCGGCGTTATCCGCCTGACGGGCGAGCAGGGCAGCGGTCAGCGCATCGCCCATCGAACCGATACCGATCTGCAAGGTGCCGCCGTCACGCACCAGGGTGCTGGCGTGCAGGCCGATGAAGTGATCCTGAAAACCCACCGGCATGTTCGGCGTGGAGAACAACGTGGTGGTTTCCGGCTCTTCGAGCAGCAGGTCGAAGGCGGCCAGGTCCAGTTCCGAGTCGCCGGGCATATAGGGCAGGTCGGCATGCACCTGACCCAGCACCAGGATGGTTTCACCCGCAGTACGGCGTTTGGCGATCATCGGCAGCAGATCGAGGGTCACATCGGGGTTGCAACTCAGGCTCAGGCAGCCAGGCCGTTGCGGGTCCTGGGCCACCAGCTGCGCAATCAGGTTCAGGCCCTTGGCATTGATATCCCGCGCCGCATGGCTGTAGTTGCTGCTGACGTAATCCTGCTGCGCCGTCTGGCTGTCGAGCAGGCTGCCGGGCTGCATGAAAAACTGCTCGACACGGATATTGGCCGGCAGCCGGTCACGGCGCAGGTCGGCCAGATAGTCCAGCTCCGGGTAATCACCGAACACCCGCTCCAGAAAGGGTTCGAGAAAGCGCGCCTGCAAGCCTTCGCCCGGCGTGGGCCGGCCCAGGCTCAGGGCGGTATAGATCGTCAGTTGCCGCTCGGGCAGGTCACGGATGCGCGCATACAGCGCATTGACGAAGCGATTGGGTTTGCCCAGGCCCAGCGGCATGCCCAGATGAATGTGCGCAGGCAAGGTGGCCAGCACATGGTCGATCGCGCTTTCGATGGAGCAGGACTGCGGCATCCGGGCTCTCCTGACAGAACGGGGGATGCAGCTTGGACTTCGCAGATCGGGTAATTGCTGCATGACCTGCGCCAGACCCCGTCTGTGGGAGCTAGCTTGCTAGCGAAGACGGCAGCACATCACAACAGATGTAGTGTTTTTACTGGCCTCTTCGCGAGCAAGCTCGCTCCCACCGGGGACATAAAGCACTTAACTGAACAGTACCGGGATATAGCCTGAACCTGTCAGGCCGGCAGTTGCTCCTCGGCCTGCACCGGCCATTGATCGAGCACCTGGTCCAGAGTCAGATGCGCCTGGGTAATCAGGTGCATCGAGGCCATGGCCAGATGGCGCGCCGGGCCTTGCAAGGCATCGGCGGTCTCGAAGGCGGTGGCGGTGGCGCAACGCAACAGCTCGACCGCATGGGCCACGCGGCATTCGAGGTGGGTCAGGGTTGAGGGGGTATCAGGTGGATCGGGAATCAATTTATCCATGGCGAACTCACTTATCTGAGCCACCGGATATCCGCTGCTAAACGAACAAGGGTGGCAGCTTTGACGCGGGTTAGCAGACCGGTGAGCTCGCAAAACCGGCGCACCCGAAGGTGCCCCACGCAAAGCCGCCATAAGCGGTACTGCGCGAGCAAGCTACAAACAGGCTGCTAAACCCGATCACTGATGTTCAGTGACGGACGCAGCCTAGTCGCGGGATTTTGCACGCGCAAGGGCTCGGGATTTTCTCGGAAATTTCCTTCAATAGAAAGAGAGGCGTCTTGCAATTACAGGTCACCAACCGGCCGAAAATGCGCCCCGGCGCCCGCCCGCTGTTACAAATCCAGCACCAGCATCGCAGTCTTGGCACGCGAGCAGCAGGGCGTGAACTGGTTGTTCAGCGCCTGTTCTTCTTCGGTGAGGTACAGGTCGCGATGCTCCGGCACACCGTCGAGCACGCCGGTCAGGCAGGTGCCGCATACGCCTTGTTCGCACGACACCGCAATCTCCACACCATGACGCTCCAGCACCTGGACCACCGTCTGGTCCGCCGGGATCTCGAACTCCTGACCGCTGCTGGCGATCCTGACGCAAAAGCTGCCGTCGGCGCTGGTGTCCACCGGCGCGGCGGCGAAGTATTCGCGGTGCAGGTTGGCCTCCTGCCAGCCCTGCTGGCGGGCGCTGTCGAGCACGTGCTGCATGAACCCACCCGGCCCGCACACGTACAGATGCACATCGGGCTGCGGCCCGGCCAGCACACTCAGGGCATCGAGCGCGGTAGCCGGCTCTTGATCGCTATGTAGAAACACCCGGTCAGCGAAACTTGAAGCGTGCAGGCGCTCGACAAACGCGGCGCGATCACGGGCGCGCACGCAGTAGTGCAGTTCAAAGTCGGCCCCGCTGCTCGCCAGTTGTTCGGCCATGCACAGAATCGGCGTGATACCGATGCCACCGGCAAACAGCAGGCTGCGCCGGGCATGTTCGGCCAGCGGGAACAGGTTGCGCGGCTCGCTGATGCGCAGCGCCATGCCGGCGCGCAGCAACTGGTGCATGGCCCTTGAGCCGCCTCGCGAGGCCGGGTCATCAAGCACACCAATAAGGTAGCGATGCTGCTCGGCGGGGTGGTTGCACAGCGAGTACTGGCGCAGCAGCCCGGATTCGCCGGGCACCTGCACCTCGATGTGCGCCCCGGCGCTGAAGGCCGGCAAGGGGCTGCGGTCGGCACGGGCCAGCTCGAAGCTGCAGATGCCCAGCGCTTCGTCGCGGCGGGAAATCACCATAACGTCGATCATGTGATTGGCTCCTGCAGCTTATTGGGCAGTGGCGATCAAGGCCGGGGCAGCGCTTTGTTCCTGAGCGATAATGCGCTCCAGAATCTTGCGCGACTGCACACCACCGGCGTCGATATTGAGCTTGAGCAGGTTGCGCGTCGGGTACTTGAGCAGGTTCTGTTGCTGGCGTTCGAGCATCTCCAGGTCTTCGCTGAAAATCTTGCCCTGGCCTTCGCGGATCGTGTCGGTCAGCGCCTGATCCTGCGGATTGAAGTTGCGTGCCATGCCCCAGAAGTACCAGATCGAGGTATCGCTCTCGGGGGTGATGAAGTCCACCACAATGCTGGATGCCTTGAACTGCGCGTCGGCGTGATAACCGCCGTTACCGGCATGGGCCACGCCCACCTCGATCAGCACATGGCTGGGCGGGGTGAAGCGGCAGATCTGCCAGCGGTCCACCGGCACATCGTCGGCCAGGTTGTTACCGCGCAGGGCCATGCGCCAGAACGGCGGGGCCATGATGTTTTCCATGTGCCGGGCGGTGATCACTTCATCACCCTGCACCTGAGTGACCGGCGCGGCTTCATCAATTTCTTTCTGGCCAATGCTGGAGGCGTGCACGTAGGTTTCGTGGGTCAGGTCCATCAGGTTGTCGATCATCAGCCGGTAATCGCAGCCGATATGAAACAACCCGCCGCCATAAGCCCACTGGTCACTGACCGCCCATTCCAGGTGAGGAATCAGCCCTGCATCGGCCTGCGTCTGATCACCGGGCCAGACCCAGATAAACCCGTAGCGCTCCACGGCCGCGAAAGTCTTGTTGCAAGGAAAGCCGCGCACCCGCTGGCCTGGCATCGCAGCCGTCTTGCCATCGGCGCCCATCACCAGGCCGTGATAGCCACAGACCAACTGGCCGTTCTCCACGTAACCCAGCGACAGCGGGGCACCGCGATGCGGACAAAAATCCTCGACCGCCACCACCTGGTTGTCCAGGCCGCGATAAAACACCATCTTCTCGCCACAGATCTGCCGACCCAGCGGCTTGTCGGCGATTTCGTCAGGGGTGCAAGCAACATACCAGGCGTTCATGGGGTACATGGTCAGGCTCTCCGGTCCGGATTTGTTTTTATTAGTGGATCCATTGAAATCCTGAGCCAGCTTTGAGTCAAGAATATATATCCGATAATCGCCAAAATTATCATCAATGGATCCATAGAGCCGATTGACGGGCAAAATCGACAAACGCCGCAGCGCAGCGCAACGCTGAAAGGAAGTTGAAAGCTGGCTGAAAGCTTGGGGGATTAGGATCGCCTCCAGCACCGGCAAAAGACCGGTAAGCCAGGCCGACCGCACAGCCGTCGTCCGGACATTCAACAAGAATAACGGTGATTAACATGCTTGCTCCTACCTCCCTGTACACCTCCCTTGCGCCCCGACTCCAGACCACTGCTCGCTGAGCAGAACTGACTTTCATCTTTTCCGGTTTCCCTGACCGAAATACGTCTGGAGTATTGCCATGCTGACTTTCCTTGGCTTTGCCATGGTCATCGCCTTCATGTACCTGATCATGAGCAAGCGCATGACCGCGCTGATTGCCCTGATCATCGTCCCGATCATCTTTGCCCTGTTCGGTGGCTTCGGCCCGCAGATCGGCCCGATGATGCTCGCTGGTATCACCAAGCTGGCGCCCACCGGCGTCATGCTGATGTTCGCCATTCTCTACTTCGCCCTGATGATCGACTCGGGGCTGTTCGACCCGGCGGTGCGCAAGATCCTGAAAATGGTCAAGGGCGACCCGATGCGCATTTCCGTCGGCACCGCCGTACTGGCGCTGGTGGTTTCGCTGGACGGTGATGGCGCCACTACCTACATGATCTGCGTGGCCGCCATGCTGCCGCTGTACAGCCGTGTCGGCATGAGCCCACGGATCATGGCCGGCCTGATCATCCTCGCTGGCGGGATCATGAACATGACCCCATGGGGCGGCCCGACGGCTCGCGCAGCCAGTGCCCTGCATGTCGATGCCTCGGACATCTTCGTCCCGATGATCCCGGCCATGGCTGCCGGCGTGGTCTGCCTGCTGGCTATCTCTTACTTGTATGGCAAGCGCGAGCGGGCTCGTCTGGGCGTGCTGCAATTGCAGGGCGATGAAATCGATCACAGCGAAATCAGCGTGTCGCAATTCCCTGATGCCCGCCGTCCAAAACTGATCTGGTTCAACGGTGCCCTGACGTTCTGCCTGATGGTCACCCTGATCATGGGTCTGCTGCCGCTGCCAGTGCTGTTCATGGTGGCTTTCAGCATCGCGATGATCATCAACTACCCGAACCTGCAGGACCAGAAGGACCGCGTTTCGGCCCACGCCGGTAGCGTGTTGTCGGTAGTCGGCCTGATCTTCGCCGCCGGTATTTTCACCGGCATCCTGACCGGCACCGGCATGGTCGACGCCATGTCCAAGAGCCTGCTGGCGGTGATCCCTGAGGCCATGGGCCCTTACCTGGCGGTCATCACCGCGCTGGTGAGCATGCCGTTCACCTTCTTCATGTCCAATGACGCGTTCTACTACGGCGTCATGCCTGTGCTGGCCGAAGCCGCCTCGCACTACGGCATCAGCGCGGTAGAAATGGCCCGTGCTTCGATCGTTGGCCAGCCGGTGCACCTGCTCAGCCCACTGGTGCCTTCGACCTACCTGCTGGTTGCCCTGGCCGGTATCGATTTCGGTGACCACCAGCGCTTCACCCTCAAGTGGGCGATCCTGGTCTGCATGTGTATTCTGGTTGCCGCTGTCATGCTGGGTCTGTTCCCGCTGGTCAGCAGCGTCTGATTCAACCGCGTTTCAACCCCGAATCGCCGTCAGCTGTAGCTGGCGGCGATTTTTTATCGCCTGAGGAAACAACTGATGGAATGGCTACTCAACCCTGAAATATGGGTTGCTTTCTTGACCCTGACCGCCCTGGAAATCGTTCTGGGGATCGACAACATCATCATGATCTCGATCCTGGTCAGCCGCATGCCCAAAGCCATGCAAAAGCGCACCCGGCTGTTCGGCCTGGGCCTGGCCATGGTCACTCGCATCATGCTGCTGCTGTCGATCACCTGGATCATGCGCCTGACCACCGACCTGTTCAGCGTCTTCGGCCAGGGCATTTCCGGTCGTGACCTGATCCTGTTCTTCGGCGGCCTGTTCCTGCTGTGGAAAAGCTCCCAGGAAATCTTCCAGGGCATGGAAGGTGAAGAAGAGGCCGGCGACGAGCCCAAGGGCGCTGGCGGCATGTTCCTGGCAACCATCGTGCAGATCGCGATCATCGACATCGTGTTCTCGCTGGACTCGGTCATCACTGCGGTGGGCATGGTGTCCAACGTGCCGGTGATGGTCGCGGCGATCATCGTGGCGGTGCTGGTGATGATGCTCTGCTCCGGCGCCATCAGCGATTTCATCGACAAACATCCATCACTGAAGATGCTCGCCCTGTCGTTCCTGATGGTGGTCGGTACGGTGCTGATCGCCGAAGCCTTCGACATTCATGTGCCCAAAGGCTACGTGTACTTCGCCATGGCGTTCTCGCTGGCGGTTGAAGCGATCAACATCAAGATGCGCACCAGCCAGGCACGCAAGAAGGCCGAAGCGGCGCCAGCCGAAGCCTGAGGCTCGGCTAACCCGGCAGGAGCTGCTTCAGCCGCGACTTAGCCGCGAAGACCTTTCGCGGCTGAAGCCTTCGCTGCTAAAGCAGCTCCTACCGGGCGCAGGCCAGGGCGGGTCGCCCATTCATTACAGAATTGTTTCAATGCGTTGAGGCCTGTGCGATGCTGGCAGCACCGCACAAAGCGGTCTAAAGCTTTAGTAAAAACATTCCGCGTCGCTCGCTATTCACACCACCACAGGGGGCCTTGCATATGCTGACCCTGCTCGATCTATTGTCTGCCGTGGCCCTGCTGATCTGGGGCACGCACATTGTGCGTACCGGCATCCTGCGCGTATACGGCAGTCAGTTGCGCCGCGTGCTGGGCCATAACGTTGCACGTCGGCCGCTGGCCTTTCTCGCTGGCATCCTGGTCACCGCGCTGGTGCAGAGCAGCAACGCCACAGCCATGCTGGTGACATCCTTTGTCGGCCAGGGGCTGATGCGTCTGGCGCCGGCGCTGGCGATCATGCTGGGCGCCGATGTCGGCACCGCGCTGATGTCGCGGGTGTTGACCTTCGACCTGTCGTGGCTGTCGCCACTGCTGATCTTCCTCGGGGTGATCTTTTTTCTGTCGCGCAAGCAGACCCGCGCCGGCCAGTTGGGCAGGGTAGCCATCGGTCTGGGGCTGATCATCCTGGCGCTGCAACTGATCGTCAGCGCCGCCGCGCCGATCACCCAGGCCAGCGGAGTCAAGGTGCTGTTCGCCTCGCTGACCGGCGACTTCCTGCTCGATGCCCTGGTCGGTGCGCTGTTCGCGCTGATTTCCTATTCCAGCCTGGCGGCGGTGCTGCTGACCGCAACGCTGGCCGGTTCCGACATCATCAGCCTGCACGTGGCCATCGGTCTGGTGGTGGGGGCCAATATCGGCAGCGGTCTGCTGGCGTTCATGAGCACCAGCATGCAGAACGTACCCGGTCGCCAGGTGGCGCTGGGCAGCCTGCTATTCAAACTGCTGGGCCTGGTGCTGATCATCCCGGTGCTTGACCCGCTGGTGAACTGGCTCGACGAGCTGAGGCTCAAGCCACAGGAACTGGTGATCGGCTTTCATCTGGTCTACAACACCGCACGCTGCCTTTTGATGCTGCCCTTTGTCAGCCCCATGGCGCGCCTGTGCGCCAGCTTGCTGCAAGTGCCTGCCGAAACCGCAGGGCCGATCAAACCCAGGCATCTGGATCTGACCGCGCTGGCGACTCCCAGCCTGGCGCTGGCCAATGCGGTGCGTGAAACCCTGCGCATGGGCGACCTGCTGGAGAACATGCTGGGCGCCATGCAGGCCGTACTGCACGGCACCCAGACCGCTGTCACTCAGCAAGTGCGCAGCCTTAATGAGGATGTCGAGACCCTGTACAGCGGCATCAAGCTGTACCTGGCGCAGATGCCCCGAGAAGACCTGGGCGAACAGGACAATCGACGCTGGGCCGAAATCATTGAGCTGACCATCAACCTGGAATTGGCCAGTGGTGTGATCGAGCGCATGCTGCGCAAGATCCAGCAGCAGAAAACCGCGCAGCAACGATCGTTTTCGGACGTCGGTCTGGAAGAGCTCACCGACCTGCACACCCAGTTGCAGGCCAACCTGCGCCTGGGCCTGTCGGTGTTTCTCAGCGGCGACCCGCATAGCGCCCGCCAGCTATTGAAGGAAAAACGCCAGTTCCGCGCTCTGGAACGGCGGCTGGCCCACGCCCATGTCAACCGTTTGCAACGCAAAGTGGTGCAAAGTATCGAGACCAGCTCGCTGCACCTGGAACTGATGGCTGACATGAAGCGCCTCAACTCGCTGTTCTGCAGCAGCGCCTACGCGGTACTGGAAACCGCCGACACGGGTGCACTGTCCAGCGACGGACCGGACGAGACGCCAGGCCAGGTAGGCGAACAATCGGTGTGAACCGAGCGGCGGCAGCGAAGTCTGTTTAGCAGGCCGTTGAAAAACGTAGGCGAGGCAGCCAGTGCAAGGCAAAAACAGGCGAAAAAGCGGAGTTTACGGGTTGTAAATGAGCATTTTGAGCCTGTTTTTAACGCAGCAATGGCAACGCAGGTAGTTTTTCAACAGCATGTCAATTCAACTGGCCCGCAAGGAAAAGCTGTCTCATGCGCTGCCTGCTGCTGATCTGGCTGTTGCTCTGTTCTCTTCCCAGCCTGGCCCTGGACCGCCTGCAAGCCCAGGGTTATCTGTTGCCCAACGGTTTGCAGGTGCTGCTCAAGCCCGGCTACGACAAGGGCCATGTGGCGATCCGGCTGATTGTCGGGGTGGGCTTTGATGACTTTGCCTGTGAGCACAAAGAACTGCCGCACCTGCTCGAACACTTGATGTTCAGCGGCATCGATGACAGCGGCGAAGGCGGTCTGGAGTCGCGCATGCAGGCGCTCGGTGGCGAGTGGAACGCCTTTACCAGCAACGCCGACACCACCTTTGTGATCGAGGCACCGGCGCGTAACCAGCGCAAGGTACTCGACCTGCTCATGCAGGTGCTGACCCACACCGAGCTGACCCAGAGCCGCCTGGACACGGTCAGGCGCATCGTTGCCCATGAAGACGGCGGCCACGCCTCGCGCCTGCAACGGCTGCTCGACCGGCGTGAGGCGGGCAGCAACGCCAGCAGCCAGGTGGCGAGCGAACTGGGCCTGAAGTGCGCCGACAGTCCGGACGTCGAGGCGGTCAGCCTGGAGCAGCTCGAAGATGCCCTGGCGACCTGGTACGCACCCAACAACATGACCCTGATCATGGTCGGTGACCTGGACAAGCTGCTGCCCGGCTACCTGGAACGGGTCTATGGCCGCCTGGCCGCCACCGAACCTGCCGAACACCCGACCCTGGACAGCGCGAAACAAGTGGCTGAACAACGCCGGGTACTGACCCGCGGGGTACTGGGCGAAAGTGCCCGGCTGCACCTGATCTTTCCCGAGCCCTTGCTGGATGAACAACACGATGAAACCTGGGAGCTGGTCCGGTCTTATCTGGAGTGGTCGCTGTACTCAGAACTGCGCCTGCAGCAGGGTTTGTCCTACGGCCCTTCGGTCAGCCGCGAGGTGTTCAGCGACACCGGGCTGATGAGCCTGGACGCCGATGTCGAACGCAGCGACCTGTTGCAAGCCGAACAGACCCTGCATGCGCTGCTTGAACGCTTGCAGCGTGACGGCCTGCAAGCTGCAACCTTCGAGCGCCTCAAACAAGCCGCCGTGGCCCGGCAGGCCTGGGCCGTGCAAGGCAACAGCGCGCTGGCCGACTATTACTGGGGCGCGCTCAACGATTACGAGAATGGCCGCTTTGCCGACCCGGCCAAGCGCATTCAGGCGGTCACCCTGGAGGGCGCCAACCGGGCCTTGCGTCAGTTACTCGAACAACCGGGCTACATCCGCATCGAGAAACCGCTGTTCAGTTACGACGATCTGTATTGGCTGGTCCTGGCTGCCGGAGTGCTGATGATCCTGCTGCTGGTCGGCGGGCTGCGTTATCGCCGTCAGCAACGGCTGTAGCGCTGCGCACTGCATTGCTATGCTTGGCGACTTTTTTCCACCCCTGCTGAAGTGAAACCCAATGCCCCACTGGAATGTCCTCGTCACCCGCATCCTCGACCTGATGCGCCGCTATCCGGGCATCATTGCGGCGGGCGGATTCATCTCCGGGATCGTCAGCTTCATCATGGTCGACCGTCAGGCCGGGCTGGCCAGCTGGATCGCCGTGGTGATGATGCTCAGCTGGCTGTGGCTGATGGTCGAGAACAGCGTGGTGGGGTTGTTGCACCGAAAGTTCGGCAAGGAAATTCCGCAAGGATTGCTGCGTTACGGCACCCAGCTGATCCATCAGGAAAGCCTGTTCTTCGTCCTGCCGTTCTTTTTCATCACCACCACCTGGAACAGCGGCCAGGCGTTGTTCACGGCGCTGCTCGGTGCGGCCGGGCTGATCTCCATCGTCGACCCGCTGTACTACCGCTGGCTGGCACCGCGCCGCTGGCTGTTCCTGGCCTTGCATACCCTGACCCTGTTCGCCGCGATGCTCACCGCGCTGCCGATCATTCTCAACCTGACCACCACCGAGAGCTACAAACTGGCGCTCGGCACCGCGATTGTGCTGTCGATTCCCAGCCTGGCATCGAGCTTTCCGATCCGCACCTGGCGCAGTGGGGTGATGCTGGTGACCGTGATCCTGGCCGTGGGCAGCGCTGGCTGGCTGCTGCGCTCCTGGGTGCCACCGGCCACGCTGTGGCTGACCGAAGTGGCGGTGAGCACCGAGTTCGACAACAAAAGTCGCACACCGGGTGAAAGCATCCGCCAGATCAGCGCCGCTCAACTGCGCCGTGACGGCCTGTATGCCTACACCGCAATCAATGCCCCACGCGGCCTGCAAGAGCGCATTTACCATGTGTGGCGGCGCAACGGTGAAGAAGTGGACCGCATTGCCCTGAATATCAACGGCGGGCGCAAGGAGGGCTATCGCGCCTGGACCCACAAGCGCAATTTCCCGCAGGACGTGGCGGGCCGCTGGCAGGTTCGGGTGCTGACCGAGGACGGGCAGATGATCGGCGTACTGCGTTTTGAAGTGACCGACGCCGATCAACCGACCGTGACCCAGCCAAAAGGCCGGATCATCCAGCTCAAACCCGGTGGCGATGACGACGCTGCGCCTGCGGCATCCGAGCCCGGTGTTGCGGCGCCAGAACCGCAAACGGAGCCAGAGCCAGCACCGGAGCCAGCAGCAGAGCAACCGCCCGCCGCGACGCCTGAATCACAGCCGGCCCCGGAGCCGTCATCAGAGTCTGGACCTGCTGCGACGCCTTGATACTTAGCTGGCGGTGGCGCCAAAGAACCAGTAGCAGACCATGATCGCTGCCACCACGCCCGAAAACTCGGCCAGCAGCGCACAGCCCACGGCATGCCGGGCGCGCTGGATGCCGACCGCGCCGAAGTACACCGCCAGCACATAGAAGGTGGTTTCGGTGCTGCCCTGAATGGTCGCTGCCGCCAGCGCGGCAAAGCTGTCGACGCCCTGGTTCTGCATGGTCTCGATCAACAGCGCCCGCGCCGCGCTGCCGGAGAACGGTTTGACCAGCGCAGTGGGCAGCGAGTCGACAAAACGGGTATCCCAGCCCAGCCACTCGACCACGTGGCGAATGCCTTCCAAGCCGAAGTCCAGGGCACCGGAGGCGCGCAATACGCCCACCGCACAGAGCATCGCCACCAGATACGGCAGCAGGTTTTTGGCCACATCGAAACCTTCCTTGGCCCCTTCGACGAAGGTTTCATACACCTTGACCTTGCGCAGCGCGCCGATCACCAGAAACAACATGATCAGGCCGAACAGCGTGAGGTTGCCGAGAATCGATGACAGCCCGGCCAGCGCCGCAGCCGACAGCGTGCCGAGAAAGGCCATGAAACCACCGAGCAGCAATGCACCTGGAATCAGGTAAGCCAGCACCACCGGGTCCCACAGACGCAGGCGCTGCATGAACGCCACCGACAGCAGCCCGACAATGGTCGAGACACTGGTCGCCAGCAGGATCGGCAGGAACACCAGGGTCGGGTCAGGTGCGCCTTGCTGAGCGCGGTACATGAAGATGGTCACCGGCAACAGGGTCAGTGACGAGGCGTTGAGCACCAGAAACAGGATCTGCGCGTTGCTGGCGGTGGTCTGGCTGGGGTTGAGTTCCTGCAGTGCCTTCATGGCCTTGAGGCCGATCGGGGTCGCGGCATTGTCCAGCCCCAGACCGTTGGCGGCGAAGTTGAGGGTAATCAGGCCCAGCGCCGGATGGCCCGGCGGCACCTCCGGCATCAGCCGGGTGAACAGTGGGCTGAGCACCTTGCCCAGCCAGTCGACGATCCCGGCCTTCTCGGCAATGCGCAGAAAACCCAGCCACAGGGTGAGGGTGCCGAACAGCAGAACCATGACCTCCACCGACAGCTTGGCCATGGCAAAGATGCTCTCGACCATGCTGGCAAAGATCCCGGCATTGCCGCCGATCAACCATTGCGCCAGCGCGGCGACCATCGCCACGACGAAAAAACCAAGCCACAGGCCATTGAGCATCGGATACATCCCCCTTCAGACGACGGGGATGATAACGGGGGAGGTGTGCCGGAGGGAAATTGACGGGACGATCGCGATCCCCGTAGGAGCGGCCGGGCGGCGATCCGCTTTAGCCGCGAAGACCGCGAAGACCGGAAATACCGGGAAGACCGGGAAGACCGCAAAGGCTTCCCGGCTAAAGCCGGTCCTACTCAGCCGCAGGCTTGCCGACCGGCACCGGCTCGTTGCTGCGCCAGTGTGGCAGCGACTCCCAGTAGGCCTTGCCTTTGGCATCGTCGTACATGCCTTCCCAACGGGCGATGACCAGCACCGCCAAGGCATTGCCGATCACGTTCAGGGCCGTACGTGCCATGTCCATGATGCGGTCGACACCGGCGATGAATGCCAGACCCTCCAGCGGAATACCGACACTGCCCAGGGTCGCCAACAGGACCACGAACGACACGCCCGGCACACCGGCGATACCTTTGGAGGTGACCATCAGGGTCAGGACCAGCATCAGCTGTTGGCCGAGCGACAGGTCAATGCCGTACAACTGGGCAATGAAGATCGCCGCGATGCTCTGGTACAGGGTCGAGCCATCGAGGTTGAACGAGTAACCGGTCGGTACCACGAAGCTGCAGATGGCTTTCGGCGCACCGTAGGCTTCCATCTTGCTGATTACCCGCGGCAGGGCGGTCTCGGAGCTGGCGGTGGAGTAGGCCAGGATCAGCTCATCCTTGAAGATGCGGATGATCTTCATGATCGAGAAGCCGAACATGCGGGCGATCAGGCCCAGCACCACGAAGGCAAAGAAGGCGATGGCGACGTAAACCAGGATCACCAGCTTGGCCAGCGGCAGCAGCGAGGCGAAACCGAAGTTGGCTACGGTGACCGCGATCAGGGCGAACACACCGATCGGCGCGTAGGCCATGATCATGTGGGTGACCTTGAACATGGTTTCCGAGACGCCCTGGAACATTTTCACCAGCGGCTCGCGCACTTCGTTTTGCAGGCTGGCCAGGCCCATGCCGAACATCACCGAGAAGAAGATGATCGGCAGCATGTCGCCACGGGCAATGGAGGCGAAGATGTTGGACGGAATCAGGTTGAGGATGGTGGCAATGAACGCATGGTCATGCTGCACCTCGGCGGCGGTGGTCTTGTACTTGGAGATGTCCACCGTGCCGAGCGAGCTCATGTCGATGCCGGCTCCAGGCTGGAACAGGTTGGCCAGCACCAGGCCCACAACGATGGCGACCGTGGTCACGATCTCGAAGTAGATAATGGTCTTCAGGCCAATGCTGCCGAGCTTCTTGGCATCGCCCACACCGGCAATCCCGACGATCAGCGAGGCCACGACGATGGGCACCACGATCATCTTGATCAGGCGAATGAAGATGTCACCTGCCGGTTGCAGGACGTTGCTGATCCACCAGGCCTTCTCGGCACTGAAGTGGTTGAGCAGCGCGCCGATGGCGATACCCAGAACCAGACCGATCAGAATCTGCCATGCCAGACTCAGTTTTGCCTTCTTCATGTCATTACCTTTGTGCGAAGTGGCTTGGATCAGCTTGGGAACCGCGTGCTCGCCCTGCCTCATCCGCGGCAGACCGAAGTCGTGGAAGAAAGCCCCGCACTGTCCACAGAAAGTCACCGCGAAAGAGCATCCGGGCTCAAAGCAAGCGAAAAAAAGGCGCAACTATTCAGACGGGGCAAAGGCACGTCTAATGCCATAACCGCCTAAGTCATGCAGAATCGGCATATGATAACGGCAGAAATGCCCTGTTAAATGCTGTTAATGACGTTGGAAAAATGGCCTGGAGGTTGCTGGGCCGGTGCTTTCAGCCTGGCAATAGGAAAAAATGTCGCACGACACAACCTGAAAAGATTTGAGGACATTTTCTGCAGCAGTTTACGGATGTACGGCGGAACTCTTCAGCTTTGACGCGAGCACAAATAAAAAGCGCCATGCGGGTTTCGACGTCTGCGTATCGTCGAAAACGGCATGGCGGCTTCACCTGACCCGGCCCTCAGCGGAGGTACTCCCTGTACCCCTAGGTCGCACCGATCCGATCAATCAGTGCATCCCGGCCCCCTGGTCATGCACGTACTTCCTCCAGGAAGCCGTGCAGCGTTGATAAAGAAACGGTTTGACCGTCAGCGGCTTTACCACCCATTCAGTCAGTACCAGTTCGGATCCTTGAGCAGTTGTTCCTCAAGCAGCGTCTTCATCCCCTCATCGGGATCACCCAGATAGCGTTGAGTGGCGTGGCTTTTTGGCGACTTGTCGCTCGGCAAGCCAGCCGGCACCGTCACCAGCAGGGCATAGATGTCTTTACCGTCCAGGCTGCCAGCCACGATCAGACACTGGCTGCGGCAGCTCTCGGCAGTCTCGCACAGCACCCCCACCCGATAGGGATCACCGTCCTGGGTGGTGGCGGTCATTGGCTCGGCAACGCCTGACAGGTTCATGACCCACTCAGGCAAGCGTTCCTCTTTTTGCACGGCCTGGGTCCAGGCCTGGCGGTAATCGGAGGAACTGCTCAGCAATTCGTTAACACGCACCTGACCATCGTTGGCGGCCAGGGTGGCGGCGCTACCGCCCATTAACAGGGCGGCGGCCAGCAGATGAGTCAGGTTACGCATGTCAGCCTCTACCGCGACGGCCGAAGAAGAACGACACCACGAACATGACCAGGAACACGATGAACAGAATCTTCGCGATACCGGTTGCCGTACCCGCAATACCACCGAAGCCCAGTACCGCTGCAACGATAGCGATGATCAAGAATGTAATAGCCCAGCTCAACATAGTGATACTCCTTACTACTGTGGGAATCCGATCAGGTCAGAAGACCCAACGCGACTGTTGAGGCAGGCGCGCCAGACTGTCCTGAGAAACAACACGATCGACCTGCACCGGAGCGCGCGCCCAACCCTGACTGTCCACGGTCGAGACCGATGTACGTGCCTGGCTCAGCGAGAGGCTTTGGGAAATCAGCGACTGACGCAGCGCAGCCGCTTCACGATTTTGCTCATGCAGTTGCCACTGTTGGGTGGCAAGCAAAACCAGCAGGAGCACCAGGCTGGCGAAAAGACCTTGCTGTACCCGCAGGGGCGAAATACGCAATTGGGCAAGACGCTGGCTGTTCATGTGCTCAATCCCTCTACCGTTCTTGTCGACCGGATGTTCCGGCCTTTGTCGATAGGGATATTGCAGACCGCATGCCAGCTTTAAATCAAAAATAAATGCTTATAAATCAACAACTTAAGAACATACAAAATTCTCTGTGGCGCGCAAGCTGCACGATCGACGCTGTGGCATCGTGCGTTCTGCACGAATGCCACATACGTGTTGTGGTCAGCCAGTACTGCGCGCCATGACTTTCAAGGCGTCGGCATTGACGCCCTTCACCCCACGGATATTGCGAGCGATCTCAACCGCCAGCTCCTTTTCCGCAAAGTTGGCCACCATGCCATTGAGTGTCACCACGCCCTCCCTGGTATCGACCTTGATACCCAGGCCGTCGATGTTGCGGCTGTAGATAAGGCTGGACTTGACCTTGCTGGTAACCCAGGCGTCACTCATCTGCTCGGTGGTACTGAGCGCCTGTGGCTGGGTCTTGGCGGCAATCGAGTCGGCCGCACTGATGCTGATCAGGTTATTCACACTGGCCACGCCATCGGTATTGGTCGCCAGATTACCGGCCAGCTCTTTGGCTTCAGGGCTTTGCGCCCGGCCCTTGAGCGTGACCACCCCCTGATCACTGGTTACGTCGATTTCCAGCCCTTGGGTGACGTTGCTCCACAACAGCTTGGATTTGATCGTGGCCACCAGTGTGGCGTCTTCGAAACGCTGGGCCAGGCCATTGCGGGCATCCGCCTCGGTGGCCACCGCCGGGTCGATCTGCAACTGGTTATCGACCTTGTCGATGCCTTCGACATCCAGAGCGATCCGTTCGGCCAGCTCCCGCTCGACTTCATTCTCGACCTTGCCAGACAACCGGGCGGTGCCTTTTTCGACCGCCACCTTGATATCGAACGCACTCAAGTGCCGGTTCAAGGCAAAAGCGGTCCAGATCGAGCCCTCCTGGCGCGCCTCGATCAACGGGCCGGTTTCGCCCTGGGCAGCGCTGGCCAGCAGTGGATGGGCACCCAGCACGGCGAGTGTCGCGGTGGCCAGGACGATGTTCTTCAGCGGATGCATGACGTTCTCCTTTGCAGGTCTGTCAGGCCGCCTGGCTCGGGTTAATGCTGCTACCAGGCGGTTTTCACGACAGCAGGACAGCCAAATCCGCCAGTTAGCCAAGGCCGAAGCAGATAGCTACCATGCTTGCCGCATAATCAATCAGAATTGACCATGCAACTTGCCCGATGATTCCGAGACTAACCAAGACTATTCACTTAGGAGCGTAGGAAAAATGGAAGCAGCCACTGAGAATCAGGGCCGTATTCTGCTTGTGGACGACGAGTCCGCGATCCTTCGCACCTTCCGGTATTGCCTGGAAGACGAGGGCTACAGCGTAGCCACGGCCAACAGCGCGGCACAGGCCGATGCCCTGATGCAGCGCCAGGTCTTTGATTTGTGTTTCCTGGATTTACGGTTGGGCGAAGACAACGGGCTGGATGTATTGGCACAGATGCGCGTGCAGGCGCCATGGATGCGTGTCGTGATCGTCACCGCGCACTCTGCCGTCGACACCGCCGTGGACGCGATTCGCGCCGGCGCGGCCGATTATCTGGTCAAACCGTGCAGCCCCGACCAATTGCGCCTGGCCACCGCCAAGCAGCTTGAGGTGCGCCAACTGTCGGCTCGTCTGGAGGCACTGGAAGGCGAGATCCGCAAGCCCAAAGACGGCCTGGACTCGCACAGCCCGGTGATGATGGGCATTCTGGAAACGGCGCGGCAGGTGGCGGTCACCGATGCCAACATCCTGATCCTGGGTGAGTCGGGCACCGGTAAAGGCGAGCTGGCCCGCGCCATTCACGGCTGGAGCAAGCGCGCCAAAAAGTCCTGCGTGACCATCAACTGCCCGTCGCTGACCGCAGAACTGATGGAAAGCGAGCTGTTCGGTCATAGCCGCGGGGCGTTCACCGGCGCCAGTGAAAGCACACTGGGGCGGGTCAACCAGGCCGACGGCGGCACCTTGTTCCTCGACGAGATCGGTGATTTCCCGCTGACCTTGCAACCCAAGCTGTTGCGCTTCATTCAAGACAAGGAATACGAGCGGGTCGGCGACCCGGTCACCCGCCGTGCCGATGTGCGAATTCTGGCGGCCACCAATCTCAACCTCGAAGACATGGTGCGCAGCGGCAAATTTCGTGAAGACCTGCTGTACCGCCTGAACGTCATCACCCTGACCTTGCCGGCCCTGCGTGAGCGTGGCGAAGACATCCTGACCCTGGCCGACCGTTTTCTGGCGCGCTTCGTCAAGGAATACGCCCGCCCGGCACGGGGCTTCAGCGAAGAAGCACGCAGTGCGCTGCTCAACTACCGCTGGCCCGGCAATATCCGCGAGCTGCGCAACGTGATCGAGCGCGCCAGCATCATCTGCCCGCAGGAGCGCGTTGAAGTCACCCACCTGGGCATGGGCGAGCAGCCGGTCAGCAATGCACCACGGGTCGGCGCCGCGATGAGCCTCGATGAACTGGAAAAGGCCCACATCGGCGCGGTACTGGCGACCAGTGACACACTGGACCAGGCGGCCAAGACACTGGGTATCGATGCCTCGACGCTGTATCGAAAACGCAAGCAGTACAACCTGTAAGTCAGTAATTGGTGTCACATGAAGTTGGCAATGAAATTGCGCACACGCCTGTTTCTGAGTATCTCGGCCCTGATCACAGTGGCCCTGCTCGGGCTGGTCCTGGGTCTGGTCAGTGTCATGCAGATGGCACGTACTCAGGAGTCGATGATTCAGCACAACTTCGTGACTCTGGATCTGGGCCTCAAGCTGCGTCAGAACCTGGGCGATCAGTTGGTCATGATGCTCGACTCCGAACCCAACCCGCAGGCACTGGCGACGCTCCAGACCCAGTTCGAAGGGTTGCTGGCCCAAGGTGTCGAGCACGAGCGGCTGAGAACCGGCACCCACGGTTTTGAACAGACCCAGCAGTTCTATCAGCAATTCATCCAGGCTTATCGCAACAACAGCGAGGGCGGCCTGAGCATCCGCAAGAACCCTGAGCTGAGTGCCAGCTTCAACAACCTGCGCAATGACTTGCTGGGCGCCTATCGCAGCGCCCTGGACAACATCAACGCGGCCGAGCGTGATTCACGCGAGCGCGCGTACTGGATCGCCGGGCTGCTCAGCCTGGTTGCTCTGGCCGTGCTGTGCATCGGGTTTGTCACTGCGCATGGCATCGCCCGCCGCTTTGGTGCACCGATCGAAGCTCTGGCCAAGGCCGCCGACAAGATCGGCCAGGGCGATTTTGACGTCACCCTGCCTATTTCACCGGCAGCGGAGATGAACCTGCTGACCCGCCGCTTCGGCCTGATGGCCGAGGCGCTGCGCAAACACCAGGCCACCAATATCGACGAACTGCTGGCTGGCCAGCAACGCCTGCAGGCGGTACTCGACAGCATTGACGACGGCCTGTTGATGATCGACCGCCAGGGCCAGCTTGAGCACCTCAATCCGGTCGCCCAGCGCCAGCTTGGCTGGGACGAAAGCCGCCTCGGCCAACGTCCCGGCGACGCGCTGGCACGCCCGGAGCTGGACGAAGAAATTCTCCTCAACCTGCGCGGCGGCACGCTGGAGCGCGCCCCGGAAGATCTGTGCATCGAGATCGACGGCGAATCACGGCTGCTGACCTACAGCCTGACACCGGTCAGCCATAGCGCCGGGCACATTCTCGGCGCGGTGATGGTCCTGCATGATGTGACCGAGCAACGCGCCTTCGAGCGGGTGCGCAGCGAGTTCGTGCTGCGCGCCTCCCACGAACTGCGCACCCCGGTCACCGGCATGCACATGGCCTTCGGTCTTTTGCAAGAACGGGTGCATTTCGCCGAAGAAAGCCGCGAAGCCGACCTGTTCAATACGGTCAAGGAAGAGATGCAGCGCCTGATGCAATTGATCAACGACCTGCTGAACTTCTCCCGCTACCAAAGCGGCCTGCAGAAACTCAAGCTGGCGCCGTGCGCCATCGATGACTTGCTCGAAGAGGCGCGCCAGCGCTTTATTGATCGCGCCCAGGAACAGAGCATCATTCTTCAGCTCGACCTGCAAGAAAATATCCCGCGCCTGCACGCCGACCAGTCACAACTGGAGCGGGTACTGGACAACCTGCTGGACAACGCCTTGCGCCACACCCCGGAAAACGGCCTGATCCGCCTGCAGGCCCGGCGTCATGGTGAACGGGCGATCATCAGTGTCGAAGACAGCGGCGAAGGCATTGCGTACGGCAATCAGGCGCGGATCTTCGAGCCGTTTGTCCAGGTCGGCCGCAAGAAGGGCGGCGCGGGCCTGGGGCTGGCCCTGTGCAAGGAAATCGTCCAGTTGCATGGTGGACGCATGGGCGTGTATTCACGGCCGGGCCAAGGCACCCAGTTCTATATGGCCTTGCCGTTCTGACCGCCAGCCGGGTGCCGCCCGGCCGGTCCTACGGGGCCGTGCTTCAGCGCTGGCTGTTGAGCACCTGCAACATCGCCGCACTCTGCGCATCCGGTTCGCCGTCGAAGCGTTGCGGGCGAAAGCGCATCTGGAAGGCGGCCAGTACATTGCGGGTTTCGGTGTCCAGCACGCCGGTCTGCGGAGTGCTGTAGCCGACTCTGGCCAACTGCTGCTGGAACCACAGGATGTCTGGCAGGCGCACGGCAAACAGTGCCTGCTGGCTGGCGACCAGACGCTCGTCAGGCCAGATACCCAAGCCTTCCTGGGCCAGCCGCTTCCAGGGGAACAATGGTCCCGGGTCGAGCTTACGCATCGGCGCAATATCGCTGTGGCCAATGATGTGCTTTGGCTCAATGCCGTTGCGCTTGACGATATCCTTGAGCAAGACAATCAGCGACTGGATCTGCGCTTCACTGTAGGGGTACCACAGCCGCCCGTTCGGGCCTTCGGTAAAGCCGGGGTTGACGATCTCAATGCCGATCGACGAGGAGTTGAGCCAGGTGCGTCCGTCCCACTGGCTGTCGCCGGCGTGCCAGGCGCGGGCATTTTCATCGACCAGTTTGAATATGGTGGCCCGGCTATCGTCGCCAATCAGGTAATGACTGCTGACCTGGCCGCTGGTCAGCAGTTGCAGCGAGCGCTCCTGAGACGCCGAGGTGTAGTGCAGGATGACGTACTGGATACGGTTATCGAAATTCTTCGAGGGGTGGCTGGTGTCCAGCCGGGGGCCGCTAGCGCAGGCACTGAGAACCAGAAGGGATACAACAGCGAAAAACAGCTTCATGACATCCAACTATTCAAAAATCATAACGGAACGGGCGCAGATCGCCCGATGATTGAAAACCGCCCGCCAGGTGAGCCACTCACCCTTGTTCAACCCGGTTGCGGCCGCTTTCCTTGGCCCGATACAGCGCCTGGTCAGCGCGCTTGAGCGCAGTGTCGCTGCGTTCAGCAGCGCGCAGATCGGTCACCCCAATCGACACCGTGATAGTCACCGGCTCGCCCTTGAAGTGGAACGGGCAACGCTCCACCGCCGCACGCAGCTCATCGAGCATCAACAGCCCGGTTTGCAGCTCAGTGGCCGGCATCAGCAAGACAAACTCCTCACCGCCAAAGCGGGCCAGGAAATCGGTGGTGCGTAGACGCCGGTGCAGCTCCTTGGCGACGATCTTGAGCACCTTGTCGCCGGCCAGATGCCCATAGCCGTCATTGATGCGCTTGAAGTGATCCAGATCCAGAATACCGATCAGCAGGCTATCGCGGTTCTGCTGCCAACGGGCGATTTCCCGCTCCAGACGCTCGCCCCACGCCGCCCGGTTGGGCAGGCCGGTCAGCGGGTCGAGCAGCGCCTTGCGCCGCTGCTCTTCCAGATTGGCACGCACGCCCAGCGCTTCCTGCTCCATGCTCGCCACCCGGCCAGCCAGGCTTTGCAGGCTTTCGGCGACTTCACGCTCGCGCTCGTCGCGCTTGCGCTGATAGTCATCCATGGCGCCGAGCATGCCTTCGAGGCGGCTTTCCAGCACCCGCTTGAGGCTGATCAGGTCCGATGCCTCCTGCACGCTGCTTTGCAGATCGTCGACCTGCTCGCGTAACTGGCTGTCGAAATCCCGTGCCGAACAATGGCTTTCCTGATACCCCTCGTTGACCGCCTGCAAGCCACTCTGGAACGACTCAAGACGCTGATTGAGCTGCTTGAGGTAGGTTTCGAATTCGTGCTGACCACTGTCGCTGACAGCCAGCATCAAGATTGCAAGATCATCGAGAATCGGTAGCAGTTCGTACCAGTTCAACCCATGTTCGAGGCGATGGCGCATCGACTCGGCATGTGGCCGGTGGATTTCGGGCAGGTTGAGGTCTTCAAGCAGGCCCAGCAGGGTCTCTTCGATGTGTGCGGCCACCGAGCTGTAACTGGGCTCCGGTGAGGACGGCAAGCCGTATTCGCCGTCCGCCGCTTGCTCCTCGGCAGCTTCTTCGGGCTCGTCGGCCTCACGCTCGGCTTCGAGGGCTTTTGGCGTATCCGCAGCGGCCTGCGGCGATTGCTGGAACGGCACCGTCGGTACCGGGGCCAGCAACGCATCAACCTGTCCTAGCCCGTTCAACGGCGGGGCGCTGGCCGGGGTCTGCGGCTCGGCTTTGATTTCGCCTGAAGCCAGCGCCGGCACAGGCTCTACAACCGGCGCAGCGCTCGGCGCTTCGGGCGCCGGGGCGACTTCAGCCAGGGGCGCAGGCTCAATGGTGTTCTGAGGAGCAGGTTCAACGACAGCCGGTTCGGCAGAGACCGAATGGGCGGCAGGCGCTCCTGCTGGTGCAGAACTGACCGGCTTGGTTGGCTCAGGGTGAACGGCAACAGGTTCCTGCGGCGCAGCAGGACGCGGTTGTTCCTCGACCTCGGCAGCGTCATCGTCGTCGGCAACCGGTTCACCGGGCCGGGCCGCTGCAGACGGCGCCGCAACAGCGGCGGCGGCAGGCTCGCCAGGTTGCGGGTCATGGGTTTCATCGCGCGAACCGAACAGGCGCTCAAGCAAGCCGGGCCGGTGACCCTCGTCAGGTCGCTCAATGGCGTCGAGTGCCTTGCCTTGCAAACCACTGAGTTCGCTGAGCAGCAGCGGCAGCTCACGGGCCTGGGTGGCTCGATCATCGAGGTTTTTGGCGAAGCGCTTGAGCGGCTTGCGCACCTCGCGTGGCAGCGGCAGGCTCTGCAACTGGGCGACCAGCGCGTTCAGCGCATCACCGATCTGCCCGACCCGCACTTCACGGCGCTGCTCGGAGTCGAGCACGGCCTTTTCCAGACGCGGGATCAACCCGGCCAGCCCGGCGTCCATGTCATCCTTGCGGACGATTTCGCGCATTTCCTTCATGCATTCGTCGACCGCCCGGTCGGTACCCTCAGCCGCCAGGCTGCTGCGCACCAGACCACGGCGCAACAGGTCGAGACGGGCCTGCCAGCGCTTCTCCAGACGGTCCTGCTGCTCGATGCCCTTGAGGTACTTCTCTTTCCAACGCTCGGCGTCGTCACTCATGTACGGGATTCACTGTCAGATTCCGCTAGGAACAGGTAAGGAGTCCCCGCACAGCGACGCTGGCAGACGGATCTCTACCGCCACGGGCAGATGATCGGAAATGGGCTGGGCCAGCACCTGAACCCGTTCCAGGGTCAGGGTCGGGCTCAGCAGAATGTGATCCAGGCAGCGCTGCGGGCGCCAGCTGGGAAACGTTGCTTCGATTTGCGGCGCCAACAGACCCAGATCGCGCAACGGCGAGTGCTCAAGCAGGTCGGTGGCGTGGGTGTTCATGTCGCCCATCAGCACCTGATGGCGATAATTGCCGATCAGTTCGCGGATATAGGCCAGTTGCCGGGTGCGGGTGCGGGCACCGAGCGCCAGGTGCATCATCACCACCACCAGCGCGTCGTCACCTTCGCCGAAACGCATCAGAATCGCCCCGCGCCCGGCCGGGCCGGGCAACGGATGGTCCTCGATCGAGCCAGGCTTGAGACGGCTGAGCACCCCGTTGCTGTGCTGGGCCAGGCGCCCCAGGTTGCGATTGAGCTGCTGATACCAGTAGGGAAAAGCCCCCAGTTGTGCCAGATGCTCGACCTGGTTGATGTAGCCGGAGCGCAGACTGCCGCCATCGGCTTCCTGCAACGCCACCAGGTCGAAATCACCGATCAGCGCACCGATTTTTTGCAGGTTACCGGCCCGGCCGAAGTGCGGCAGCACATGCTGCCAACTGCGGGTCAGGTAATGGTGATAGCGCTGGGTGTTGATACCCACCTGGATATTGAAGCTCAACAGCCGCAGACGACCGTTGTCCGGCAAGCCGCTGGCACTCAGGTGATGTTCATTGACCTGCGGGTCTCGCAGGCCGGCGACACGCTCGTTACCCTTGCCCCAGCGGCGCATGGCGGCGGGCTTACTGGCCGGCCTTGGCAGCTGCACGCTCTTTGGCGATCAGCTGGTCGGCGACCTGCAACGTGGCTTCCGGGCCACCGGAAGTACCCAGGTCAAAGCGGTATTTGCCATTGACGACCATGGTCGGTACGCCAGTGACCTGATACTGCTTGGCCAGCTCTTTGTACTTGGCGATCTTGCCTTTGACGGCGAACGATTTGAAGGTGCTGAGGAACTTGTCTTTGTCGACGCCTTGGGTGGCCAGGAATTCAGCCATGTCTTCAGGGTCGGTCAAGCGCTGGCGCTTGTTCTGGATGGCATCGAAGATGGCCGCGTGAACCTTGTGCTCGACGCCCATTTCTTCCAGGGTGATGAACAGTTGGCCATGGGCATCCCAAGGGCCGCCGAACAGTGCCGGAATGCGCACGAAATGCACGTCGGCGGGCAGCTTGTCAGCCCATGGGTTGATGGTCGGTTCGAATGCATAGCAATGCGGGCAACCGTACCAGAACAGCTCAACGACTTCGATCTTGCCAGGCTCCGACACAGCCACCGGACTGCTCAGTTCGACATATTGTTTGCCTGCCTCGATCGGCTGGGCGGCCTGTGCGGTCATGCCGAACACACTGGCGGCTACCAGAGCGGCGCTGAGAATCAGGTTACGCATGCATTACTCCTGGGGTCATGAGGGTCGCTCGCGGCGATGTCTGTTTCGACCGCTCGTCGCGGCAGCGGTTCGTCCGTTTCAGCCTGAATCATCAATACATGATGATCGAGCACGGAAAAGCGGAGTCTACTGCTTGTAAATGAGCATTCCGAGTCAATTTTCAATACGGCAACCGTCCCTCGGAACAGTTCGAGGGTGCCTGCCGCCGCAGCAACGAGTGTAACGTCGGTGATAACGGGAAAGGTTAGCTCAGGATTAACAACCGATCAGTCGAACGGCGCTGATGGCCGGCCACTGTGTTGGGCGGGGCAGGAGAGGGCAGCGCTTGCCCCCTCCCGGTAAAGATCAGACGGCTTAATGCAGGCCCTGAATATACTGGGCCAGCGCCTCGATGTCTTTGTTACTGAGTTTTGCGGCGATTGAGCGCATGACCATGCTGTCGCCATCGTTGACCCGCTCTTCTTCGCGAAAGGCGGTCAGTTGTTTCTTGATGTAGTCGGCATGCTGACCGCTCAGGCGAGGGTATCCGGCCGGGGCGTTGCCGGCGCCGTCAGGAGAATGACAACCGATGCAGGCCGGCATGCCGTCTTCGAGTTTGCCGCCACGGAACAAGGCTTCACCGCGAGCGACCAACGCCGGGTTGGCGGCACCGACACTGCCTTTCTGGCTGGCGTACCAGGCGGCAAGATCGGCCAGGTCCTGATCATTGAGGGGCACCAGCAGGCCGGTCATTTCCGGCACCGTGCGCTTGCCGCCCTTGATCTCCTGCAATTGCTTGAGCAGGTAGCGCTCGCCTTGGCCGGCGAGTTTGGGAAAGTTGCCTATCGGGCTGTTGCCATCCGGGCCATGGCAGGCGCCACACACCAGCGCTTTGCCTTGTCCGGCGGCAGCGTTGCCGGCCAGGTCGGCGGCCTGCGCCCCTGCGCAGACCCCCAGGGTCAGTAGCAGACTCACGAGCAATGTGTTCATCAGGTCATCCAGATCGGGCTATAGGTGAAACGTCAGGCAGCGACCGGCTCGCCCCTCCAGCGGATGAAGGTTGGCGACCCCGACAACTGCGGTGCTTGCACATTTCCACGCGACGGCAACGATTTGAATGGCCACTGAAACAACCGTTACGTCCGGTTATTCAGCAAAAACCTTTCAGGTTGAAAGCGGACTGCGTTCTAATGCGCATCGGATCCTGCAAACAGCCGGCGACGGTTAGTACGCCGACCAGATCCTTTTCTCGCTTTAAGAGGGCGTCTACAAAATGGCTGCACTCGGCAATACTGCGTTGAAATCGACCTCAAAATGCTTATGTACTTATGTACACTGCGCTTTTTCGCCCGATTTCGCTTTGTCTTGCCTTCATTCGCCTATTTTATAAACGCCCTCCAAGTGCTCATTCACCTGAGCCAGGCGAAATCCACACAAAGTTTGCGGCATTATATACTCCATGCCGCACGACTGGAAACGACACCTCTTGCCGCACCCCTTGCAGCAGGGCTTTTACCGGAAATCACATGCAACTCAAGAACCCCATCCTCGGCCTCTGCCAACAGGCCAAGTTCATGCTCAGCGCCGCCAAGGTCGATCAGTGCCCTGATGATGCGGGCTTCGAAGTCGCGTTCGCCGGCCGCTCCAACGCAGGCAAGTCCAGCGCCCTGAATACCCTGACCCACGCCAACCTGGCGCGTACCTCCAAGACGCCGGGGCGCACCCAGTTGCTGAACTTCTTCCGCCTGGACGATGACCGGCGGCTGGTCGACCTGCCCGGTTACGGTTACGCCAAGGTGCCGATCCCGCTCAAGCAGCACTGGCAGCGCCACCTGGAAGCCTACCTGGGCAGCCGCGAGAGCCTCAAGGGCGTGATACTGCTGATGGACGTGCGCCATCCAATGACCGACTTCGACATCATGATGCTCGACTGGACGGTGGCCAGCGGCATGCCGATGCATATCCTGCTGACCAAAGCCGACAAGCTGACCCACGGCGCGGCAAAAGGCACCTTGCTCAAGGTTCAGGCACAGATTCGCAAGAGTTGGGGCAATGACGTAACCATCCAGCTGTTCTCGGCGCCCAAACGCCAGGGCCTGGAAGAAGCCTACCGCGTGCTGGCCGGCTGGATGGAACTGGCCGACAAAGAGCCCGCCGCGCAGGCCTGAAACGCTGCGCCAGTCGGCGCGGCCGTTTTACAGGCAAAAAAAACCCCGGACTTCATATGGGGAGGGGGAAGTTCGGGGTTCAAGGTCCGGACCCCTCAGGGTGGGTTCCGGATATCTGCCAACACTTAACACAACATAGGAGCATGACTGGCCTTGCGAGCCAATCGTGAACTCTGACCCGGTGTTGGCCGATTAAGTTCCTGGCGTGAACAAATGTTCATGTTGGCGGCGGTGAACGCCGTTCGCGGCTAAAGCCGCTCCTACAGGCATCCGAGGGCACCGTAGGAGCTGCTTTAGCCGCGAAAGGCACGAATCAGTGCGCCTCGTCCCAGTTGTTGCCCACGCCGACATCCACTACCAGCGGCACATCCAGCGTTGCGGCGGTGCCCATGTGATCGCCAATCTCGGCGCGGATCTGCTCGACCAGATCCTCACGCACTTCGAGCACCAGTTCGTCGTGGACCTGCAGGATGACCCGGGCATCCAGCCCTGATTGATCCAGCCAGTTGCTCACCGCCACCATGGCTTTCTTGATGATGTCGGCAGCAGTGCCCTGCATCGGCGCGTTGATGGCCGTGCGTTCGGCGCCAGCGCGCTGTTGCTGGTTGCTGGAAAGAATTTCCGGCAGGTACAGGCGACGACCGAACAGGGTCTCGACATAGCCTTTCTCGGCGGCCTGCTCGCGGGTACGCTCCATGTAGTCACGCACGCCGGGGTAGCGGGCAAAATAGCGGTCGATATAGGCCTTGGCCTGCTTACCATCGACGCCGATCTGGCGTGCCAGCCCTTGGGCGCCCATGCCGTAGATCAGGCCGAAGTTGATCGCCTTGGCGCTGCGGCGCTGGTCGTTGCTGACCTCGGCCAGCTCGACACCAAATACCTCGGCAGCGGTTGCCCGGTGCACGTCCAGGCCATTTTGAAAGGCATGCAGCAGGCCTTCATCCTTGGCCAGGTGGGCCATGATGCGCAGCTCGATCTGCGAATAGTCCGCCGCCAGCAGTTTGTAGCCCTTTGAGGCCACGAACGCCTGGCGAATACGGCGGCCTTCAGCGGTGCGCACCGGGATGTTCTGCAGGTTCGGCTCGCTGGACGAAAAGCGCCCGGTGGCGGCGCCGGCCTGGTTGTAGGAGGTGTGCACGCGCCCGGTACGCGGGTTGATCTGGCCAGGCAAGGTGTCGGTGTAGGTGCTTTTGAGCTTGCTGATCGTGCGGTAGTCCTGCAGCAGCTTTGGCAGTTCATGACCTTCTTCGGCCAGCTTCTCCAAGACCTCGACTGCCGTCGATGGCTTACCGGTCGGGGTTTTGCCGCGCACGGGCAGTTCCAGCTTTTCGTAGAGGATCTTGCCCAGTTGGCCAGGCGAGCCCAGATTGAACGACTCGCCGGCCAGCACGTACGCCTGCTGCTCCAGCTCAGCCATCTTGTCGCCCAACTCGATGCTCTGGACGCCCAGCAGCGCCGCATCAACCCTCGCACCGTTGCGCTCCACCTGGGCCAGCACCGGCACCAGCGGCATCTCGATATCGCTCAGGACGCTGACCAGCCCCGCCTCGGCCTTGAGCTTTTCAATCAGCACCTGATGCAGGCGCAGGGTAATGTCAGCATCCTCGGCCGCATAAGGCCCGGCCTGTTCCAGCGGGATCTGATCAAAGGTCAGCTGCTTCTTGCCCTTGCCGGCGATGTCTTCAAAACGGATGGTCTGCACGCCCAGGTGCCGGGCAGCCAGGCTGTCCATGTCATGCGAGGTCACCGAGTTGAGCACGTAGGATTCAAGCAGGGTGTCAAACGCCACGCCGCGTACGGTAATGCCGTTGGCCGGGTCACCGCCGATGGCGCAGTTGGCGAGGATGTTGATGTCGTACTTGGCGTTTTGCCCGACCTTGGCCTTGTTCGGGTCTTCGAGCAGTGGCTTGAGCGCCAGCAGCACCGTGTCGCGGTCCAGTTGCTCGGGCACGCCCATATACGAGTGGGTCAGCGGAATATAGGCCGCTTCACCGGCCTTGACCGCGAAAGACAAGCCGACCAGTTGCGCCTTCTGCGCGTCCAGCCCGGTGGTTTCGGTGTCGAAGGCAATCAGTTCGGCACTGTTGAGCTTTTCCAGCCAGGCATCGAAACGAGCCTGCTCCAGAATGGTTTCATAGGCCGCCGGGGCGGCGGGAGCGGCGGGCGGCGGCGCAACGGCGGGTTGCGCCGCTTGCTGGCCGGCACGCCGTGCACCGCGCTCGACCTCGCCGATCCAGCTCTTGAACTCCAGCTCGGTGTACAGCTCGATCAGCTTTTCGTGGTCCGGCTCACCGATGACCAGCTCATCGAGGCTGACGTCCAGCGGCACATCGCACTTGATGGTCGCCAGCTCGTAAGACAGCAAGGCCATGGCCTTGTGCTCTGCAAGCTTGGCGCCCAGGGTCTTGGCGCCGCGAATCGGCAACGCAGCCACGGCATCGAGGTTGGCGTACAGCTCGGCCAAACCGCCACCGATACCGACCAGCAGGCCGGTGGCGGTCTTTTCGCCGACCCCCGGCACACCGGGGATGTTATCGACCTTGTCGCCCATCAGCGCCAGGTAGTCGATGATGTGTTCAGGACCGACGCCGAATTTCTCTTTTACGCCAGCGACATCCAGCACGCTACCGGTCATGGTATTGACCAGCGTAACGTGCCCATCGACCAATTGAGCCATGTCTTTGTCGCCGGTAGAGATGATCACCGGCCGCTGCGCCGCCGCACTGCTGCGCGCCAGGGTGCCGATCACGTCGTCGGCCTCGACCCCTTCCACGCACAGCAGCGGGTAGCTCAACGCCTTGACGCAGGCATGCAACAGGTCGATCTGCACCCTCAGGTCATCAGGCATGCTCGGCCGGTTGGCCTTGTATTCGGCGAACAGTTCATCGCGGAAAGTACCGCCCTTGGCGTCGAAAACCACGGCAAACGGGCTATCGGGATATTGTTTGCGCAGGCTTTTGAGCATGTTCAGCACACCCTTGACCGCACCGGTGGGCAGACCCTTGGAGGTCGTCAGCGGCGGCAGGGCGTGGAAGGCGCGGTACAGATAGGACGAACCGTCCACCAGGACGAGGGGTGCTTGGCTCATGAGCAGATTCAACCTTTTCGGCGGGGTCGGCGCTAAAATGCGTGGACCATGGACAACAAAGGGGCAAGGTTATCATGCGCAAGATAAATCGCTTGGTGTTGACCGGCCTGTTACTGGTCAGCCCGCTGCTGGCGGTGGCCGCCGAGGACGCACCGTCGGCCGACCCTGAAGTCACGATCCGCACCGAAGGCGACAAGACCATTCAGGAATACCGCCAGAATGGCTTTCTCTATGCGATCAAGATCACGCCCAAGAACGGCAAGCCGTATTTCCTGGTGCGCGCGGATGGCACCAGCCCCAATTTCATTCGTTCCGACCAACCCGACATGTTGATTCCGCAGTGGGAAATCTTCAGCTGGTAAACTCCCCGTCCACTATCACTATTTGAGCTGGCAGTCCCTGATATGTCCGTCTTTACCCCCCTGGCCCGGCCCGAGCTGGAAACCTTTCTCTGCGCCTACGGGCTCGGCCGCCTGCTTGACTATCAGGGCATTGCTGCCGGTAGCGAGAACACCAACTACTTCATCAGCCTGGAGCAGGGCGAGTTCGTCCTGACCCTGGTCGAGCGCGGTCCGGTGCAGGAGATGCCGTTTTTCATCGAACTGCTCGACGTACTGCACGCCGCCAACCTGCCGGTGCCCTATGCCATGCGCACCACCGACGGCCAGGCGCTGCGTGAGCTCAAAGGCAAGCCGGCGCTGCTGCAACCGCGCCTGGCCGGCAAGCACATCAAGCAACCCAATACCCAGCATTGCGTGGCAATCGGCCAATTGCAGGCACGCGTGCACCTGGCAACCCGCGACAAGGTGCTGGAGCGCAAGACCGACCGGGGCCTGAGCTGGATGCTGGATGAAGGGCGCAACTTCCTCTCGCACCTGAGTGCCGAACAGGCCGCGTTGCTGGACAAGACCCTGCAAGAGATCGACCAGCACTTCCAGGCCATTCTCGACCTGCCGCGCGCCAACCTGCACGCTGACCTGTTCCGTGACAACGCAATGTTCGAAGGCACCCACCTGACGGGGGTGATCGACTTCTACAACGCGTGTTCCGGGCCGATGCTGTATGACCTGGCGATTGCGTTGAACGACTGGTGCTCTGAGGAAGACGGCGCTCTTGACCCGCTGCGGGCCAAGGCTTTTTTGGGTGCCTACGCCGCGCTGCGCCCGTTCACCGCTGCCGAGGCCACGTTATGGCCGGTGATGCTGCGCATTGCCTGTGTGCGCTTCTGGCTGTCGCGGTTGATCGCTGCCGAGGCGTTTGCTGGCCAGGACGTGCTGATTCATGATCCGGCGGAGTTTGAAAAGCGTCTGGCGCAGCGTCAGGAAGTAAATCTGCCGTTGCCGTTTGCGCTGTAAAAGATCACTCGGTGCCGCGCGAACGCAGAACCTCGTAGGAGCCGCTTTAGCGGCGAAGCATCGCCAGGAAGCATTCGCGGCTGAAGCCGCTCCTACGCGTACCCACACACGCCCACCAGCCCGGTCAGAGACTTTCCAGGCAGCCGGCCAGATCGTTGGCGATTTTTTCCAGCAGCTGTTCGTAGCCATTGGCGGTGGCCGGGGTGTAGCCGCCCAAGGCGTCGAGTTCGGCCAGCTTGACCGGCAGGCCGGCGCTCAGGGTTTCGGCCAGTTTCGGCCGCAGTGGCGGCTCGCTGAAAACGCAGGTCTTGCCCGACTCCTTCAAGCGCTCACGCATCGCGGCAACGTGTCTGGCGCCGGGCTGTACTTCACTGGCGACACTGAATACGCCGGTGTGTTTGAGGCCGTAGGCCTGTTCGAAGTAGTCGTAGGCCTCGTGGAACACGAACCAGGGCTTGTTGCCAATCGTGCTGACCCGCGTCTTGATTCGTGCATCAAGGGCGTCCAGACGCTTGCTGAACGCCTGAGCGTTGCTGGCATAACGCGCCGCGTTGGCCGGGTCGGCAGTGCTGAGGTCGGCGGCCATTTTCGCTGCGATCACCCGGGCGTTGACCGTCGACAGCCACAGGTGCGAGTCGAGGCTGCCGGGGCGGTGGTCGTGGTCATGTTCTTCGTAGCCGGGGTCTGCATCATGGTCGCCATGATCGTGTGCAGCATGATCATGGCCGTCATGCGCATCGTGGTCATGATCGTCATGCGAGGCCTGATCTTCACCGAAGTGGCGCAGGCTCATGCCCGCCAGCCCCTGCACGGCAACGGCTGGACGGCTGCGGTTTTGCAGCACGCGGGGCAGAAAGCCTTCCATATCGGGACCGATCCAGTAGAGCAGGTCGACATCGGCGACCCGCCGTACGTCGGATGGGCGCAAGGCATAGTGGTGCGGTGAAGCACCGGGCGGCAGCAGCACTTCAGGGCTGCCAACGCCATCCTGGACCGCGGCGGCAATCAATTGCAGCGGTTTGATGCTGGTCAGGACCTTGATTTCAGCCGCGGCCGGAGCCGCCTGGGCAGGGATGGCAGCGGTCAAACCGGCAGCCAGAACGACGAAAAGCGTAAAAAGTCGACGCACGAGAAACACTCATATCGGGCAGGAACGGGTAACATAATAACGTCTCCAGCCAATATCGTCGCCGCCCATGCCTATTACACCTCTGGCCAGCCGCCCTCACGATCACTCTCACTGCGTGCATTCAGCCCTCAGCGAAGCCGATGCCCTGTGTGCCAGCAAAGGCTTGCGCCTTACCGCCTTGCGCCGCCGCGTGCTTGAACTGGTCTGGCAAAGCCATAAGCCGCTGGGTGCCTACGACATCCTCGGCGTACTCAGCGAAGCCGACGGCCGCCGTGCCGCACCGCCCACCGTGTATCGCGCGCTGGATTTTCTGCTGGAAAACGGCCTGGTGCACCGCATCGCCTCGCTCAACGCCTTCACCGGCTGCAATCATCCGGCGCATGCCCACCAGGGCCAGTTTCTGATCTGCCGCAAGTGCCACGCAGCCATCGAACTGCAACACCAGACCATCAGCGATGCGGTGATCAACGCGGCCAATGAAGTCGGCTTTGCCGCCGAAGGCCAGACCATCGAAATCGTCGGCGTGTGCGCCGGCTGCAAGGCGGCCTGATGAGCACCCCGCTGATCAGCCTGGAACAGGTGGCGGTCACCCTGTCCGGGCAGAACGTTCTGGACAATATCGGCCTGAGCGTCAGCGCCGGTGAGATCGTCACCCTGATCGGCCCCAACGGCGCCGGCAAGACCACGCTGGTGCGTGCCGTGCTCGGCCTGTTGAACCCGACCTCCGGGCGGGTCTGGCGCAAGCCGAAACTGCGCGTCGGCTACATGCCGCAAAAGCTCCATGTCGACCAGACCCTGCCACTGTCGGTGCTGCGCTTTCTGCGCCTGGTGCCGGGGGTCGACCGGGCCAAGGCCATGGCCGCGCTGGAAGAGGTCGGCGCCGGCAAGGTCATCGACAGCCCGTTGCAGGGCATTTCCGGTGGCGAGATGCAGCGTGTGCTGCTGGCCCGGGCGCTGCTGCGCGAGCCCGAGCTGCTGGTGCTCGACGAACCGGTACAGGGCGTCGATGTCGCGGGCCAGGCCGAGCTGTACAGCCTGATTACCCGGCTGCGCGACCGCCACGGTTGCGGCGTGCTGATGGTCTCTCATGATCTGCATCTGGTGATGAGCACCACCGATCAGGTGGTGTGCCTGAACCGCCATGTGTGTTGCTCAGGGCACCCCGAGCAGGTCAGCACCGACCCGGCCTTTGTCGAGCTGTTCGGCCAGAATGCGCCGAGCCTGGCGATCTATCACCACCACCATGATCACGCCCACGACCTGCATGGCGAAGTGGTGAACGACGCCGAACCCCAACCCCTGCGCTTCAAACCTCATGTTCACGGAGACGGCTGCAAGCATGGCTGATTTTCTGTTGTATGCCCTGCTCGCCGGTATTGCTCTGGCTCTGGTAGCAGGCCCGCTAGGCTCATTCGTGGTCTGGCGGCGCATGGCCTATTTCGGCGACACGCTGTCCCACGCTGCATTGCTGGGTGTGGCTCTGGGGTTTCTGCTGGACATCAGCCCGACCGTGGCGGTCACCGTCGGCTGCCTGTTGCTGGCGATCCTGCTGGTGACCCTGCAACAGCGCCAGCCGCTGGCCTCCGACACCCTGCTGGGCATTCTGGCGCCCAGTACCCTGTCGCTGGGCCTGGTGGTACTGAGCTTCATGCACGAAGTACGGATCGACCTGATGGCCTATCTGTTCGGTGACCTGTTGGCGATCAGCCCCACCGACCTGGCCTGGATTCTCGGCGGCAGCGCATTGGTCATGGTGTTGATCCTGGCGCTGTGGCGGCCACTGCTGGCAGTGACCGTACACGAGGAACTGGCGCGGGTCGAAGGCCTGCCGGTCACCACTCTGCGCATGACCATGATGCTGTTGATTGCCGTGGTGATTGCCGTGGCAATGAAAATCGTCGGTGTGCTGCTGATTACTTCGCTGCTGATCATCCCGGCGGCTGCGGCACAGCGTCACGCCCGCTCGCCAGAGCAGATGGCGCTGGGCGCCAGCGTGCTGGGCGTGGTGGCGGTGGGTGGTGGGCTGTCGCTGTCATGGCTCAAGGATACCCCGGCCGGCCCCTCGATCGTGGTCTGTGCCTGCGCGCTGTTTCTGCTCAGCTTTGTTCTCCCCAAGCGGGCGGTGTAGACTTGCTCGTTTTTTGCGCAAATAGAGAACCGCAGAAATGAAGCTGCCCGCCTCCCGCTATCTGCTGCTTGCCGCATTCGCCCTGTTGCTGGGGGCCTGCCAGAGCGCGCCGCCACCTCAACCTGCCGAGCCCGAAGCCCGGCCGGACGGCTTTGCGCTGCTTGAGCAGAGCATCAAAGGCAACGAACTGGCGACCGCCGAAGACCAGTTGGCCACGCTGCAGGGCGCTGACGCTGCCGACCCGCGCCTGGACCCGCTGCAACGCCAGTTGGCCGAGGCCTACCTGAGCCGCAGCCAGATCAGCCTGCAAAAAGGTGACGTCAATGGTGCTGCCACGGCACTGAGCCGTGCCCGCGCATTGATGCCCAAGGCCCCCGCGTTGACCAGCGGCGTCAACGGCGCCATTGCCGAAGCGCGCAAGGCCGAACTGGACCAGGCTGAAGCTGAGCTGAAGGCCGCCGAAGCCAGGCGTATCGCCAAGCTCATCGACCCGAGCGTGCCGCATACCCGTATCCAGCTCGAAACCACCGATATCGCGCAAATGCGCCGGCAACTCGATGCCATTGCCGCCGATGTAGTGAGCTTCAACTGTGACGTGTTGATTCAGGTGCCGCGGACCGACGACTACCCATGGCTGGCCGATCTGGTCAGCAAGCGGGTCAACAAGCTCAACCCGAGCTTTGAACTGGACCTGCGTCGCCAGATCGAACGCAAGCAACCGGCCCAGATTATCCTCAGCCCCGCCGGGCTCTGAGCCCAACGGGTCCCGTCGAACACTCCATACCCGCAGGACCATTGCCGATCAGTCAAGACCGACTTAGTCCTGCGGGAGGAGCCGGTCGGCTCCTCCCACGAATACCGAGCCAGAGCCACTTATCGCTTAACTGATCGGCATTAGCTCTACAGACAGGTCTCAATCAAGCCGGTACCGCCTTGGCTTTCGGCTCACGCGCCCAGACCCGGTGCTGGGCAATCGCGTCAAAGAACGCCTCGGTGGACGAGCTGTCCGACACTTCCAGCAACCCGGCATCTTCATCCAGCCGCAACTGGCTCAGCAGCGTCTTGGCCTCGCCAGCGACGGCAATGGCCTTGAGGTGCTTGTAGGCTTCGAGAATGAAGTGCAGGGCAACGCCGTCCGTGCTCAATGCCTTGACCGAGTCCGCACCGCCCGGCACGAACACCGCATCGAACGCCACTGACGGCAGACCTTCAGCCGAAGCGTCGACTTGCAGGGTCTTGCCATCGGCGGTAGTCACCGGCGCAGAGGTCGGCCCCAGCACCTTGGTATGCGCGCCGCGGGCGCTCAGCGCAGCCTTGAGCTTTTCGACATCCTTGCCATTGACGCCATCGGCCACCAGCACCGCAACCTTGCGCGAAGCGATATCACCTGACAGCAGGTTGACCTGGCTCAGCGCCGGGGACTCTTTGATGGCCTGCTGGTACTCCTGTGCAGTACGAGTCTTGGGGGCAGGCAAACCGAGGTTTTTCGCTACCCGAGCAGCCAGGGTCAGGTCGATATTGGCGAGAATTTCATTGAGCACCCGCTCCCGGATAAACACCCGCTCGACCTTGCCCAACTCAAAGCTGTAGGCCGCAATGATGTGTTCTTTCTCGTGCTCGCTCATGCTGTTGAAAAACAGCGTGGCCTGGGAGAAGTGGTCGCTGAACGACTCGCTGCGCTCACGCACCTTGTGCGCCTCGATGCGTTCCTGATAGCTCTCGAACCCGCCATTCTCTGGACCGGCCGGGGTCTCGCGTGGCCACTCACCGTCAATCGAGTTGGGCTGATAGGAGGCGCGGCCCTTGTCGAGGGTGGTGCGATGCTGGGCATCACGCTGGTTGTTGTGGTTCGGCGCAACCGGGCGGTTGATCGGGATCTCGTGGAAGTTCGGCCCGCCCAGGCGGCTGATCTGGGTATCGGTGTAGGAGAACAACCGGCCCTGCAGCAGCGGGTCATTGGAAAAGTCGATGCCCGGCACGATATGCCCAGGGCAGAAGGCGACCTGCTCGGTCTCGGCAAAGAAATTGTCCGGGTTACGGTCCAGCACCATCTTGCCCAGCGGCGTGACCGGCACCAACTCTTCGGGAATGATCTTGGTCGGGTCGAGCAGGTCGAAGTCGAAGTTGTGCTCGTCGTCTTCAGCCACGATCTGCACGCCCAACTCCCACTCCGGGTAGTCGCCCGCTTCAATCGACTCCCAGAGGTCACGGCGGTGGAAGTCGGTGTCTTTACCGGCCAGCTTCTGCGCTTCGTCCCAGACCAGCGAGCACACGCCGTACTTGGGCTTCCAGTGAAATTTGACGAAGCTGGCCTTGCCTTCGGTGTTGATCAGGCGAAAGGTGTGCACGCCAAAGCCCTGGATGGTGCGCAGGCTTTTCGGGATGGCCCGGTCGGACATCGCCCAGATCACCGCATGGCTGGTCTCCGGCACCAGAGAAACAAAGTCCCAGAACGTGTCATGGGCCGAGCCGCCGGTAGGAATCTCGTTATGCGGCTCGGGTTTGACCGCATGCACGAAGTCCGGAAACTTGATCGCATCCTGAATGAAAAACACCGGCACGTTGTTGCCGACCAGATCGAAGTTGCCTTCATCGGTATAGAACTTCACGGCAAAGCCGCGTACATCGCGCACCGTATCACCGGAACCGCGTGGCCCCTGTACGGTAGAGAAGCGTACGAACACCGGGGTCTTCTTGCCGGGGTCGCGCAGAAAACCGGCCTTCGACAGCGTGGCGTGGTCATCGTAACTCTGGAAGTAACCGTGAGCGGCGGTGCCACGGGCGTGGACAATGCGCTCCGGGATACGCTCATGGTCAAAATGCGTGATCTTCTCGCGCATGATGAAATCTTCGAGCAGCGTCGGCCCGCGCTTGCCGGCCTTGAGGCTGTTCTGGTTGTCAGCGATCTTCACCCCCTGGTTGGTACGCAGCGCCTGGCCGGTGGCATCCGAGCGAAAGGCCTCCAGCGCATCGAGTTTGGCATTGCTGTTGCCGCGGTCCAGGGTATCGGTGCCGGCCAGCTCGCTTTTAGCGGCCGGGGTGGCAGGCACGTCTGTCTTCTTGGCCATCAGGTACTACTCCTCGTCAGTTCCGGCCCTGCCGGGCCTGTTGAATGAACATCACGGTATTGAAGGAGTGACCGAGGCTATAAAGCGACGTTCAGAGAATTTCACCGGCAATATCCCCGCCGGTCGCGTTATAGCCATTGCGCAGCCTGGCCGACAAATAAATGCTAAGCAGCTCGGCATAGACAGGCTAAAATGCGCGCCCGGCTTATCCAGCCCGGCTCGCCAGGCCAGTGTGCGCCCTGCCACTGCGCTGACTTTCAACGCGCTCCCACAAGGTTCGCCATAAAGGTTCGCCCCAAAAGGTTCGGTTAGTGATCGAGTTTCTTGACGTCCAGAAAACCTACCGCGTCGCCGGCAAGGACATCCCCGCCCTGCACCCCACCAGCCTGCGCATCGAAGCAGGCCAGGTCTACGGCCTGATCGGCCATTCCGGTGCAGGCAAAAGCACCTTGCTGCGCCTGATCAATCGCCTGGAAAATCCCACCGGCGGCCGTATTCTGGTCGACGGTGAAGACGTGACTGCACTGGACACCCACGATCTGCGGCGCTTTCGCCAGCAGGTCGGGATGATCTTCCAGCACTTCAACCTGCTGTCGTCCAAGACCGTGGCCGACAACGTCGGCATGCCGCTGAGCCTGGCCGGCACTATGTCCCGCGAGCAGATCGACCAGCGCGTTGCCGAGCTGCTGGAGCGGGTCGGCCTGAGCGCCCATGCGCAGAAATACCCGTCGCAGTTATCCGGTGGCCAGAAGCAGCGCGTCGGTATCGCCCGCGCCCTGGCAACCCGGCCCAAAATCCTGCTGTGTGACGAAGCCACCAGTGCCCTCGACCCACAGACCACCGCTCAGGTTCTGCAACTGCTGGCCGAGATCAATCGCGAGCTGAAACTGACCATCGTGCTGATCACCCACGAGATGGATGTGATCCGCCGGGTCTGTGACCAGGTCGCGGTGATGGACGCCGGGGTGATTGTCGAGCAGGGCAGGGTCGCCGACGTGTTCCTGCACCCGCAGCATCCGACCACCCGGCGCTTCGTCCAGGAAGACGAGCAACTCGACGAGAACGAGCAGCGCGAAGACTTCGCCCATGTCCAGGGCCGCATCGTGCGCCTGACGTTTCAGGGTGAAGCCACCTACGCGCCACTGCTGGGCACCGTCGCCCGCGAAACCGGGGTCGACTACAGCATCCTGGCCGGGCGTATCGACCGCATCAAGGATATCCCTTACGGCCAGTTGACCCTGGCCATCACCGGCGGCGACGTGGACGCCGCCTTCGCCCGCTTCAGCGCCGCTGATGTCCATATGGAGGTCCTGCGCTGATGGACGCTTTCCTTGAACTGTTTTCCAACGTCGACTGGTACGAGATCTGGGTCGCCAGCGGCGATACCCTGATCATGCTCGGCGTGTCCCTGGCCTTTACTGTGCTGTTCGGCCTGCCGCTGGGCGTGCTGATGTTTCTCACCTCGCCGCGCCAGTTGCTGGAGAACAAGCCGCTGTACGCCACGGTCGGGCTGATCGTGAACATGCTGCGCGCCTTGCCGTTCATCATCCTGCTGATCGTGATGATGCCGCTGACCCAGATCATCACCGGCACCTCGCTGGGGATCCTCGGCACCCTGCCGCCGCTGATCGCCGGGGCCACACCGTTCTTTGCCCGGCTGGTGGAAACCGCGCTGCGCGAGGTCGACAAAGGCATCATCGAAGCCACCCAGGCGATGGGCGCCACCACCCGCCAGATCATCCTCAACGCGCTGCTGCCCGAGGCCCGTCCCGGCATCATCGCGGCGATCACCGTCACCGCCATTGCCTTGGTGTCGTTCACCGCCATGGCCGGTGCAGTGGGCGCCGGCGGCCTCGGCGACCTGGCGATCCGCTATGGTTACCAGCGCTTCCAGAATGATGTGATGTTTGTCACGGTGGTCTTGCTGCTGGTGCTGGTGCAGATCCTGCAAACCGTCGGCGACAGGCTGGTCGCGTTTTTTTCACACCGTTAATTGCATCCGTTGGCTGTGGCCCGCCGGACGCGGGCCGTTAAAAGGAGTTGTTGCATGAAAAAACTAGTCGTCGCATTCGCCGCCATGACCGCACTGTCGGCCCAGGCTGCCGAAACCCTGAGCATCGCCGCCACGGCCGTTCCGCAAGCCGAGTTGCTGGAGTTCGTCAAACCGACGCTGGCCAAAGAAGGCGTGGACCTGAAGATCAAGGTGTTCACCGACTATATCCAGCCGAACGTGCAAGTCGCCGAGAAGCGTCTGGACGCCAACTTCTTCCAGCACCAGCCGTATCTGGATGAGTTCAACAAGGGCAAGGGCACCAACCTGGTCAGCGTAGCCAAGATCCACGTTGAGCCGTTCGGTGCCTACTCCGAGAAGTTCAAGAAGCTTGAAGACCTGCCCAACGGCGCCACGGTAGCCCTGCCGAACGATGCCACCAACGAAGGTCGTGCCTTCCTGCTGCTGGCCAAGGCCGGTCTGATCACCCTGAAAGACCCGAGCAGCATCCTGGCGACTCCGAAAGACGTGGCCACTAACCCGAAAAATCTGAAGTTCCGTGAGCTGGAAGCGGCGACCCTGCCTCGCGTGCTGACCCAGGTCGATCTGGCGCTGATCAACACCAACTACGCGCTGGGCGCCAAACTGGACCCGACCAAGGATGCGCTGGTGATCGAAGGCGCTGAATCGCCTTACGCCAACCTGCTGGTGGCACGTCCGGACAACAAGGACTCCCAGGCACTGCAGAAGCTGGCCGCTGCCCTGACCAGCCCTGAAGTGAAGGCATTCATTGCCGAGAAGTACAAAGGCGCTGTGGTTCCAGCGTTCTGATAAATGCCTCATACCCCCTGTAGGAGCGACCTTGGTCGCGAAAGCAATTGAACGGCCAGCACCAATGCTGCGCCTGGAAAATAGCCTTCGCGAGCAAGCTCGCTCCTACGGTTTGAGCAGCACCGGCAGTTGCTCACTCAGCTTCTTGACGTTCAGCGGGGCACGGATGAAGCCGCGCTGGCGGCCATCCGGGCCGAGCAGGGCGAGGTTGCCGCTGTGGTCGACGGTGTAGCCCGGTTTACTGGTGTCAGCCGGGATGAACGGAATACTCATGGCGCTGGACAGGGTCTTGAGGTCCGCCACCGAGGCGCGCAGGCCGATAAAGCTCTTGTCGAAATACTCCAGGTACTGCCTGAGTTGCTCAGGGGTATCACGCTCGGGGTCGACACTGACCAACACTACGCGCAGGCGGCCAGCCTGCTCTTCGGTCAAGCCGGCCTTGATCTGGCGCAGTTGCGCCAGCGTGGCGGGGCAGATATCCGGGCAATAGGTGTAGCCAAAAAACACCAGGGTCCACTTGTCTTTAAGCTGGTCGATCGACACCGGCTCGCCGTGCTGGTCAGTCATTTTCAGCGCCGGCACCGGGCGGCTTTGCGGCAACATGATGATCCCGGCGTCAACCAGTGCCGCCTGATCGGCACCCCCATGACCGGACAGCACGCGCTGTACGATCAGGCCGAGAATCACGGCCACGATGGCAACAGAGATGAAGACGGTTTTCTGGGTTCGGGTCATGGTCGATGGTCCATTGATTGCACTGTCCGGCCTGCCCGAAGCATGCACAGCAGGACGAAAACGCCAAGCCTAGACCCATGCGCCGCTCAGGCACAACCTTCATCAGTCACCAGCGGCCTGCCACAGACGGTAGTTGACCAGCGTCAGCCACAGCATCAGTAATGCGCCGCCGGCGCTGTGGGCCAGGGCCAGCCACACCGGAAATTGCAGCAGCACATTGCCCATACCGAGTCCCAGTTGCGCCAGCAACAGCAGCAGCAACACCGCCCCCAGCCCGCTCAACCCCGCCCGCACAAGCCGCCAGGCCAGGCCCAGCACTACCAGGCCAAGCAACAGCGCGCCCAATCGATGAGCGAGATGAATCGCAGTACGAGCCTCACCGTCCAGCATACCGCCCAGATAGTTCGGCCCCACTGGCAGGCTGAGGTCAAAGCCTGCGGCAAAGTCGTTTGGCGGCCACCATTGGCCCTGACAGGTCGGCAGGTCGGGGCAGACGTGGGCGGCATAATGAGTGCTGACCCAGCCGCCAAGACCTATCTGCAGCACCGCCAGCATCAGCGCCAACAGTGCCAGGCCGCGCAGTAAAACGCTGCTCCGGATAACCGGCGCACCGACGCCGCTCAACCGCAGGGTCAGCACCAACAGCAGGCCCAGAATCGCCACGGCACCGAGCAAATGCAGGGTCACCACTGGCGGCCACAGCCTGAGGGTGACGGTCCACATACCCAGCAACGCCTGGGCAATCACCAGCCCCAGCAATAGCAGCGGCAAACGCAAGCCTTGCCCACGCGCCCACGCCTGCAGCATCAGCAGGCCGATGCTCAGGCCGAGCAGGGCGGCGCCGTAGCGATGGATCATTTCGTACCAGCCTTTATCGGCCTCCAGTACGGCCTGAGGGAAACGGCTTTGCGCCAGTGCCTGTTGCAGCGCCCCGGACGGCACCGTGGCAAATCCATAACAACCCGGCCAGTCCGGGCAGCCAAGCCCGGCATGAGTCAAGCGGGTCCAGGCGCCCAGCAACAACACCAGCAGGGCCAGTAACGTCGCAAACAGCGCCAGGTGAAATCCGCGGTCAGCCATGACAGCCTCCAGTCAGCCGATATTCGACAGTTTCAGCAGGTGCCGCAGGTCGCGCAGAACATCCTGGCCACGCACCCCGGCGTCGTAGCGCAGCACCAGATTGCCGTGGGGGTCGACAATCCAGAGGCGAGGCCGCCCGTCAGACGGAGCCAGCGCGCGATACCGCTGTAGGTTCAAGGGCAAAAGACGTAGCTGCGGGTAATCCTCAAACCCCTCTGCGGGTCCGGCGCCCATGGCCAGCGCATGGCTGGCGCGTCCGGCATCGCGGCCCAGCCCGGTATGGATCTGCCGGGCCAGGTAAACCAGTTGCCGACAATCCTCTGCACATGCGCCAGGAGTGGTGACCAGCAGTTGCCAGCGCGTCTCAGAGGCCTGCACGCCCAGATCGGCACGCAACTGGCCAGTGCCGAGCAATTGCCCGTGGTAGGTACGACTGTCCGGCAGCCAGAACTGCCAACGATACATGCCAGCGGCAAGCAGCATCGGCAGCAGGAAGCCAGCCAGCAGCAACAGCAACTGCCAGCGTCCCGACTGACGGGCGTTCATGATCGCCTCCGGGCGGCAACCGTGCAGCACAGGTACAGGTACAAACCGACCAGCGCAGCGGCCAGGCTGAACCACTGCACGGCATAGCCGCGGTGGCTGGCCGGCGCCTGATTGACCACAGGCCAGTCGGCCCGATACGCCGCCATGCCCGGCAGCAGGCGCAGCTCATGGGGGTAGCCGGCGCGGCCCAGTTCATTCCATAGCCGCTGCCCGTCGACCTGCGTCACCAGCCGTGGCCAGTCTGCGTTCAGCGCATCGGCCTGCAATTGAAAGCCCCGCCCCAGCGGCACATAGACCCAGGCCTGCAGACTCAGTGGCATTGGCGGGGTGCTGTAGGCCGGTGCGATGCGTCGATCCGGCCAGGGCAGCCAGCCACGATTGAGCAATACCCACAGGCCACTGCCCTCGTCCAGAAATGGCTGAAGCAACTCCACGCCGGCCCGGCCATCGCGACTGCTGTTGTCCAGCAACAGGCTATGCCCGGCATCGAACCGACCGTGCAGCGCTACCCGGCGCCAGGCGGGGTCGGTTGCCTGCATCACCGCCTGCAACGGCGCGGGTGGCATGCCTTGGTGGCGTTGGTGAGCCGCCAGCAAGCCAGTCTTTTGCTCGGCACGCTGCAGTTGCCAAAGCCCCAGGCCAATCAGCAACGGCAGCAGCAGCATCAACGCCAGGGTCGGCAGTGGCTGCGCAACGAAGCGCCTCATCCGCTACCCCCATGGAGCCGCGGACCGGCTCCTATACTCCATTGCATGTGATTGCTCCTGGAGTGGCGATGCTCAAAGTTGCGATTGTCATGTCACTGGCCGCGATGCTGGTCAGCCTGTTCTGCGGCCTGGTGTTTCTGACCCGCGACCAACAACCCTCGACCCGCTTGCTCAGCGCCCTGACCCTGCGGGTAATACTCGCGGTACTGAGCGTGGCGCTGATCACCTGGGGCTTTTATAGCGGCCAGATCGGCACCGGCTAACGACTGACCGTGGAGGAACAGCAGGCGGCGCTCGGCGTTGGCCGCCAAGGCTTCGCAGCTAAAGCTGCTCCTACAGGACGTAGACGAAGACAAACAGACCGATCCACACCACATCCACAAAATGCCAGTACCAACTGGCCGCCTCGAAGCCGAACTGGCGCTGGCTGTCGAAGTGCCCGCGCACAATGCGCAGCAGCATCACCAGCAGAATCAGGGTGCCAATGGTCACGTGGGCACCATGAAAGCCGGTAAGCAGAAAGAACGTCGCGCCGTAGATACCCGAGCCCAGGGTCAGGCCCAGCTCATGGTAGGCATGCAGGTACTCCAGCGCCTGGAACAACAAAAAAGCGCCGCCCAGCATCAGGGTTGCCGCCAGCCAGAGCTTCAGAGGCCGCCGGGCATCGCGTTTAAGGGCGTGATGCGCCAGGGTCAGGGTCACGCTGGAGCTGACCAGCAGCACGGTATTGAGCAGCGGCAATTGCCACGGGTTAATGACCCCCGCAGGCGCCGGGTAGCGTTTCGGGTCGGGGGTGTCGAGCATCGGCCACTGGTAATGGAAATTGGGCCAGAGCATGTTGGAAATGCCATTGGCCCCTTCGCCCCCCAGCCATGGGCCGGACCAGTAGCGGATATAAAACAGCATGCCGAAGAAGGCGGCGAAGAACATCACCTCGGAAAAGATGAACCAGCCCATACCCCAGCGAAACGACCGGTCCAGCTGAGCGCTATACAGGCCGGCGCGGCTTTCGCGCACGACCGCGCCGAACCAGCCGTACATCATCCAGCCGATCAGCAGGGCGCCGACCAGCAAGATCCACGGCCCAGGGCTGTCGGGCTGGCCGGCCTTGTGGTCGTTGATCCAGCTACCCAGGCCGTACATGCTGATCAGCAGCGCCAGCGTGGCAATGATCGGCCACTTGCTCTGGGGCGGGACGTAGTAATGCTGTGGGTCGCTCATCAGTGTCTCCCGTTCAGCCGCCATCCTTGCCGACATGCGCCACCGGCGGCTGGCGGGCGGTGATGTCGAACAGCGTGTAGGCCAGGGTCAACTGCTGCACCTCGCCGGGCAGGTCACGGTCGATGATGAAGCGCACCGGCATTTCGATGCGCTCACCCGGCTGCAACACCTGCTGGGTAAAACAAAAGCACTCGGTCTTGTGAAACCAGGCCGCCGCCCGCCCCGGTGCCACGCTGGGCACTGCCTGGGCGGTCATGGGCCTGCTGTCGGGGTTGCTGGCGACGAAGATCATTTCGTTGACCGCGCCCGGATGAACGCGCAACTCACTGGCTTTGGGATAAAACGCCCAGTTCATCCCCGCCGCATTGCTGGAAACGAACAGCACCCGTACCAGACGCTGGTCATCGACCACTTGCTCGCCACGATACGGGCCGCCGGTCTTGCCATTGAGGCCGAAGGCCTGGCACATCAATTCGTAAAACGGCACCAGGGCAAAACCAAAGCCGAACATGACCACCACCAGCACCAGCAGGCGGCGCACCAGACGACGCGAAGAGCGGACAGTGTTCACTTGATCACCGGCGGGCTGCTGAAGGTGTGATAGGGCGCCGGGGACGGCACGCTCCATTCCAGGCCTTCTGCACCATCCCAGGGTTTGGCCGGGGCAGGGGTGCCGCCACGGATGGTCTTGATGACGATGAACAGAAACAGCAACTGGGTCACCCCGAAGGTAAAGGCCCCTATCGAAGAGATCATGTTGAAGTTGGCAAATTGCAGGTTGTAGTCCGGCACCCGGCGCGGCATACCGGCCAGGCCGACGAAATGCATGGGGAAGAACGCCAGGTTCATGCCCACGAAGGACATCCAGAAATGCAGCTTGCCCAGGGTTTCGTCGTACATATGCCCGGTCCACTTGGGCAGCCAGTAATAAGCCGAGGCAAAAATGCCAAAAATCGCCCCCGGCACCAGCACGTAATGAAAGTGCGCGACCACGAAATAGGTGTCCTGATACTGAAAATCCGCCGGGGCGATGGCCAGCATCAGGCCTGAAAAGCCGCCGATGGTGAACAAAATCACAAAGGCCACGGCAAACAGCATGGGCGTCTCGAAAGTCAGTGAGCCCTGCCACATGGTGCTGACCCAATTGAACACCTTCACCCCGGTTGGCACGGCTATCAGCATGGTGGCGTACATGAAGAACAATTCCCCCATCAGCGGCATCCCCACCACAAACATGTGATGCGCCCAGACCAGAAACGACAGCAGCGCGATTGAGGCTGTGGCGTAGACCATGGAGGTATAGCCGAACAACGGCTTGCGCGAAAACGCCGGGATGATCGAGCTGATCGCGCCGAAGGCCGGCAGGATCATGATGTACACCTCCGGATGACCGAAAAACCAGAACACATGCTGGAACAGCACCGGGTCGCCACCGCCAGCGGCATTGAAGAAGCTGGTGCCGAAGTGGATGTCCAGCAGCATCATGGTCACGCAACCGGCCAGCACCGGCATGACGGCAATCAGCAAAAAGGCCGTGATCAGCCAGGTCCAGACGAACAGCGGCATCTTCATCAGGGTCATGCCCGGCGCGCGCAGGTTGAGGATGGTGGCGATGACGTTGATCGCGCCCATGATCGAACTGATGCCCATCAGGTGGATGGCAAAAATGAAGAACGTCACGCTCGGCGGCGCGTAGGTGGTCGACAGCGGCGCGTAGAAGGTCCAGCCGAAATTGGGACCGCCACCGGGGCTGAACAGGGTCGAGACCAACAGCAGAAACGCAGCCGGCAACAGCCAGAAGCTGAAGTTGTTGAGCCGTGGCAAGGCCATGTCCGGCGCGCCGATCATCAGCGGGATCATCCAGTTGGCCAGCCCGACAAAAGCCGGCATCACTGCGCCAAAGACCATCACCAGACCGTGCATGGTGGTCATCTGGTTGAAAAACTCCGGCTGGACGATCTGCAGGCCCGGCTGGAACAGCTCGGCGCGGATGACCATGGCAAAGGTGCCACCAAGCAGGAACATGCTGAAACTGAACCACAGGTACAGGGTGCCGATGTCCTTGTGGTTGGTGGTCAGCAGCCAGCGCATCAAGCCCTTGGCCGGGCCGTGGCTGTAGCCGTCAAGTACAGTGCTCAAAGCTTCTCTCCTGTAGGAGCAGCTTTAGCTGCGAAGCGTTCGCCGCTAAAGCGGATCGCCGCCCGGCGGCTCCTACGGTGCGTGGCATCATTGGCTGGCCTGCTTGAAGGCCAGCACCTCTTTAGGGGTCAGCATGTCGCCCTGGGCATTGCCCCAGGCATTGCGCTCGTACGTCACTACTGCGGCAATATCCACTTCCGACAGTTGCTTGCCGAACGCGGCCATGGCGGTGCCCGGTTTGCCGTTGAAGACAATATTCAGGTGCTCAGCCATCGGCCCAGTGGCAATTTTCGAGCCCTTGAGGGCCGGGAACGCCGGCGGCAATCCCTGGCCCTCAGCCTGATGACAGGCTACGCAGACCTTGTGATAGACCTCATCGCCTTTCTGGATCAGCTCCTCACGGGTCCACTGTTTGTCGGTCAGCGCCTTGACCCGCAGGCTTTCCTGCTTGCGCTCGGCAAGCCAACTCTGGAACTCGGCCTGGGGCCGGGCGTCGACCACCACGGGCATGAAGCCGTGGTCCTTGCCGCACAGCTCGGTGCATTGGCCGCGATAGATGCCGGGCTTGTCGATGCGCGTCCAGGCTTCGTGAATGAAGCCGGGAATGGCATCACGCTTGACGGCAAAGGCCGGCACCCACCAAGAGTGAATGACATCGGCGCCGGTAACCAGAAAGCGCACCTTCTGCCCCACCGGCAAGACCAGCGGCTGATCGACTTCCAGCAGGTAATGCGGGTTCTTGGCGTCGCGGTTGTTGATCTGCTCAGCGGAGGTGTTCAGGTTGCTGAAGAACTCGACGTCCTGGCCCAGGTATTTGTAATGCCACTTCCACTGATAACCGGTGATCTGGATATCGACCTGCGACTCGCTGGCGTCATACATGTCGATCAGCGTGCGGGTCGCCGGAATCGCCATCACCACCAGAATCAGCAGCGGCACTACGGTCCAGAGGATCTCGACCCGGGTGTTCTCATGAAAGTCTGCGGCCTGGCGGCCACGTGAGCGGCGATAGGCGAACACACTCCAGCCGATGGCGCCGAATACCACGACGCCGATCACCACGCAGATCCAGAAGATGGTCATGTGCAGCTGGTAGACCGCCTGGCTGACGCCCGTGACACCGGGCGCCATATTGGTGGTCCATGCCGCAAAAACCTGACCGCTGGTCGCCCACCACAAAAGGGCCATCCACATCCGGGGATGACACGTCATTGGGGTTTCCCTCATGGCACATACAACTGCGCAGACAGATACCTGCGGCCGGGGAGCGGCTAGCGGACTACGGACTCGGGTCGCTCAGGGCTTGTAAACCAAGCGTTACAGCCGCTTTATGCAGCCGTCGGCAAAGCACCTGGGACCATCAACCTGCTTCCTGAACAGCAGTATAGACACGCCGTTGCAGCCACGATGCGGGTGGTCAGAAAGGTCTGGATGACTGGCTGGTCTTTTTTTTGACCGTTCAGCCATATAAAAAACCATTTCTTATGCGAAAACGATCTTGGATCCCAATTTAATCGCGCTAATGTATGTCATCCCTGACGCGTAGGAAAATTCGTCAAACTTCGTTCAATCCAGCATTTGCAGGCAGCGAAGATCAATGCGGAAACGTTTTTTCTTTACTCGTTTTATAAACAGTAAATTAGTGTCCCAGGCCTTCAGGAGAATGAATGAACACTGCTGCATTGCGTGAGCAGATTAAGCGTGCCCAACAACACGAAGCCGATACAGGCCATCTGCTGCATCAACTTGAACAACAACTGCCCAGCCTTCACCCCGCCATCGCTCTGGACAAGGGCGATGCCCACACGGTACTGAAAAATTTCATCTCGGCGTACATAGAACATGTGCCGGACTTGCTGGATGCCGCCCACAGCGTGGCGCAGGAAGCCGGAATAGAAGAGCAGATCAAACCGGTGTTGCGTATTGCATCGCAGTTCTTTACCAGCCCGCCGGCCATCATGAACGGCCATGAAGGCCTGGACAGCCTGCTGGACGAGGCCTACCTGGCGCACCGGCTGGTCGAGGAAGTCAACGATCTGTATATCCGCTACCTGGGCCGACCGTTGATCCCGTCCGACTCGACAGTGGCCAATGTCATCGCCCACCAACTGATTGGCGAGAACTTCGCCAACCAGCTGGATGAAGCGGTGCACCATGCGGTGCGTGAAATGCTTAATGAGGAAAGCTTTGCCCAGAAGTCGGTACAGGCCTATCGCGAGCGGCTCGCCAGTCCGGGCACCGAAGCGGCCTGGCAACGCTGGCCGTGCCTGTCACTGCAACTGGGCGTTGTCCTGGAGCTGGAAGGCTTGCAGACCAACGCCCTGCACTGATCAGTCAGGCGGTACTGGCACCGACGCCGGTATTGGTGCGCACTCGCCCTTCCAGGCGACGCTTCAAACCACGCGGCTCGATGATCAACCGCGTCCCTTGGGCAGCATTGGCCCGGCCCCACTCTTCGAGCAGCTCCAGGCAGGAGTGATCGATGTAGTTCAGATTTCCCAGCGGCACATGGACCGTGCTGCCCTGCGGGATACTTCCCAACACTTGAGTCAGCGCAGGCACCTTGAGAAAGGTTGCCGCACCCACCAGACGCAACTCCAGTTCCTGCTCGCCATCGAGCGGCACCAGGCTGATTTTCAGACGCGCGGCCTTGAAGGCCAGTTTGACCAGGGTCAGGGCGAAACCGACCAGCACACCGGTCAACAGGTCAGTGAAGATAATGGCCGCAGCCGTGGCTGCATAGGTGAACATCGGCATCCGCCCATAACGACCCAGACCACGGAACGCCTTCATGTCTACCAGCTTCAGGCCGGTATATACCAACACGCCTGCCAGGCTCGCCACCGGAATGCTCTGCAGCACACTCGACAACAGCAAGACAAACGCCAGCAGCCAAAGGCCATGGAAGATCGTCGACATCCGGGTGGTGGCACCGGCCTGCACGTTGGCCGAACTGCGCACGATCACTCCGGTCATCGGCAAGGCTCCGACCAGGCCGCAGAGCATATTGCCCACCCCCTGAGCGCTGAGCTCCTTGTCGAAGTCCGAACGCACACCGTTATGCATGCGGTCCACCGCCGCAGCGGACAGCAGGGTTTCGGCACTGGCAATAAAGGCGACGGCAAAGGCGGCAATCAGCACTGACGGGTTAGCCAGATTGACCAGGTCTTCGACCCGCAGCCAGTCGATGGCTTCAGTCAGATCCGCTGGCACTTGAACCCGCTTGACCTCAAGCGCCAGGTACAGGCTGACCGCCGTGGCAATACCGACCCCGAGCAGCGCGCCGGGTACGAAGCGCAGCGATTGCGGACGCAGTTTTTCCCAGCCGTACATCACCGCAATGGTGCCCAGCCCGAGCAGGCCGGCCTGCATGCCGCTGCCAGGACCAATGGCCTGCATCAGGGTGGTCGGGAAGCCGATCAGGTTATCCAGCCCGGAAGGCTTGGGCCCGCTGTCGAACATCACGTGAATCTGCGATAGCACGATCAACACACCAATACCGGCCAGCATGCCGTACACCACTGCCGGTGCCGTGACGCGGAACCAGCAACCGAGCTTGAAGCGCCCGGCCAGTAGTTGCAGCAGACCGGCCAGCAGCAGGATCGGACCGAGCATGGCCATGCCATGCGTGCGCACCAGCTCGAACACCAGCACCGCAAGCCCGGCCGCCGGGCCACTGACCTGCAGCGGTGAGCCGGCCAGAAAGCCGACCACCAGACCACCGATGATACCGGTGATCAGGCCTTTGGCCGGGGGCATGCCCGAGGCGATGGCAATACCCATGCACAGCGGCAAGGCAACGAGAAACACCACCACGGAAGCCAATAGCTCCCGTGGCAAGACAGACTGGATCGATGAAGTACCTTTAGCGGCTGTGGCATCCATGACAACTCTCCGATTTTCTACAGACGTGATTGTTCCACCGCGACCGATTCATTCAGACACGGCAATGCCTGACGGCGCGTTCACAACGCAGCCGCCACCATGGGCAGGAAAGGTAAGTCCGCCGCGCCGTGGCGCGGTGGCAAGTCAGGCCTTGAGCGGTCGGCCGTCAGACGACGGCCAATCGCAAGCCTCTCTTAGAAGCGCGCCTTGGGCGTCGCTGTCGGCACCGGAGCTTCGCCGTCAAGCGGGCGGAAGCGGTCCAGCACAGAGTCATAGGCGAGAATTTCGCTGGTTTCGATGCTGTACACCCAGCCGTGAATCGACAACTGACCACTGGCCAGTTTGGACGCAACCGAAGGGTGGGTACGCAGGTGCTGCAACTGGGCGATGACGTTTTCCTGGGTCAGCACGCCCATGCTCTCGTGCTCGGCGCCGCACGAGCAGTTGTCTTCAACCACCGTGCGGGCCACCTCGGCATGACGCAGCCAGGCTTTGACCGTCGGCATCTTGTCGAGCGTGTGCGGGTTGAGTACTGCACGCATGGCGCCGCAGTCGGAGTGACCACAGATGATGATGTGTTGTACGCCCAGGGCCATGACCGCGTATTCGATGGCAGTCGATACGCCACCGTTCATCTGACCGTAGGGCGGCACCACGTTGCCGACGTTACGGGTCACGAACAGGTCGCCTGGCGAGCTCTGGGTAATCAGTTCAGGCACGATGCGCGAGTCGGCGCAGGTAATGAACATGGCGCGTGGCCGTTGGGCATTGGCCAGTTTCTTGAACAACTCTTCCTGCTGGGGGAAGACCTCATGACGAAATTGCACGAAGCCATCCACGATGTGTTGCAAGGCCTGTTCGGCAGTTTCCACATCCGGTTGGGAAGGGGCCGACGGTTGTTTGTCCTTGTCACTCATGTCTCATCCTCTCTGGCGGATTGAAGGACATCTCTAAAAACTACCTGCCGGCTGGGCGCCTACGGCGCTACGCGCGCCATCGCTGCGTTGCCTGCCTCGCCTACGTTTTTAGAGGCACCCTGAAGTGGATTTCATGCTTCATTCGGATAGCGCAGTAGTCCCCCGGCTCGATTCATGCGCGCAGCTCCGTTGCACGCTGCCAAAGGGACACTCCGGGCTGCAGACTAACCATCAAAGCTTAAATGAAACTTAAAGCAACATTAATGAAACACAATTTGTCAATAGCCTTGTGCCATCTTTTTATTGGCCTATAGCAATGACATCTGACCACCGGGTGGGCAGAAAGAGTCACAGTCCAGCGCAAAACTTTCCCGCCCGTTGAGCCCCAGACGCCGGGCAGCGAGGGCGTAGCGCTTTGAAAGCAGCTCGGCAAACTGGCCTTCGCCGCGCATCCGCGAACCGAACCGGCTGTCATTGTTGGCACCGTTACGGCTCTGGCGGATCAGGCTCATGACATGCGCTGCGCGTTGCGGGTAATGGCTGGCCAGCCACTCTTCGAACAGTGGCGCCACCTCCAGCGGCAGACGCAGCATGATGTAGCTGGCACTCAGCGCGCCGGCGTCCCTGGCTTGCTGCATCAGGGTTTCCAGCTCGCTGTCGTTGATCATCGGGATCATCGGCGCGCACAACACGCCCACCGGCACGCCGGCCTCACGCAACACCCGGATCGCCCGCAAACGCGCCGCCGGTGCCGCCGCGCGCGGCTCGAGAATGCGCTTGAGTTCATCATCCTGAGTGGTAAGGCTGATCATCACTGATACCAGACGCTGACGGGCCAGCTCACTGAGCAGGTCGAGGTCGCGCAAGATCAGCGAACCCTTGGTGACGATGGTCACCGGGTGCCGATAGCGCAGCAGCACCTCGAGCGTAGCGCGGGTCAGTTTGTACTCGCGCTCGATGGGCTGATAAGGGTCGGTGTTGGCCCCCAGGTTGATCGGTGCACAGCGATAACCGGGTTTGGACAACTGCTGCTCCAGCAGCGCCGCAGCATTGGTCTTGGCGATCAGCTTCGTTTCAAAGTCCAGCCCCGGCGACATGTCCCAATAGGCATGGCTGGGCCGGGCGAAACAATAGATGCAGCCATGCTCGCAGCCGCGATAAGGATTGATCGAGCGGTCGAAAGGGATATCCGGCGAGGTATTGCGGGTAATGATGCTCTTGGCGGTTTCATGGATCACCTCAGTGCCCTGAGTCAGCGGCGCCTCCTGATACCAGCCGTCGTCTTCGGCCACCGAACGCTGAGGCGCGAACCGGTTGTGCGGATTACTGGCCGTGCCGCGGCCACGGATTGCCGGTGTCAGAGTCATGCGGGCTGCCCAGATACTGTTTTTATATACAGTACAACAATATCGGCCTGATGCCATAACCGTCGGCAAGAACACTGGCTGCCAGATTCGCTGTCATTTCTGTCAGTAGACCCGGCCTGAAACGAGGGCTACCGTGCTCCGGCAGCTATTGCTCGGTTCCCGAGTCATCGCAATCCTTTATTGATGCGAGGTGGATGATGGCCACTAATTACGAAATACACCTGACTGCCTACACCGTCCAAAGGGGCAGGGCCATTGAAATTCAGATCGAGTTTTTCGAAGACGCCGAGGCAGAACCGGTCAGCGTGGCGCGTGTTTTATCGCCGGACGGCGAGGACGAATTTGAAAAGCCTGCCTGGGATGAAGACTTGAATGGCTCCCAGGATGATTACGACATGCCGCCAGACGAGGTTCTTTACGACCTGGCCAGAGCCTTTCTGAAGTGCAGGGGCTACTGAGGCAACGGTTCCGGAGCCTGGTTGCAGGCTACGGAACCGTTCAGCGATATCAGCCCGGATCAACCGGCTTCTTGAGCTTCGGATTAGGGAAGAACTGCACGCCCTGCACCTTGGGGTTGGCCGGTTTGACTTCGACCCGGTTGACCCGGGTGCCCAGCTCTTTGGGCACCGACAGGCCCTGCTCGTTGAGGGTGTCGCTGTAGCCGCAGTTCACGCACTCACGGTGCGGAACCCCGTCTTCGCTCCACATCTTGAGCTTGTCGGGCTCGCTGCACGCCGGGCACACCGCCCCGGCGATAAAGCGTTTTGGAGTGACCACGGGGCCATCGCTCATGCCGCTTCCTCACTCAGGCCGCAATGGCGCAAGAGTGCGTCAATCGATGGCTCGCGTCCGCGGAAATCGACGAACAGCACCATCGGTGCCTGGGAGCCGCCACGGGCCAGAATCGCCTCGCGGAAAGCCCGGCCGGTCTCGGCATTGAGCACGCCGTCTTCTTCGAATTTCGAGAACGCATCGGCCGACAGCACTTCAGCCCATTTGTAGCTGTAGTAACCAGCCGCGTAGCCGCCGGCAAAGATATGCGCAAAGCCGTTGGCAAAGCGGTTGTAGGCGGGCGGACGCATCACCGAGACTTCGTCACGCACCCCTTCAATAACCTGCAGCACGCTACGGCCGTCGCCATGGGTGGCGTGCAGCTCGAAGTCGAACAACGAGAACTCCAGCTGACGGACCATCATCAGCCCGGACTGGAAATTCTTCGCCGCGAGCATTTTTTCCAGCAGGTCCTGCGGCAGCGGCTCGCCGGTTTCATAGTGACCGGAGATCAGCGCCAGCCCTTCAGGCTCCCAGCACCAGTTCTCCATGAACTGGCTCGGCAGCTCCACCGCGTCCCAGGCCACACCGTTGATGCCCGACACACCGGCATGCTCGATGCGGGTCAGCAGGTGATGCAGGCCGTGACCGAACTCGTGGAACAGCGTGGTGACTTCATCGTGGGTCAGCAGCGCCGGCTTGCCGGGCGAGGCCGGGGTGAAGTTGCACACCAGGTTGGCCACCGGGCTCTGCAACTGGCCGCCAGCGGTGCGCCGACGGTCACGGGCGCCATCCATCCAGGCACCGCCGCGCTTGTTGGCACGGGCGTAGAGGTCGAAGAAGAAGCGCCCGACGTGCTGGCCGTTTTCCTTGATTTCGAACAGGCGCACATCCGGATGCCAAGTGTCGAAGCCGCTCAGCTCGTTGATTTCGATGCCGTACAAGCGCTGCACGATGCTGAACAGGCCGCCCAGCACCTTGTCGATCGGGAACCAGGCGCGCACGGTTTCCTGCGACACGCTGTAGCGCTGCTCACGGAGTTTTTCACCGTAGTAACCGGTGTCCCAGCTTTGCAGGTCCGGGCAACCCTGCTCGGCAGCGAAGGCCTTGAGCTGTTGCAGGTCCTGGGCGGCGAACGGCTTGCTGCGCACCGCCAGGTCACGCAGGAAGCTCAGCACCTGATCGCTGGACTCGGCCATCTTGGTCGCCAGGCTCAGTTCGGCAAAGTTGGCAAACCCCAGCAGCGCGGCCAGTTCCTGGCGCAGATCGAGGATCTGCTCCATCAACGGGCCGTTGTCATTCTGCCCGGCGTTCGGGCCTTGATCCGAGGCGCGAGTGCAGTAGGCGGTGTACAGCTCCTGGCGCAGCGCACGGTCGTTGGCGTAGGTCATCACCGCGTAATAGCTAGGGAATTCCAGAGTGATCAGCCAGCCTTGCAGATCCTTGGCCTGCGCGGCGGCAGCCATCTGCTGCTTGGCCGATTCGGTCAGGCCATCGAGCGCTGCCTCGTCAGTGATCAGTTTGGTCCAGGCCTGGGTCGCGTCGAGCAACTGGTTGGAGAACTGGCTGCCCAGCTCCGACAGCTTGCTCTGCACCTCGGCATAGCGCTTCTGCTGCTCGGGCGGCAGATCGATGCCCGACAAACGGAAGTCGCGCAACGCATGTTCAACAATGGTCTTCTGGGCAACATCGAAACCGGCCGCCGCCGGGCTGGCCGCCAGGGCCTCATAGGCCTGGAACAGCGTACGGTTCTGGCCCATCTCGGTGGAATAGGCGCTCAGCGCGGGCAGGCACGACTCATAGGCTTCACGCAGCTCGGCGCTGTTGCACACTGCATTGAGGTGGCTGACCGGGCTCCAGGCCGCGCCCAGCCGATCATTGACTTCATCCAGCGCCAGGATCAGCCCGGCCCAGTCCGGCTGCTCGCCCTGTTGGGCAAGAATGCTCGCAATGGCCGCGCGGTTGTCGGCCAGAATCTGGTCAATGGCCGGTTTTACGTGCTCGGCACGGATCGCCGAGAAAGGAGGCAGGTCGTACGGTTGCAGAAGAGGGTTGTTCGCGCTCACGGTTTTGCACCTTGGCTGGAAGAAACACTCGGCCATCTTAATTACAATCGACGCCATAAGCAGCCCTGAAACCTTGATTCCCGCTCTATCACGAATAAAGAAGGAGGCTATCGTGGCCATTCGCAAGTTCCAGCAGCACACCCCGGCCCTCGGCGAGCGGGCCTTCGTCGACAGTTCGGCAGTGGTGATCGGCGATGTGCAGATCGGTGCCGACAGTTCGGTGTGGCCGCTGACCGTGGTGCGCGGCGACATGCACCGGATCCGTATCGGCAGCCGCACCAGCGTGCAGGACGGCAGCGTGCTGCACATCACTCACGCCGGCCCCTTCAACCCCGACGGTTTCCCGCTGTTGATCGGTGATGAGGTCACCATCGGCCATAAATGCATGTTGCATGGCTGCCGGATCGGTAATCGAATCCTGATCGGCATGGGCAGCACCCTCATGGATGGCGCGGTGGTCGAGGACCAAGTGATCATCGGCGCCGGCAGCCTGGTGCCGCCAGGCAAGGTGCTGGAAAGCGGTTTTCTGTATGTCGGCAGACCCGTGAAACAGGTACGCCCCTTGACCGAGAAAGAGATCGCGTTCTTTCCCTACAGCGCCAGCAATTATGTGAAGCTCAAGGACCAGCATCTGGCTGAAGGCTTCGATCAGCTTTGAATTTCAGGCCCCATTGACCCGCGAGCATCCATGTACCAACAAAACATCCTGTTCGACCTCGACGGCACCCTGACCGACCCGCGTCTGGGCATCACCCGCTCAATCCAGTTTGCCCTGGGCAAGCTGGGCATCGACGAACCCGACATCACCCGGCTGGAACACTTCATCGGCCCACCGCTGTTGCAGCAGTTCATGCAGTCCTATGCCATGGACGAGGCCAAGGCCTGGGAGGCGGTGAATTTCTACCGTGAGCGCTTCAAGGTCACCGGGCTGTACGAGAACCTGGTGTTCGACGGTATCCCGCAGTTGCTGGAAACCTTGAGCGGTCAGGGTCGCACCTTGTATGTCGCCACCTCCAAACCGTCGGTATTCGCCCGGGAGATCGCCCGGCATTTCGACTTTGCCCGGCACTTCAAAGTGATCTACGGCAGCGAGCTGGACGGCACCCGCACCGACAAGGTCGAACTGATCGCCCACCTGCTGGCCGAAGAGCGACTCGACCCGGCCCAGACCCTGATGATCGGCGACCGCAAACACGACCTGATCGGTGGACGGCGCAACGGCTTGCAGGTCGCGGCAGTGGGTTATGGGTTCGGCAGCGCCGAAGAACTGCTGGCCGAAGCGCCGGAGTATCACTACCCGAGCGTGGCTGAACTGCATCGGGGATTTATGGCGATCCAATCGTAGGAGCCGCCGGGCGGCGATCCGCTTTAGCCGGGAAGCCTTCGCGGCTAAAGCCGCTCCTACGGGGTAATCGGGGTTACCGGGGCGATCGGCATCAGCGCTTGCAATGCGGCCTGGCGCTCGGCTGGCGCCAGCTTGCCCAGTTGTTCAACCCGCATGTAGAACGCCGGCCAGTCGCGGTTGACCTGCGCAAACAACGCGGCAAAAGCCGGCACCCATTGCTCATAAAGGCCAAAGGGCAGCAGTTTGGCGTTGTTCAGCGGCGCATTGATCCAGGCATCGAAGCGCTTGTCGCCCGGCCATTGCTGATCGCGCAGTGCACGATATTCCTGGCGCAGCCGCTCGAACTCGGCGGCCTTGCGCTCACGCATCAGCGCAGGACCCAGCGGCTGGGCATACAAGGCACGCAGGCGCTGGCGGGTATCGAGCACCAACCGGGTCAGCGCCTCGCGCTGACCGGCGCGGCGCTCATGCACAGCCGCTAACCCACGCGCAGCGCGCCACTGGCGGGTGCCTTCCTGCTCGACGAAGCTGGCATATGACTCGTTGAATGCGGTGTCATCTTTGACATAGAAACGCTGATGGGCCAGTTCATGGAAGATCAGCGTTGCCAGACGCTCGTCACCCCAGCCCAGCATGGTGTTAAGGATCGGATCACTGAACCAGCCCAGGGTCGAATAGGCTTCGATACCGGCCACGAACACATCCTTGCCAGCCTGCCGTTGCAGCGCCGCCTCTCCCCGCGCACCGCCCAGGCTGTAATAGCCGCGATAAGCCACACAACCGGCAATCGGGAAGCAGTGGCTCAACGGGTCCAGCGAAAATTCGTCGGTGGCAAACACATTCCAGACCACGAACGGTCGGCCAATGTCGGCATACAGCCGATAGCTGCGGTTATCCGGCAGGTGCAGTGTTTCGCTGGCAAACCGCCGGGCCTGCTGGGCCAGGGCCAGATGCTTGCGCAATGCCGGGTCGCGGCCTGGGTCGGCGATTACATCGGCCACCGGCTCGCGGGCCTGCAATAACTGCCATTGCCCGGTCGCCAACTGGCCGTAGTAGGAAAGACTGGAACAACCGCCGAGCAGCGTTGCCAACAGTATGAGCAGACCACAACGAAGACGCGAAACATCAAGTCCTGGCATACGACGCCCTGAAATACCAATCCTGAAGAGGGTGAGGACAGCGACAGTCGCGGCCACTATCATCGCCACTCGTCTATCTGGAGCCTGTCATGCGTCGCATACTACCTGTTCTGGCCTTCGGCATCCTGAGCGGATGTGCAGGTCCCTTGCCAATCCATGATCCGGCCCTGGCCTGGGTCGATCTCAACACCATGACCGGCAGGCTGGTGATGGCTGATAAGCTCGACGGTGAGAACACCTACGACGGGCGCTATTTCCAGGTGACGCCTGGCCGCCACCAACTGGTGGTGCGCTACGACTATGAGTATCGCTCAGGTGCGGCAATGGGCATGTTCAGTGACGACTACACCGACATCACCTGTTTTATCCATGTCGATTACGATGGTTTCAAGGCCGGGCAGCGTTATCGCCTGCAAGTACGCTCGCTCGCCAATGACATCGAAGCGCGGCTGTATGACGCGCAGCGGCAGGAGGTTGCTCGCGACTCGGACATGCATTGCATCTAATTAGCGGTCGTTATTCTGATAGATGATTTTATGCGTGCCATTGGCGCAACTGCCGACCACCATACTCGGGTCATGAACCTCGTCATTGCTGACGATTTCCAGAGTGTAGGAGGTGACATTATTGGCCTGAATCCGCGCTTCGATTTCATCCTTGAGCTCGTCACAGGATTTCGGCGCGGCCATGGCGCCGGTGGCCAGGAGGGTGCAGGTCAAAGCAGCGAGCAGACGTTTCATGGTCGATCCCTTCGTACAAGGCACACACTGCTGTGCCGATACTGGTTGGACCTGACTACCGCTCATCGAGTTCGCCCACGGCAGTCTGGCGTGATACCAGACTGCCGTATTCATCAATTGACCAGGGTCGCCTGCAGAGTGATCGATGCGTTGAGCACTTTGGAAACCGGGCAACCTTCCTTGGCCTTGGTGGCCAATTCACGGAACTGATCTTCCGTGGCACCGGGGATGTTTGCCTTGAGAATCAGGTTGATTTCAGTGATCGCAAAACCACCTTCCTGCTTCTCCAGTGTCACTTCGGCCTGGGTGTCGATGCTTTTGGCCTTCAGCCCGGCGTCGCCGAGAATCATCGAAAAAGCCATAGAGAAGCAGCCGGCATGCGCAGCGCCGATCAGTTCTTCCGGGTTAGTGCCTTTGCCGCCCTCGAAACGTGCCTTGAAGCCATACGGGGCTTCACGCAACACGCCGGTTTCCGTGGAAATGTGGCCAATCCCTTCTTTCAGGTCGCCTTCCCAATGAGCAGATGCTTTCTTGACGATGGACATGGTCTCTCCTTGTGAACGGGTCATTTTTCGTACAGCAACAAGAGTTCTGAGGCTGGGCCACAGGGGAAGTTCAAAGAGCTAATTCCTACTAACAAGGTAGGAAATTTCATCAGCTGCCATTGAAAACCCATCGCTTGGCCCTCATTGCTTGAGTTATTACGGGCCTTGAGTCCGCTCACGTCACTCAAAGGAGCATGCGCGGCTTATGAAACGCCTGTCCGATATCAAGATTTCCACCCTCGACCTGGTGCCCGTGCGTGAAGACAAAGGCCCGGCCGATGCCTTGCACCGCTCGCTGGACCTGGCCCGACATGTCGAGAAACTCGGTTTCAACCGCTTCTGGGTGGCCGAGCACCACAACATGGACGGCATTGCCAGCTCCGCCACCTCGGTGCTGCTCGGCTATCTGGCCGGCGGTACGTCGACGATTCGCGTGGGGGCCGGTGGGGTGATGCTGCCCAACCATGCACCGCTGGTGATCGCCGAGCAGTTCGGCACCCTGGCCAGCCTGTATCCGGGCCGCATTGATCTGGGGCTGGGCCGGGCGCCGGGCTCGGACCAGATGACCGCGCGTGCGCTGCGTCGGGAGCGCTCGGGCAGTGCCGATGATTTTCCGGATGATGTTGCCGAACTGGTGAAGTATCTGGGGCCGCGTACGCCTGAGCAAAAAGTGATCGCAGTGCCAGGTTATGGCACCGAGGTGCCGATCTGGCTGCTCGGTTCAAGCCTGTTCAGCGCGCAACTGGCCGGAATGCGCGGCCTGCCGTATGCCTTCGCCTCACACTTCGCGCCGCGCTACATGCACGAGGCGATTCGCGTCTATCGCAACCACTTCCAGCCTTCTGAAGTGCTCGATAAACCCTATGTGATGCTGGGTGTGCCACTGGTGGCGGCTGACAGCGATGAGCAGGCCGAGTACCTGGCGACCTCGGTGTACCGGCGCATTCTGGCACTGATGCGCGGCCATAGCCTGGTGCAACGCCCACCGGTACCGGACATGGACGGGTTGTGGCTGCCCCATGAGCGCGAAGCGGTGATGAGCTTTCTGGGCCTGGCCGTGATTGGCGGCCCGGAGAAGATCCGCGCCAAACTGGACGTGCTGCTGGAACAGACCGAGGCCGATGAACTGATCTTCACCTGCGACCTGTTCGAGCACACCGACCGTCTGCGCTCGTTCGAGATCCTGGCGCAGGTGGCCAAGGGCTGATCTGCGGTCCCGTAGGAGCGGCCGGGCGGCGATCCGTTTATCCGCGAAAGCTTCGCTGCTAAAGCAGCTCCTACAAAGCCCGCCTCTGAGCCGGCACCTCAGCCACGCTTGTAGACGATTTCCTTGGTGCCGCCATCGCAGCTGCCGACCACCTGCTGGTCGGCGGCGCTGCCTTTTTCAACCACTTCCAGGCTATAGGACGTAACGCCTTTGGCCTGCAGTTTGGCGTCGATTTCCGACTTCAGTTCTTCACAAGGTTTACCCGCCGCAGCGGCTGTACCTGCCAGAGTCAACAAACCTACCGCCAGCATGAGTCGCTTCATGAGCACATCTCCGTTTTTGACTGCAAAAAGGTGCCCGTGAACGGGCTGAGAAGGTGTCGCGCAAAATAGGGCAGTGAGCCAGTCTGAAGGTTCAGTGGCCGACTCACTCAAATGTGACGTGCTTCAGCTATTGGCAATCCGGAAGCCGACTTTGATGGTGACCTGGAAGTGCGCCACCTTGCCGTTCTCGATATGACCGCGGGTTTCGGTCACTTCGAACCACTCCAGATGGGTCAGGCTTTTGCTGGCTTCGGCCAGGGCGTTGTTGATGGCGTCTTCAATCGAGGTGGTAGACGAGCCGATCAACTCGATCTTCTTGTAGGTGCGATGGTCGCTCATGGCAATTCTCCTTGATGGTCATAACGAGCGTAGCAGGCGTGCCGCTCCCTGTTTCTGTGTGCCCAAGCGCTGCAAAAGTTCAGCCGGTAAAAAGCCGGAGGATTTTCGACTGCACTTTTCAAAAGGGCCGTAGTCGGAATCAACACACGCCACTCATCACTGCAGGAGAAATACCATGGCTAGTTCTTCCCTTCGCAAGGCTTCGCTGCAAAGCGTTGAAGCAGAGATCGAAAGTCTGCTCAAGTCGCTGGAAAGCCTGAAGGCCGATGCATCCGAGGAGTCGCACAAGACCCTCAAGAGCCTCAAGGCCAGTGCCGAACGCGCTCTGGGTCATTCCCGCGGGCTGCTCAGCGATGTCTACGAAGACGTCAAGGTCAAGACCCGGGAAAACGCCATCGCCACCCGCGATTACGCTCAGGACCATCCATGGACCACCGCCGGTGTAGCGGTCGGCGCACTGGGCCTGCTGGCCGCCTACCTGCTGTGCAAACGCGGCGACTGATCAGCGCGCGCTGTTCAACTCCTCGCGTAGCCACTGGGCCAGTTGCCGGGCACGCCCGTCAGCGGCCCGGCGCGGCACCCACAGCGCGAGCTGCGCCGGGGTTTCACTGAACCCCCACGGCGCTGCCAGACGCCCGGCCCGCAGGTCGTCCGCGACCAGCGGCTGTGGCGCAATGGCGACCCCCAGGCCGGCAGCCGCCGCCTCCAGCAAGTAATACAGATGCTCGAAACCTTGCCCGAACCGCAGCGCCTGCGGGTCGATGCCATTGTGTTGCGCCCAGCTTGGCCAGGCCTGTGGCCGTGACGTGGTGTGCAACAACGACTCACTCAGCAACGCCTGGGCCGGCGCCTGGCGCAGTTGCTCAAAACGGGCGAAATGCGGACTGAGTACCGGGCCGATCCGCTCGCGGGCCAGCTCCAGCACCTGCATGTCAGCCGGCCAGGGTGGCTCGGCGAACACCAGCAGGGCATCAAGCCCCGGACGCCGGGGGTCCAGATCGCCTTCACCGGCAGACAAGTGCAAGCGCAGGTCGGGCAACTCGGCATTCAAACGCCCCAGACGCGGAATGAACCAGCGCGCCAACAGGCTGCCGGAACAGCCGAGCACGAACGGTGCGTCGGCGCTGCCCTGGCTCAACTCGGCCGACACGGCACGCAATTTATCGAACACTTCGGCGCTGACATCGCGCAGCCGGATACCGGCATCTGTGAGTTTAAGGCCACGCCCATCCTTGCGCAGCAGGCTGACCCCCCAATGCTCTTCCAGCAGCTTGAGTTGGCGGCTTACCGCGCCATGGGTCACATGCAGCTGTTCAGCGGCCTGGCTGACGCTGCCCAGGCGGGCAACGGCCTCGAAGGCACGCAAGGCATTGAGCGGGGGCAAGTCACGGCTCATAACAGTTGAGTTTTCCTGACAGGTTGCGGCGATCTTATCGGTTTTCAGCGCGCCATGCGCTGGTTAAAGTGTACCCATTGCCCATACGGCTCAACTCATTTGCCCCAGTGCACCCGGAGTAGCTCATGACCCAGACCACTTTGCGTAACGGCCCCGATGCCAACGGCCTGTTCGGCTCGTTCGGCGGCCGCTACGTCGCTGAAACCCTGATGCCGCTGATTCTCGACCTGAACCGCGAGTACGAAGCCGCCAAACAGGATCCGACCTTCGCCGAGCAACTGGCTTACTTTCAGCGCGATTACGTCGGCCGTCCCAACCCGCTGTACTACGCCGAGCGCCTGAGTGATGACTTGGGCGGCGCGAAAATTTTCTTCAAGCGTGAAGAGCTGAACCACACTGGCGCGCACAAGATCAACAACTGCATCGGCCAGGTGTTGCTGGCCAAGCGCATGGGCAAGACCCGCCTGATCGCCGAGACCGGCGCCGGCATGCACGGCGTGGCCACCGCCACTGTTGCAGCACGCTTCGGCATCCCTTGCGTGATCTACATGGGCGCGACCGACATCGAGCGTCAGCAGGCCAACGTGTTCCGCATGAAGCTGCTGGGCGCCGAAATCGTGCCGGTCACCTCCGGCACCGGCACCCTCAAGGATGCGATGAACGAAGCCCTGCGCGACTGGGTGACCAACGTCGACAACACCTTCTACCTGATCGGCACCGTGGCCGGCCCACACCCGTACCCGGCGATGGTTCGTGACTTCCAGTCGGTGATCGGCAAAGAAGCCAAAGAACAGATGCTGGAGAAGCAAGGTCGGCTGCCCGACAGCCTGGTCGCCTGCGTCGGTGGCGGCTCCAACGCCATGGGCCTGTTCCACCCGTTCCTGGATGACAGCGGGGTACAGATCATCGGCGTTGAAGCCGGTGGCCATGGCGTCGACACCGACAAGCACGCGGCCAGCCTCAATGGCGGCGTACCCGGCGTGCTGCACGGCAACCGTACCTATCTGCTGCAGAACGAAGACGGTCAGATCGACGACGCCCACTCGATTTCCGCCGGCCTGGACTATCCGGGTATCGGCCCGGAACACGCCTGGTTGCATGAGATTAAGCGCGTCGAATACGTCAGCATCACCGATAACGAAGCCCTCGACGCCTTCCATAAGTGCTGCCGCCTGGAAGGCATCATTCCGGCGCTGGAAACGTCCCACGCCCTGGCCGAAGCCATTCGCCGGGCGCCGACGCTGCCCAAGGATCACCTGATGGTGGTGTGCTTCTCGGGCCGTGGCGACAAAGACATGCAAACCGTGATGAACCACATGGCTGCGGCCGAACAGAACCAGGAGAAGCAGGCATGAGCCGTCTCGAACACCGTTTTGCCCAGCTCAAGGCCGAAGGCCGCTCCGCCCTGGTGACCTTTATCACCGCAGGCGATCCTGGCTACGACACCTCGCTGAAAATCCTCAAGGGCCTGCCGGCCGCAGGCGCCGACGTGATCGAACTGGGCATGCCGTTCACCGACCCGATGGCCGATGGCGTGGCGATCCAGCTGGCGACCCTGCGCGCTCTGGATGCCGGCCAGACCCTGACAAAAACCCTGCAGATGGTCCGCGAGTTCCGTGCCGACGACGACAGCACACCGATCGTGCTGATGGGTTACTACAACCCGATCCACCGCTTTGGCGTCGAAGCCTTCGTGGCCCAGGCCAAACAAGCCGGGGTCGACGGCCTGATTATCGTTGACCTGCCGCCAGAGCACGACGCCGAGCTGGCGACCCCGGCCCAGGCGTCGGGCATCGACTTCATCCGCCTGACCACTCCGACCACCGACGACGCACGCCTGCCCAAAGTGCTGGAGCGCAGCTCCGGCTTCGTCTACTACGTATCGGTAGCCGGCGTGACCGGCGCCGGTTCTGCGACCACCGACCAGGTGACTGAAGCCATCGAACGTCTGCGCCGCCATACCACGCTGCCCATCAGTGTCGGCTTCGGCATCCGCACCCCGGAACAGGCAGCGGCCATCGCCAGGCTGGCGGACGGAGTGGTGGTCGGTTCGGCACTGGTCGACCAGATCGCCAAGGCTCAATCGCCAGACAAAGCGATCGATGGCGTGTTGAGTCTGTGCGCCGCGCTGGCCGAAGGTGTGCGAAGCGCTCGGACCTAGGTCGAATTCTTCGCGGCTGAAGCCGCTCCTACGTATACGGTCCGTAGGAGCGGCTTTAGCCGCGAAGGACGTGGTAACGGCTTTGTAAGCCTGGGTAAAGTTCCTGATACAGAGGAATTGCGGGGCTTTGCGCCGCTCTACATGGCAAGACTTGAGGGGTTCACGACTCGTGTCGTGAACCCCTTTTTCATTGCCGCATGCAGGAGCGCTACCCATGAAATTGCCAAACCGCATTGTTGCCGGCCTCGGTATCCTGATGATCAGCGCCAGCACCTTGTTGCAGGCCGCGCCGCCGGATGATCGTGGCCATGGTCGCGACGAGCGCGGCGGTCATCAGCAAGGACCGGCAGACAAACCCGGACGCGGCCATGACAACCATGGCGGTAAAGGCCCACCGCAAGACTTCGGCCCGGTGCGCCAGCAGTTCCAGCAGCACCGCGAGTTAATTGGTCGTGGTCAGCCGTTGCCGCCCCATGTGCACATCGTCAAGGGCAAGCCGCTGCCGCCCGGCTATGGCAAGCGCCTCGATGCCAGGGCGCTGCGCGAACTGCCGCATTATCAGGGCTATGAATGGCGCCGTACCGGCACGGATATCGTATTGATCGCGGTCGGCACCGGGATTGTCTATGCGATTCTCGATGGTGTGCTGAATTGAGGTAGTGCCCTTTGGCAGCGCTATGCGCTGCTTTCGCCGGCAGAGCCGCCTCCCACCGGGTTTGCGTCGGATTTATTACTTGAGCAAGACGCAGATCCCGGCGGGGAATCGCCCGGCACAGCTTTATCGCGCAGCTTTAGCGGCGCAGGGCTTCGCGGCTAAAGCCGCTCCTACAGCAAAGCTGTTCAGCGTTCGAACACGTCCAGATTCAGCGGACGTACCGCGCCCATCCAGATCGCATGCGCCGTATGATCGGCCAGTTCGTCGCCGGTCAACGGATGCAGGAACACCACCAGTTGCTTACGGTTCAGCGCCAGCCACAGCACGATGTCGGCAAAGTCCTTGTGGGCGAATGCCAGCTGGCAGCTCCAGTCCGGATGTGGCCCGACCAATTGCTGATGCACCCGGCCCATCTGGATTTCAAATTTCGCCGTGGCAGCCTCGCACAAGGCGCGGGCCTGGTCGATGGTCTGTGCATCGAAATACACGTGGGCGTGATAGCCGTGGATTTGCGGCATTACCGTGCTCCTTCACATTCAATCAAAGATGCCTCGTTATCCCACGCCAGACGCTCAGACTGCAATCGGCGGCAGTGGCTGACCGGCCAATGACGCCTGGCTATCCGACTGCTCGCTGATCAACCAGTCAACGAATTGCTGGATCAGTGGCAGGCGCCGTTTGCGTTGCGGTAGCACCAGGTAATAACCCGACGCGGACATGACGCTGGCACTGATCGGCCGGCACAGCAGCCCTTGCTCAATCAGGTTATCGACCAGATGCCGCCAGCCCAATGCAACGCCTTGCCCGCCAATGGCAGCCTGGATCAACAGGGTGTAATTGTCGAAGCGCAACTGGCCGGGAGTCGGTGCCTGTTCGATGCCGAGGGCACGAAACACGCCCGCCCAATCGAACCACAGGCTGCCTTGGTTGCGCAGGTGCAGCAACGGCAACTCGCGCAAAACTTCCAGCGCCAGAGGCGGCGGGCAACCACCCAGCAAGCGCGGGCTGCATACCGGAAACACTTCTTCGCTGAACAACCAGTGGCTCTGCCCCTGCTGAAAACGCCCATCGCCGAACAGCACCGCCACATCGATATCGGCGCGCAACATGCCGTGGCTGCGCTCACTGGTGACCAGGCTGACATCCACGTCCGGGTTGAGCTGGTGAAAGCGATGCAGGCGCGGCATCAGCCAGTAGGCGGCAAAGGCAAAATCTGTGGCGACCTGCAGCACTTCATGCTGATGCCGCCGGGTAATGGCGGTCAGGCCAGAATCGATGGACTGCAGACCGGCCTGCACGTGGCTGAACAGTTCTTCTCCGGCCTCGGTCAGGGCGATGCCGCGATACACCCGGTCGAACAGCCGGGTCGCCAGCTGTTCTTCCAGGCGCTTGATCTGCTGGCTGATCGCCGGCTGGGTGGTGCCCAGCTCGCTGGCCGCTGCGGTAAAGCTGCGCGAGCGGGCTGCGGCCTCGAATACCCGCAGCAGGTCCAGTGACTGTCCGCCAAGGCTCTCAAACATAAGCTGCACTTATCCTAGTCATTGCGATGCATGGGCTTTACCGGAAAAACCGCCAGCTCCATGCTGGACTACACCACTTTCGCATAAACCCTCGCAATGGGATGCCGCGCAATGAAACGCAACAACATTCTTTTCATCATGGCCGATCAGATGGCCGCGCCCATTCTGCCGATCTATGCGCCGTCGCCGATCAAGTTGCCCAACCTGAGCCGCCTGGCCCGCGAAGCGGTGGTGTTCGAGGCGGCCTACTGCAACAGCCCGCTGTGCGCGCCATCGCGTTTCACGCTGGTCAGCGGCCAGTTGCCGAGCAAGATCGGCGCCTACGACAACGCAGCGGACTTTCCCGCCGACATTCCGACCTACGCGCACTATCTGCGCAGCCTCGGCTACCGCACCGCGCTGTCGGGCAAGATGCACTTCTGCGGCCCGGACCAGTTGCACGGCTATGAAGAGCGGCTGACCAGCGACATCTACCCGGCCGACTACGGCTGGGCGGTGAACTGGGACGAGCCCGACGTGCGCCCGAGCTGGTATCACAATATGTCGTCGGTGTTGCAGGCCGGTCCCTGCGTGCGCACCAACCAGCTGGATTTCGACGAAGAGGTGGTGTTCAAGGCCCAGCAGTATCTATTCGACCATGTGCGCCAGGACGGCGATGCGCCGTTTTGCCTGACCGTGTCGATGACTCACCCGCATGACCCGTACACCATTCCCAGGGCGTTCTGGGACCTGTACAGCGACGACGAAATTCCGATGCCGGTGGCCCACGCCGATCAGAATGCGCTGGACCCACACTCGCAACGGCTGCTCAAGGTCTACGATCTATGGGACAAACCGCTGCCCGAACACAAAATCCGTGACGCCCGGCGTGCCTACTTCGGCGCTTGCAGCTACATCGACCACAACATTGGCAAGCTCTTGCAGACCCTGGAAGACACCGGCCTGGCCGAGGACACCATCATCGTGTTCTCCGGTGACCACGGCGACATGCTCGGCGAGCGCGGCCTCTGGTACAAAATGCACTGGTTCGAAATGGCCGCCCGGGTGCCGCTGCTGATTCATGCACCGGGGCAGTTCGCGGCGCGGCGGGTCAGTGCGGCGGTGTCTACCGCCGACCTGCTGCCGACCCTGGTCGAGCTGGCCGCAGGGCGAGTGGATGACAACCTGCCGCTCGATGGCCGCTCGCTGTTGCCACACCTGCAAGGCAGCGACGGGCATGACGAGGTCTTTGGCGAATACATGGCCGAAGGCACCACCAGCCCGCTGATGATGATCCGCCGCGGCGCCTGGAAGTTCATCTACTCGGAACAGGACCCGTGCCTGTTGTTCGATGTGCACAACGATCCGCAGGAACAACAAGAGCTCAGCCAGTCAGCGGCCCACCGTGCGCTGTTCGAGGCATTTTTGGCCGAGGCACGTGAACGCTGGGACATCCCGGCGATCCACCAACAGGTACTCGCCAGCCAGCGCCGCCGCCGCTTTGTGGCCAAGGCGCTGGCCAGCGGCAAACTCAAGAGCTGGGACCACCAGCCACTGGTCGATGCCAGCCAGCAGTACATGCGCAACCACATCGACCTGGACGACCTGGAGCGCCGCGCACGCTTCCCCACCCCCTGACGCGTTTGATCCGACTTCTGCCAAGACCAATAACTTCAAAGGGCATCTGCATGAAGACGTTATCCGTAGCACTGATGGCAAGCATCCTGACCCTGGGCAGCGCAGCGGCCCAGGCTGACCCGCAAAGCTGCAAGACCGTGAAGATGGCCGATCCGGGCTGGAGCGACATCGCCGCCACCAACGCGGTCGCAGGTCTGTTGCTCGATGGCCTCGGCTACAGCGCCAAGGTCGATACCCTGGCCGTACCGATTGCCTATGGCGGCCTCAAGGACGGCCAGTTGGATGTATTTCTCGGTAACTGGATGCCGGCCCAACAGGGCTTTCATGACAAGTTCATTGCCAGCGGCGAGGTCACGCAACTGAGCAAAAACCTTGAAGGCACCGAATTCACCCTGGCCGTACCGGACTATGTGTGGGAGGCCGGGGTCCGTGATTTTGCCGACCTGGAAAAATTCGCCGACAAATTCGGCAAGAAGATCTACGGCATCGGCGCCGGTGCGCCGGCCAACCTGTCGTTGCAGGAAATCATCAAGAACAACGAATTCAGTCTGGGTAACTGGAAGCTGGTGGAATCGAGCGAGCAAGCGATGCTCGCGGAAGTGAACCGCAATGTGAAGCGCAAGGCGTTCGTGGTGTTCCTCGGCTGGACCCCACACCCAATGAACGTGCAGATCAAAGGCATGCATTACCTCAAGGGCGGCGAGAAATACTTCGGCGCAACCGGCTCGGTCTATACCGTGACCCGCAAGGGCTATGCCCAGGCCTGCCCGAACGCTGCACAGTTGTTCAGCAACCTGAGCTTCACTCTGGACATGGAAAACACCATCATGTCTGAGGTGGTGAGCAACAAAGTCAGCAATCATGACGCCGCCAAAGCCTGGATCAAGGCCAACCCGGCGGTGCTGGAGCAATGGCTCAAAGGGGTGAAAACCCTGGATGGCCAGGATGGATTGGCGGCGGTAAAGTCCGGACTTTGATCAAGCTGGCACCAGCAACCGGGCGGCGATCCGCTTCAGCCGCGAAGACCGCGCCGCTGCAGCGATCCTCATCAAAAAACTGCAAACCATTGAGTTTTAATGGTTATCCCGTAGGAGCGGCTTTAGCCGCGAAGTTTTCCCGGCTGAAGCCGGTCCTACGGCGCGGCGCCGGGGCGGCAGGTGATCTACAGCCATTCACAATGAGGAACCCATGGGTCGGCTCAAGCGCCACAAGTACCTGCCTTTTCTTGCCTGGCTGCCACAGCAGACCCGCCAGAGTGTCAGCCGTGATGCGTTGGTGGGCCTGAGCGGGGCGATCCTCGCCCTGCCACAATCGATCGCCTATGCGCTGATCGCCGGGCTACCCCCGGAGTACGGACTGTACGCGGCCATTGTGCCGGTGCTGATCGCCTGCTTGTGGGGTTCGTCGTGGCACCTGATCTGCGGCCCGACAGCGGCGATTTCCGTGGTGCTGTACGCCAGTGTCAGCCCGCTGGCGGTGCCGGCCAGCCAGGATTACATCGCCCTGATTCTGCTGCTGACCTTCATCGCCGGGGCGTTCCAGATGCTGCTGGGGCTGATGCGGTTCGGCGCGCTGGTCAACTTCGTCTCGCACTCGGTGGTGGTCGGTTTCACCCTCGGCGCGGCAATCGTCATCGCCCTTGGCCAACTGCCCAACCTGATGGGCCTGAGCCTGCCCAGCCAGAGCACCGCACTGAACAGCTTCATGGCGCTGGTGACGCATGCCGGTGAACTGGACCCGGTATCACTGGCGCTGGGCGTACTGACTCTGGCGCTGGGCATGCTGCTCAAAACTCTGGTGCCGCGCTGGCCCACCTTGCTGATTGCCCTGGTTGCCAGCAGCCTGCTGGTCTGGCTGTGGCCGTCGCTGTTCGGTCACGTGCCGCTGGTCAAGGCATTCGTCGGCCACCTGCCGCCGTTCAGCCCGCTCACTGTGGATCTGGAACTGATTATTCGCCTGCTGCCGACCGCCGTCGCCGTGGGCATGCTCGGGCTGGTCAACAGCCTGTCGATTGCCCGCTCGCTGTCGGCGCGCTCGCAGCAGATGATCAACGCCAACCAGGAAGTCCGTGGACAGGGCCTGTCAAACATGGTCGGTGCGCTGTTTTCTGGCTATCTGTCGGCCGGCTCGTTCACCCGCGCCGCGCTCAGTTATGAGGCCGGCGCACACTCGCCGCTGGCTGGGGTGTTCTCGGCGCTGTGGGTGGCGCTGTTCGCGGTGGCAGGCGCCGGGCTGATCGCGCACATTCCGGTTCCGGCCATGGCCGCCTCAATCCTGTTGATCTGCTGGGGGCTGGTGGATCGAAAGAGCATCGCCGCGCTGTTGCGGGTCAACCGTTCAGAGTTCTTCGTCATGCTCCTGACCTGCGTGGCAACACTGCTGCTGGAGCTGCAAACCGCAATTTACGCCGGGGTACTGGCTTCGCTGTTCTTCTACCTCAAGCGCACCTCACAGCCGCAAGTTCAGCAATGGCGCGACGGTGACCAGGAAATCCTGCGCTTTGGCGGCTCGATCTTCTTCGGCGCCAACCACTACCTGCAAAGCCGCCTGCAGCGCACCGAAGGTCAGCATGTGGTGATCGAGGCCCAGCACATCAACTTCATCGACTACTCCGGGGTCGAAATGCTGCACCAGGAAGCCCGGCGGCTGGGCAAACAGAACCGCAGCCTGACCCTGCGCAACGCCCGGCCCCATGTGGTTGAAGAGTTGCAGAAGCTGGAGGGCGTCGAGCAGTGCCCAGTCAGGTTCGAGGCTTCGCGCTGAGCAGCGGATCAGCCCTGGGCCAGTAGCCGGCGCATTTCAGCCAGCACCGGTGCCGAGTCAGGGCGAACCCCGCGCCACAACACAAATGCTTCAGCGGCCTGTTCGACCAGCATGCCCAGGCCGTCCACCACGCGCACGGCGCCGTGTTCGCTGGCCCAGCGGCAGAAGGCGGTCGGCTCTTTGCCGTACATCATGTCGTAGCAGAAGGTCACGCCCGGCTCGATCAGGCTTGGCGCAATCGGCGGCAGCTCGCCGGACAGGCTGGCCGAAGTGGCATTGATGATCACGTCCACCGGCTCTTCAAGCCAGTCAAAGCCGCTGGCCGACAGCGGCCCCAGATCAGCAAATTCGCGGGCCAGTTGCTCGGCCTTTTCCACGGTACGGTTGGCAATCACCAGGACCTCGGGTTGCTCGGCCAGCAATGGCTCCAGCACGCCGCGCACGGCACCACCGGCCCCCAGCAGCAGGATGCGTTTGCCGCGCAGCGCCAGGCCGCAGTTGACGGTCAGGTCACGCACCAGCCCGGCACCGTCAGTGTTGTCACCCAGCAAGGTGCCGTCGGCCTGCCTGGCCAGAGTGTTCACCGCACCGGCGCGGCGGGCGCGCTCGGTCAACTGGTCGGCGAGGGCGAAGGCTTGCTCTTTGAACGGCACAGTGACGTTACCGCCCCGGCCAGTCGCAAAGAAGTCCCGGGCATAGTCGGCAAAACCGTCCAGCGGTGCCAGTGCGGTGTTGTAGTCCAGTTGCTGGCCGGTCTGCTCGGCAAACAGGCGGTGAATCAGCGGCGATTTGCTGTGGCCGATGGGGTTACCGAAGACGACGTAGTGGTCCATTGGGCTTCCTGTTGATCACTGGGTCTGGTCGGGCGCGGCGAGGGCCAGCCAGTCGCGGTCCTGCAAGAAATAGTCGGTCAGGCGTGCTTCTTCGCTGCCCGGTGCGGCTTTCCAGTCGTAGCCCCAGCGTACCTGCGGCGGCAGGGACATGAGGATCGATTCGGTACGCCCGCCCGATTGCAGGCCGAACAGCGTGCCACGGTCGTAGACCAGGTTGAACTCGACATAACGCCCACGGCGGAACTCCTGGAATTCGCGCTGTTGCACGGTCCAGGCAGCGGCCTTGCGGCGGCGCACGATGGGCAGGTAGGCCTCCAGGTACGCATCGCCGATGGCGCGCATGAAGGCGAAGCTGGTGTCGAAGTCCCACTGGTTCAGGTCATCGAAGAACAGCCCGCCAATGCCGCGCGGCTCGTTGCGATGCTTGAGGTGGAAATAGCTGTCGCACCAGGCCTTGTAGCGTGGGTACACGTCGGCACCGAAGGGTGCGCAGGCGCGTTCGGCGACCTGGTGCCAGTGGATGCAGTCTTCCTCGACGCCATAGTAAGGGGTCAGGTCAAAGCCGCCACCGAACCACCAGACCGGTTCTTCGCCTTCTTTTTCGGCGATGAAGAACCGCACGTTGGCATGCGAGGTTGGCACGTACGGGTTGCGCGGGTGGATCACCAGCGACACGCCCAGCGCCTGGAAGCCGCGCCCGGCCAGCTCGGGCCGATGGGCACTGGCCGACGGCGGCAGGCTGCTGCCAAATACATGCGAAAAGTTGACGCCGCCTTTCTCGACCACCGCGCCGTTCTCGATGACCCGGGTACGGCCACCGCCCCCGGCTTCACGGGCCCAGGCATCTTCGATGAAGTGCGCGCCACCGTCTTCATGCTCCAGCGCGGCGCAGATACGGTCTTGCAGGTCGAGCAGATAGGCTTTGACGGCTTCGGTACGGCTATTCATGGCGCTCCCTAAAGGGAGCCTCTAAAAACGTCGGCGAGGCAGCCAGCGCAAGGCAAAAACAGGCGAGGAACAGTCGGAGTCGCGCTCGACTTTACGGGTTGTAAATGAGCATTCCGAGCCTGTTTTTAACGCAGCGATGGCAACGCAGGCAGTTTTTAGAGGCTCCCTAAAAACGTCTGGTGCCCGGACTACAAGGGCTCCAGGCAAAGTGGCGGGTAGCATAACATCGCCTGCAATGGCTTCGCAGTTGACGTGCGTCACATGAAAGGGTCCGATAGGGAAGACAGTGGATCCAACATCATGGAGAGAGCACATGGCAAAGCGTATCCAGTTCAGCAAGACGGGTGGCCCTGAAGTCCTTGAGTACGTCGACTTCGAACCCGCCGAGCCAGGCCCACAGGAGGTGCGAGTACGCAACCGGGCCATCGGCCTGAACTTCATCGATACCTATTACCGCAGCGGGCTGTACCCGGCACAACTGCCCAGCGGTCTGGGCAATGAAGGCGCAGGTGTCGTCGAGGCGGTGGGCAGTGAAGTAAGCCGTTTCAGTGTCGGTGACCGGGTGGCCTATGGCACCGGCCCGCTGGGCGGCTACAGCGAATTTCATGTCTTGCCAGAAGCCAACCTGATCAAGCTGCCCGATGCGATCAGCTTCGAGCAGGCCGCCGCCGTGCTGCTCAAGGGGCTGACCACCCAGTACCTGCTGCGCCAGACCTACCAGATCAAACCCGGTGAAACCTTCCTGTTCCATGCCGCTGCCGGCGGCGTCGGTTCGCTGGCCTGCCAGTGGGCCAAAGCGCTGGGCGCCAACCTGATCGGTACGGTCAGCAGTGCGGAAAAAGCCGCTCACGCCAAGGCCCTGGGCGCCTGGGAGACCATCGACTACAGCCATGAAGACGTGGCCAAGCGGGTGCTGGAATTGACTGACGGCAAGAAGTGCCCGGTGGTCTATGACAGCGTGGGCAAGGACACCTGGCTGACCTCACTCGATTGCGTGGCGCCGCGTGGCCTGCTGGTCAGCTTCGGCAATGCCTCGGGCGCGGTGACCGGCGTCCACCTGGGGCTGCTGGCCCAGAAAGGTTCGCTGTACGTCACCCGACCAACCCTGGGCAGTTACGCCAACACCCCGCAAAGCCTGCAGAGCATGGCCGATGAGCTGTTCGACATGCTGGCCTGCGGCAAGATCAAGGTCAACGACATCCAGCAGTACGCCCTGCAGGATGCAGCCCAGGCACAGACCGAACTGGCGGCGCGCCGCACCACCGGTTCGACCATTCTGATTCCTTGATCGGCCTGGTGGGAGACTCTATGGCTCTGTGCAAGTCTTTCGGTTTGTCTGTGGACATGCCATAGCATCCGTGGGCTGAGCCGACTCCCACCGGGTTTGTGCCTGGCCCAAGTGCTCGGCACAACGCCGACCCAGTGGGAGCTAGCCTGCTTGCGAAGACGGCGGTGCATTCGCCACAAATACTGTGATTTTACTGGTCTCGTCGCGAGCAGAGCTCGCTCCCACAAAGATTTGTGGTGCTTAATCGAGCAGTATTGACTCTAGCCGGGACGAACCACCTGCCCGGTCGCCAGATCACGGATCACGCTTGGATTACGGCGCCCGCCCAGGCTGCCGCCGAGCACGTGGTCGATCTGGCCGCGGAAGTATTGCTCGACCCGCAACCGTGAACGCGCAGCGGGGCGGCCCGCCGGGTTGGCGGAGGTGGAAATCAGCGGCCCGACCAGTGCGCACAGCTCGCGCACCTGCGGGTGGCTGGTGACCCGCAGGGCTACGGTGTCGTGTTGGCCGGTGACCCATTCGGGCAGCAGGTTCTGGTGTGGCACCAGCCAGGTATTCGGGCCGGGCCAGGTACTGGCCATGCGATCAATCCAAAGCTCGGGGAAGTCCTCGAACAAAAAGTCGAACTGGCGAATATTGTCCGCGACCAGAATCAGGCCCTTATCCACCGGCCGTGATTTGATTGCCAGCAGCCGCCAGACCGCCTCTTCATCCCAAGGATCACAGCCCAACCCCCAAACCGCTTCGGTTGGATAGGCAATCACCGCCCCGGCTCTGACTTCACGAGCGGCTTGTTGCACACGCCAACTGTTGACCATTGCTGTCTCTCCAATAGATTGGGCGGCAGTGTACCCTTAGTCACCGGCAGCGAACCATCGCCCGCCCTCACAACTGATCCGGCCTTCAAGCTCCAGCTCGGTCAGCGCGGCCAGCACTCTGGATAATGCCCAGCCACTGCTGAGCATCAGACCCTCGCTGGTCTGCGGCGCGGCATGCAACAGGGCCAGCAGCGGATGGGCGGCTGGTGCCGGAAGTGCAGGCTCGACCACCGTGCTTGCCACCTGCCAGTGACGCAGACCTTCAAGGATGTGTTCGACGCTTTCCACCAATGTTGCGCCATCGCGAATCAATTGGTGACAACCCCGTGCACCGGGATGATGAATCGACCCCGGTATCGCATACACCTCACGGCCTTGCTCGGCGGCCATCCGGGCGGTGATCAGCGAGCCGCTGCGCATGCTGGCCTCAACCACCAGCACCCCCAACGACAGACCGCTGATGATCCGGTTGCGGCGCGGAAAGTTGGCTGCTTGCGGACCTGCATCAAGGGGAAACTCGGAAATGACTGCACCACGCTGCTCGATCATGCGTCTGGCCAGGGCGTGATTGCGCTGTGGATAAAAATTTTCCAGCCCCGTGCCCAACACCCCGATGGTAGAGCCACCCACGTCCAGCGCAGCCTGATGCACAGCCCCATCCACCCCCAGCGCCAGACCGCTGGTGATCACCAATCCGCCAGCCGCCAGACTGCGGGCAAAGGCACTGGCGGTGTCCAGCCCCGGCTTTGAGGCACGGCGGCTGCCGACCATTGCCAGTTGCGGGCGCTCGAGCAAAGCAGGGTCGCCCGCGATGAACAACAGCGGTGGCGGGTCGGCGATTTCAGCCAGCAGGGCAGGGTAGGCAGGGTCGTCCCACATCAGTAAATGCTGGCCCGCACGCTCGATCCAGGCCAGCGCAGCGCTGGCCCCATCGCGCACCAAAGGGGCACGCCGGGCTTCGCTGCTGGCCTGGGGCAGACGCAAGGAACGCCAGGCACTGGCCGGTGCCGCCAGCGCCGCACTGGCACTGCCGAAGGCTTCGATGAGTCGGGTAAAGCGAGCCGGGCCGATATCAGGTAACCGGTGCAAGCGCAGCCGGGCTTCAAGTTCAGCCGGTGAAACTGAGTGATTTTCAAACAATGGCATACGATCATCCCTGATCCGCAGCGCACCGATACACGTGCGCAACCTGTGGATAACTCTGTGAACAACGCTGTAAAAGTGAACGCTCCCTGTTCACCCATACAGGCTGTGCAGAATCAGGGATTACGTACCTTGTCCATGATGCTCAACGACCGGTTGGCGTGCAGGACCAAGGCGTAACTGAGCTTGTCATAGGTGCGGAACACCATCAGCAACCCGGACCGCTCGTCCGGAATTTTCACCTGCCCGCCGGTGATCCGGTCGCGCACGTGTTCGCCGGTTTTGTAGATCGCCAGCACATTGCCTTCTGCCAGGCCATCCAGACGGCCCTTGTCGAGGGTCACCACGTCGTTGACGCCGATCTGCGTCACGCCGCGAGGCACATCGATGATCAGCCCGTCGATGGTCGAGGCGGGCGCAGTGGGCATGAAGGTCGAGTTGATCGGCCGCTCTTCGCTGGCGAACAGCCGGTCACCAAGGCGCACTTCCTGGGTCGAGCGCTGCATGACCAGGGTTGAGATGTCGCCTTCGCTGGCGACCACTTCGCCAGTGCCGATATCGTCGGCATTGATGCCGAGAATTTCCTTGGTCTCAGGGTCGGTATAGACCTTGCCCTGGCGAAAGATGCCGTAGATGGTGTGGGTATTGTCCAGCTCGCCACGAGCGTAGATCCGGTCGCCCTGACCGCTGAGCACCCGCTCGGCATTACCGGCGACGATGTACGGCGCCTGGCGGAACTGATCAGCGCTGTTGACGATCCGGTTGCTGAGCAGAAAAGCGTTGATCGCACCCAACGGGATGCTGGGGATGGCCTCGACAGTCGGTGAGCTGCGCACCCGTGGCGAAAGCTTGACCGTGCCACGCGATTCGCCGCGCCCCAGCACCACCTGCGGCTTGCCGTCGACATAAGTAAGGCTCAGGGTGTCGCCGGGGTAGATCAGGTCAGGATCCTGAATACCGGGGTTGGCGCGCCAGATCTCTTTCCAGCGCCATGGCTCACGCAGAAACTTACCGGAAATGTCCCACAGCGTGTCACCGGCTGTAACGGTGTAACTCTGTGGATGGCCATCCCTGAGTTGCACTTGCGCCTGCACCAGACCAGTGGCTGTCAACAGCAGCAGGGCGAGTAGTGTTTTCCTCATGCGGTGAATCCCTTTATCATGTGGCATCGCTTGACTGGAAGACGACCTGAACCCGCCTCCTGGCGCACGCCCACAGCCGTGTTCTGATTCGTGTCAGGCGCAGTGGAGAAAAGGCGTTCCGCGCCTGGCAGCCAGTCCTGACTTTACCCTATCAGTGCAGCACTTACGTATATGGCCATCCTAAACATTCTCGAATTCCCCGATGCGCGCCTGCGCACCATCGCCAAGCCGGTGACGGTCGTGGACGACGCCATCCGCCAGTTGATCGACGACATGTTTGAAACCATGTACGAAGCACCTGGCATCGGTCTGGCAGCCACCCAGATCAACGTCCACAAGCGCATAGTGGTCATGGACCTGAGCGAAGACCGCAGCGAGCCGCAGGTCTTCATCAACCCGGAGCTTGAAACCCTCAGCGAAGACATGGGCCAGTATCAGGAAGGCTGCCTGTCGGTGCCCGGCTTCTACGAAAACGTCGACCGCCCGCTGCGGGTCCGGGTCAAGGCCCTTGACCGTGACGGCCAGCCTTATGAGCTGATCGCCGAAGGCCTGCTGGCGGTGTGCATCCAGCACGAGTGCGACCACCTCAACGGCAAGCTGTTCGTGGACTACCTGTCGACCCTCAAGCGTGACCGGATCAAGAAGAAGCTGGAAAAACAGCACAAGCAGAAAGCCTGATCCGTTGTCACTCACCAAAAGGCCTGTCACGGGCCTTTTGCTTTTTTTATGGAACGAGAAGCCCATGACTGAGCCACTGCGCATCGTCTTCGCCGGCACCCCGGAATTTGCCGCCGAACACCTCAAGGCCCTGCTCGACAGCCCTTATCAGATCGTGGCGGTCTATACCCAGCCCGACCGCCCGGCCGGCCGTGGGCAAAAGCTCATGCCCAGCCCGGTCAAGCAGTTGGCCCAGCAGCACAACGTGCCCGTGCTGCAGCCACCGACGCTGCGTGATGCCCAGGCCCAGGCCGAACTGGCCGCGCTGCAGCCCGACCTGATGGTGGTGGTCGCCTATGGCCTGATCCTGCCGCAAGTGGTGCTGGATATCCCGCGTCTGGGCTGCATCAACAGCCACGCCTCGCTGCTGCCGCGTTGGCGCGGTGCGGCGCCGATCCAGCGCGCCGTGCAGGCCGGTGACGCCGAAAGCGGGGTCACGGTGATGCGCATGGAGGCAGGCCTTGATACCGGTCCCATGCTGCTCAAGAGCGTCACCCCGATCAGCGCCGACGACACCGGCGGCAGCCTGCATGACCGTCTGGCCGAACTCGGCCCACCTGCCGTGCTGCAAGCGATTGCCGGCCTGGCAGACGGCTCGCTGACCGGCGAAGTCCAGGACGACAGCCTGGCCACCTATGCCCACAAACTGAACAAGGATGAAGCACGCCTGGACTGGAGCCGCCCGGCCATTGAGCTGGAGCGTCTGATCCGTGCGTTCAATCCCTGGCCGATCTGCCACAGCACCCTAGCTGGCGAAGCCCTCAAGGTGCTGGCTGCCAGCCTGGCCGATGGCAGCGGCGTGCCGGGCACCATCCTCGACGCCAGCAAGGACGGCCTGTTGGTTGCCTGTGGTGAGCAGGCGCTGCGCCTGACCCGCCTGCAACTGCCGGGCGGCAAAGCGCTGAACTTCGCTGACCTGTTCAACAGCCGCCGCGAGAAATTCGCCACCGGTACGGTACTGGGCCAATGAACCCGCGTCTGGCTGCCGCCAAAGCCCTTGCCGCCGTGATCAGTGGCAAGGCATCGCTGAACAGTTCGCTGCCCGCGCAATTGGACAAGGTCGAGCCGCGTGACCGTGGCCTGACCCAGGACCTGGCCTTCGGCACCGCCCGCTGGCAACCGCGCCTGTCGGCACTGGCCGCCAAATTGCTGCAAAAGCCCTTCAAGGCCGCCGATGCCGATGTCGAGGCATTGCTGCTGATCGGTCTGTACCAGCTGTTCTACAGCCGGATCCCGGCACATGCCGCCATCGGTGAGACCGTGGGCTGCGCCGACAAGCTGAAAAAATCCTGGGCCAAGGGCCTGATCAACGCGGTATTGCGCCGTGCCCAGCGCGAAGGTCAGGCGCTGCTGGCTGAACTGGAACACGACCCGGTGGTGCGTACCGCCCACCCGCGCTGGCTGCAAAAAGCCCTGAAAGCCGCCTGGCCAGAACAATGGGAAGCCATCAGCGCGGCGAACAATGCCCACCCGCCGATGATCCTGCGGGTCAACCGCCGCCATCACGACCGGGCCGGGTATCTGGAGCTGCTCAAGGCCGCCGCGATCGAGGCGCAGCCCTGCCAGTTCAGCCAGGACGGTATCGTGCTTGCCGAGGCCACCGACGTGCGCAATCTGCCGGGCTTTGCCGAGGGCTGGATCAGCGTGCAGGATGAAGCCGCCCAATTGGCCGCCGACCTGCTGCAACTGGCGCCGGGGCAACGGGTACTGGACGCCTGCTGCGCACCGGGCGGCAAGACCTGCCACCTGCTGGAAGTCCAGGCAGATCTGGCTGGTGTGGTCGCCGTCGATCTGGAAGCCAAGCGGCTGGTACGGGTGCGCGAGAACCTTGACCGCCTGGGCCTCGATGCCGAGCTGATCGCCGCCGACGGCCGCGACACTGCGCAATGGTGGGACGGCAAACCGTTCCAGCGCATCCTGCTCGACGCCCCGTGCTCGGCCACCGGCGTGATCCGCCGTCACCCGGACATCAAACTGACCCGCCAGGCCGACGATATCCCGGCCCTGGCTACGCTGCAGGGCGAACTGCTCGATGCGCTGTGGCCGACCCTGGAAGTGGGCGGCATCCTGCTGTACGCGACCTGTTCGACCCTGCCGACCGAAAACACCGACGTCATCGGCGCGTTTCTGGCCCGCACAGCGGGTGCCCGCGAACTGGACATCGCCGGCCAGCAAGGCCAGCCAGCGGCAGGCATCAAGCAACCGCATGGTCGCCAGTTGCTGGCTCAAGAGGGTGGGCATGATGGTTTCTATTACGCAAAACTGATCAAGATCGCAGCTGAACGGACGACACCTCATATATAGGAGTGGCGCCTTCGCATCTGAAGCCGCTCCTACACAGATCCAGACTCTCAGGAGTTAAAGGTTGAAAATCATCATCCTCGGTGCAGGGCAGGTTGGCGGCACGCTGGCCGAACACCTGGCCAGCGAAGCCAACGATATCACTGTGGTCGACACCGACGGCGACCGCCTGCGCAATCTGGGCGACCGCCTGGATATCCGCACCGTGCAGGGTAAGGGCTCGTTTCCGACCGTGCTGCGCCAAGCCGGCGCCGACGATGCCGACATGCTGGTGGCGGTCACCAACAGCGATGAGTGCAACATGGTTGCCTGCCAGGTGGCCTACACCCTGTTTCATACCCCGACCAAGATTGCCCGGGTCCGCGAGTCAGCCTACCTGACCCGCGGCGAGCTGTTCGACAACGACGCCATTCCGGTGGACGTGCTGATCAGCCCCGAGCAGGTGGTGACTCATTACATCAAGCGTCTGATCGAACAGCCCGGCGCCTTGCAGGTGATCGACTTCGGTGAAGGCAAGGCGCAACTGGTAGCGACCAAGGCCTACTACGGCGGGCCGCTGGTCGGCCAGCAACTGCGTCAGCTCAAGGCGCACATGCCCAACGTCGAAACCCGCGTGGCAGCGATCTTCCGCCGTGACCGGCCGATCCTGCCCAAGGGCGACACGGTGATCGAAGCCGACGATGAGGTGTTTTTCATCGCCGCCAAGGCCGACATTCGCGCGGTGATGGGCGAGATGCGCCGGCTCGACGAGAACTACAAACGCATCGTCATCGCCGGCGGCGGCAACATCGGCGAACGCCTGGCCGAAGCCATTGAAAGCCGCTATCAGGTCAAGATCATCGAGATGAGCGCGGCGCGCTGCCGCTACCTTTCGGAAAACCTCAACAGCACCGTGGTGTTGCAAGGCAGCTCGTCAGACCGCGACCTGTTGATGGAAGAGAACATCGGCGACACCGACCTGTTCCTGGCCCTGACCAACGATGACGAAGCCAACATCATGTCGTCGCTGCTGGCCAAACGCATGGGCGCGCGCACCGTCATCACCCTGATCAACAACCCGGCCTATGTCGACCTGGTGCAAGGCGGCGAAATCGACATCGCGGTCAGCCCGCAGCTCGCCACCATCGGCACCCTGCTGGCCCACGTGCGCCGTGGCGATATCGTCAGCGTGCATTCATTGCGCCGCGGCGCAGCAGAAGCCATTGAACTGGTGGCCCACGGTGATGCCAAGTCGAGCAAGGTGATTGGCCGCGCCATCAAGGACATCAACCTGCCCAACGGCACCACCATCGGCGCGATCATTCGCGACGAAGAAGTACTCATCGCCCACGACAGCACCGTGATCGAATCGGGCGACCACGTGATCATGTTCCTGGTGGACAAGAAATACATCCGCGATGCCGAGCGGCTGTTTCAGGTGGGATTGAGTTTTTTCTGATAGCCAGGAAATTTCATACGCAAGAACCAGAGACGTCCTGTAGATGCAGTTTGGTAGGGTACACGCCAATTCCCTAACCTTTTCAAGGCCGGTACTGCCACGAGATCAAGTTTCAAAACCGTGCGTCTGGTTCTCTCTCTGGAGCATTGTTGGGCGTAGCGGCAGCCAATGCTTTTCTGGGCGTCGATCTTTCCGGGGAGATCGTCGCTGGTGTTGTCGGGACAGGGGGTGCGTTGGCCTTTTTGAAAACCGTAGGAGCGGCTTCAGCCGCGAAGCCCTCTCGCTGCTAAAGCAGCTCCTACGGGGCAAATCTGTCACTGGTTCATCAATACCAGCGTGCCTCGCCAGGCGGGCGTTTCTTGAAGCGTTTCATGCTCCACATGTACTGGCTCGGGTAGGCGCGTACGTACTTTTCCACCACCTGGCTCATCGCCGCCGCAGCGGTTTCGGTGTCGGTGCTGTACATCGCCTCAGGGGCGGCTTCGAGCACCACCTTGTAGCCTGAGCCATCCGGCAGGCGCATGGCGTGCAGGAATACGCCGACCGCTTTACCGCCGGCGAGCATGTTGGGCACGAACTTGCTGGTCAGGGCTACAGTGCCGCAAAACGGCACGAAGATACCCGCCGATTCAGCCGGCTCCGGGTCGGCGGGAATGCCCACCTGGCCGCCCTTGCGCACTTCCTTGATGACGCTGAGGATGCCTTCCTTGGTCGACGGCGCAACCCGGTTGCCCAGCTGTACACGTTGCTTGCGCAGTAGTTCATCCACCGCCTTGAGCTTGGGCGGCCGGTAGAAAATGATCGGTTTGCACTGGCTGCAATAGAAGTGATTGAGCACTTCCCAGTTGCCCAGATGGCTGGTGATACCCACAACGCCCTTGCCTGAAGCCAAGGCATCCTTGAGGACATCCAGACCTTCGACCTCGCGCACCAGATCAATGGATTTTTGCGCCGGCCAGATCCACGCACAGGCGCTTTCGGTCAGGGTCTTGCCGATGTCCATCAGGCTGCGACCGACCAGCTTCTCGCGCTCGACGTCGTTCAGCTCTGGGAAACACTTGGTCAGGTTGATGCGCACCACGTCACGCGAGCGGTTGGGCAGCTTCCACATCAGCCAGCCAATCGTCGAGCCTACCGCTTGTACGGCACGCCAGGGCAGCAGGGCAAACAGGCGCAACGCCCCGACCATCAGGGCGCCTTTGAATTTTTCCACGAGTCACTCTCCTGATTTCAGCCGGCCATTGTACCCGTCAGCGCCCGATAGCGATCACAATCGGTCGTATGATCCATGACCATGCCGCTGGCCTGCATGTAGGCGTAGCAGATGGTCGGGCCGACAAAGGTGAAGCCGGCTTTCTTCAGCGCCTTGCTCATCGCTTCGGCCTCGGCGGTAATCGCCGGCACCTCGCTGCGATCCTTGAAGTGATTGACCTTGGGCACGCCACCGACGAATGACCAGAGCAAGGTGACCGGATCGTCCAGTTGCAACCAGGCGCGGGCGTTGCGCCGGGCGGCGTTAAGCTTGAGGCGGTTGCGAATGATGCCCGGCTCCTGCATCAACTGCTCGATGTACTCATCGCTCATGTCGGCCAGTTGCTGCACATCGAAACCGAACATCACCTCGCGGTAACGGGCGCGTTTTTTCAGGACCGTGATCCATGACAATCCGGCCTGGAACCCTTCGAGCAACAGCAGTTCGAACAACTTCTGCGCATCGCGCAGTGGCACGCCCCATTCGTGATCGTGATAAGCGATATACAGCGGGTCTTCATTGCACCAAAAGCAGCGTGTCATAAACCTCCCACAGGCCGATCCACGAACGAATCGGGTATACTCCCGCCCTTTCGAATCGCAGCCCAGCACAGGTGAATTTTGTGAGCCAGCCTACGCCAGCCGTGCGTACCTTCCAAGACTTGATCCTCGCCCTCCAGCAATACTGGGCCGATCAAGGTTGTGTGGTGCTTCAGCCCTACGATATGGAAGTGGGCGCCGGTACTTTCCACACCGCCACGTTTCTGCGCGCCGTAGGCCCGGAGACCTGGAACGCCGCCTACGTTCAGCCGAGCCGCCGCCCTACCGACGGCCGTTATGGTGAAAACCCCAACCGCCTGCAGCACTACTACCAGTTCCAGGTGGTGCTCAAGCCCAACCCCGACAACTTCCAGGAACTGTACCTGGGCTCGCTCAAGCACATCGGCCTCGATCCGCTGGTGCATGACGTGCGGTTCGTCGAGGACAACTGGGAGTCGCCGACGCTGGGCGCCTGGGGGCTGGGCTGGGAAATCTGGCTCAACGGCATGGAAGTTTCGCAATTCACCTACTTCCAGCAGGTCGGCGGTATCGAGTGCTACCCGGTAACCGGCGAGATCACCTACGGTCTGGAGCGTCTGGCCATGTACCAGCAGGGCGTGGACTCGGTCTACGATCTGGTCTGGGCCGACGGTCCGTTCGGCAAGGTCACCTATGGCGATGTGTTCCACCAGAACGAAGTGGAGCAATCGACCTACAACTTCGAACACGCCAGCGTCGACAAGCTGTTCGAGCTGTTCGATTTCTATGAAGGTGAAGCCCAGCGCCTGATCGGTCTGGAGCTGCCGCTGCCGAGCTATGAAATGGTGCTCAAGGCTTCGCACACCTTCAACCTGCTCGACGCCCGCCGGGCAATCTCGGTGACGGCACGTCAGCAGTACATTCTGCGCGTGCGTACCCTGGCCCGCGCCGTGGCCCAGGCTTACCTGCAATCGCGGGCCAAGCTGGGCTTCCCGATGGCGGCACCTGATCTGCGCGACGAAGTATTGGCCAAGCTGGAGGCTGCACAATGAGTGCTCAAGATTTTCTGGTTGAACTGGGCACCGAAGAACTGCCACCCAAGACTCTGGGCAGCCTGGCCGATGCATTTCTGGCCGGCATCGAAAAGGGCCTGCAGGCCGCTGGCCTGACCTACAGTGCCAGCCAGGTCTACGCCGCACCACGCCGCCTGGCGGTACTGGTCACCGGTCTTGCCAGCCAGCAACCGGACCGCAGCGTGAATCTGGACGGCCCGCCGCGCCAGGCTGCGTTCGACGCCGAAGGTAACCCGACCCAGGCCGCACTTGGCTTTGCCAAGAAGTGCGGGGTGGATCTGGCCGAGATCGACCAGAGCGGCGCCAAGCTGCGCTTTGTGCAGAACATCGCGGGCAAGCCGACCACTTCGCTGCTGCCAACCATCGTCGAAGATTCGCTCAACGACCTGCCGATCGCCAAGCGCATGCGCTGGGCCGCGCGCAAGGAAGAGTTCGTGCGTCCGACCCAGTGGCTGGTGATGCTGTTTGGTGACCAGGTCGTCGATTGCACGATTCTGGCCCAGACCGCTGGCCGTCTGTCCCGTGGCCACCGCTTCCATCACCCGGAAGATGTGCGTATCAGCTCGCCGGCCGGCTACCTGACCGACCTGCGTGCCGCATACGTACTGGCTGACGCCAACGAGCGTCGGCAGATCATCAGCAAGCGTGTTGAAGAACTGGCTGCCCAGCAGCAAGGCACCGCCATCGTGCCGCCAGCCCTGCTCGACGAAGTGACCGGCCTGGTCGAATGGCCGGTGCCGCTGGTCTGCTCCTTCGAAGAGCGCTTCCTGGAAGTGCCTCAGGAAGCGCTGATCACCACCATGCAGGACAACCAGAAGTACTTCTGCCTGCTGGACGCCGAAGGCAAGCTGCTGCCGCGCTTCATCACCGTGGCCAACATCGAAAGCAAAGACCCGTCGCAGATCGTCCACGGTAACGAGAAGGTCGTGCGTCCACGCCTGACCGACGCCGAGTTCTTCTTCAAGCAGGACAAGAAGCAGAAGCTCGAAAGCTTCAACGAGCGCCTGAAAAACGTGGTGTTCCAGGCCCAACTGGGCAGCGTCTACGACAAGGCCGAGCGGGTTTCGAAACTGGCTGCCTACATCGCCCCGCGCATCGGCGGCGATGCTCAGCGTGCGGCACGTGCCGGTATCCTGTCCAAGTGCGACCTGTCCACCGAGATGGTCGGCGAGTTCCCGGAAATGCAGGGCATTGCCGGTTACTACTACGCCAAACACGACGGTGAGCCGCACGATGTGGCCCTGGCGCTGAACGAGCAGTACATGCCACGTGGCGCCGGCGCTGAACTGCCGTCGACCCTGACCGGCGCGGCAGTGGCCATCGCCGACAAGCTCGACACCCTGGTCGGCATCTTCGGTATCGGCATGCTGCCGACCGGTAGCAAAGACCCTTATGCGCTGCGTCGTGCGGCCTTGGGCATCCTGCGCATCCTGATCGAGAAACAACTCGACCTGGACCTGATCGACACCGTGAAATACGCCGTCGGCCAGTTCGGCGCCAAGGTCAAGGCCGCAGGCCTCGCCGATCAGGTTCTGGAGTTCATCTTCGACCGGCTGCGGGCGCGTTATGAAGACGAAGGCATCGAAGTGGCGGTGTACCTCTCGGTACGTGCCCTGCAACCGGGTTCGGCACTCGACTTCGACCAGCGTGTACAAGCCGTTCAGGCGTTCCGCAAACTGCCGCAGGCTGCCGCGCTGGCAGCGGTGAACAAGCGGGTATCGAACCTGCTGAGCAAGGCCGAGGGCAAGGTTGCCTCGACCATCGAGCCGAAGTACTTCGACAACGCCAACGAGTTCTCCCTGTACTCGGCCATTCAACAAGCCGATCACGCCGTGCAGCCAATGGCCGCCGAGCGTAAGTACAACGAAGCGCTGACCCGTCTGGCCAACCTGCGCGAGCCGGTCGATGCGTTCTTCGAAGCGGTGATGGTCAATGCCGAAGACGCCAACGTGCGGGCCAACCGCTACGCGCTGCTGGCGCGTCTGCGCGGCCTGTTCCTGGGCGTGGCTGATATCTCGCTGCTGGGCTGAGGAGTAAAGAGTGAAACTGCTGATTCTCGATCGTGACGGGGTGATCAATCAGGACTCCGACGCCTACATCAAGTCGGTGCAGGAGTGGATCCCCATTCCCGGCTCGATCGAGGCCATCGCAGAACTGAGCAAGGCCGGCTGGACGGTGGCGGTTGCCACCAACCAGTCCGGTATTGCCCGAGGTTATTACGACTTGGCCACCCTGGACGCCATGCACGCGCAATTGCGCAAGCGGGTGGCCGAGCAGGGCGGCGAGGTTGGCTTGATCGTCTATTGTCCACATGGCCCGGATGCCGGTTGCGATTGTCGCAAGCCACTGCCGGGCATGCTGCACACCATTTCCCGGCACTATGGCGCAGACCTCAAAGGCCTGTGGTTCGTGGGCGACAGCAAGGGTGACCTGCAGGCGGCGCTGGCCGTCGAAGCTCAACCGGTGCTGGTATTGACCGGCAAGGGGCAAAGAACGATAGACGGCCAGCTCCCGGCCGGCACGCTGGTTTTCGATGACCTGGCGGCGGTTGCCAGGCAACTTATCCACACCCGTGCTGGCTGAGACCTGCCTCCGGCATTCTTCATCACACGCGCAATGAACGGGCCGCTGCCCGCTAGGTAAACGTCAGCATGTCGATCATTCAGACCATCAGGATCTTTATCTTTTACCTGTGCCTCGGCGGCAGTGCCTTGCTGTGGTGTTCGCTGAGCTTTTTCGTTGCGCCGTTCCTGCCGTTCAAACAGCGCTACCGCTTCATCAACGTGTATTGGTGCCGCTTCGCCCTGCTGCTGGTGCGCAGCATCCTGGGCATCAAGGTCAAGGTCTCCGGCCAGGAGCATGTGCCTGAAACGCCCTGCGTGATCATCTCCAACCACCAGAGCACTTGGGAAACCTTTTTCCTGTCGGCGTACTTCTCGCCACTGAGCCAGGTACTCAAGCGCGAACTGCTTTACGTGCCGTTCTTCGGCTGGGCGATGGCCATGCTGCGCCCGATCGCCATTGACCGCGACAACCCCAAGGCGGCGCTCAAGCACATCGCCAAGAAGGGTGACGAACTGCTCAAGGACAAGGTCTGGGTACTGATCTTCCCGGAAGGCACTCGCGTGCCCTACGGCAAGGTTGGCAAGTTCACTCGTGGCGGAGCCTCGCTGGCAGTGAATGCCGGCCTGCCGGTCCTGCCGATTGCCCACAACGCCGGCAAGTTCTGGCCTCGTGATGGCTGGGGCAAAACGCCGGGCACCATCGAGCTGGTGATCGGTGCCCCGATGCAGGCTGAAGGTACGGGCCCACGCGCCATTGCCGAGCTCAATGAGCGGGTTCAGGCCTGGAACGAGGCCACCCAGCGTGCTCTGGGCTCCCCCGCCACACCGCTGACAGGCGAAGAAAAAGTGCCTGCCTGAAATTGTGGATAACCTGTGTGCGAATTTTCTGAAACTCGCGAATATTTTCAATAACTCACTGATTTACATGCTTATTTCTATAAGTCATCAGTGAGCTGAAAACGTGCATAAGTTTTTTCCTGATTGAACCGGCGCCTCTCAAGGCGCCGGTTTTTTTATGCGTCTCATCCGGGTCATTTCCATCACGATTGATCTATTCAGCATCAGCGCAATTGAATTGCGATCAATTCTTAAATGCATCCAGAATGGACAGGCCGGTGCGTATGGAAACCTCGCCACTCGACACCCTATATCGCGATCATCATGGCTGGCTGCAAAGCTGGCTGCGTCAGCGCCTGGGTGACCGTGAACAGGCGGCCGATATCGCTCAGGATACGTTCCTGCGCCTGCTGGTCACCCGGCGGATGCCCGGAATGGGGGAGGGGCGCATGTATCTGGCGCAGATCGCCCGCAATCTGGTGATCGACCAGTGGCGCCGCCAACGTATCGAGCAGGCCTACCTGCAAAGCATCGCCGGGCTGGCGGAACCGGAGTCGCCGAGCCTGGAAACCCGGGCCATGATCATCGAAACCCTGATACAGATCGACCAGATGCTCGACAGCATGCCAGGCAAGGTTCGCGAGGCATTTGTGCTGTCGCGCTTCGAGGGGCTGGATTATGCGCAGATTGCCGAACGCCTGCAGGTCAGCGTCAGCTCCGTACAGAAGTACATGCTGCGCGCCATCAATGCCTGTTATCAGGTGCTGTACGCCGAATGAGCCACGGCCAGGAAGCGCCGATTGCCCCGGCCATCGTCGAGCAGGCCAGCCACTGGCTGATGCTGCACTGGAATGGCGAACTCGATGCAGAGCAGCACCAGCGCTTCATCGAATGGCAGGCCGCCGACGCCGAACACCGCCGCGCCTGGCAACGGTTTGAACGCTTGCAAGGCACCTTGGCTGGAGTACCGGCCATTGATAGTGGAAACCGTCGTCGGCGAGATCCAGGCGCTGGGCACGCGCTTCTCTGTGTATGAAGTGGCTGGCGGCAGCCGTGTCGAACTGTTCGAAGGCGAACTGGAGCTGCGTCCCCGACACGCCCCGGCCGCTCGTCTACAGGCAGGACAACAGCGCTGGTTCAACGCCGAACAAATGGGACCGCTCGATCGCACGGATCCCAATGCCATTGCCTGGACTCAGGGCCGCCTTGTTGCCGAGCGTGTGCCCCTCGGCCAGTTTCTTCACGAGCTGTCGCGCCACCGTCCCGGCGTGCTGCGTTGCGACCCGGCGGTCGCTGCACTGCCACTGACCGGCGTGTTCCCCTTGGACGATACCGACCGGGTGCTGCTGGCGCTGCAGCAATCGCTGCCGGTCAAGGTCCAGCGCCTGACAGCCTATTGGGTAACCGTAGGACCGCGATACTGACCGAACACCCCGTGCGCTGCGCAGCTTATAAAATTATCGATCCCGGCTTGTCGGTTTTCCCGCCTCGCTCGGGATACCTCTTGAAACCAATAACCAAGCATTCTCAAGGGGGAAATAATCAGAATGCCGTACCTGCCCGCTACGCCGCGCTCCAGACTCAGCCTTTCGATCCGTCACGCCCTGGTTGCCAGCCTGGTGGCCGGTGTACCGGCGCTACCTGCGTGGGCCGCCAGCACAGCCCCGGCGCAACAGCAGCAGAGCCGTACCTATGCAATTGCGGCCGGCAGCCTGGATCAGGTGCTTAATCGCTTTGCCAGCGAGTCGGGGATATTGCTTTCCGTTACGGGACGTTAACGGCAGGCAAGCGCAGTCCGGGGCTCAATGGCAGCTATGGGGTAAGGGAAGGGCTGGCAGAGCTGTTGGCAGATACCGGATTGCAAGCGATCAATAGCGGCGGCAATTACACGCTGCAAAAGGTGATAGAGGCGGGCGATGCGGTTGTCTTTGGCGCGACCGATATCAACGCTCGAGGGCTGGGGGCGACCACCGAGAACACGGGGTCCTACACCACCGGCTCAATGCAAACCGCTACGAAACTGGCGTTAACAATGCGTGAGACACCTCAATCGGTGAGTGTCGTGACGCGCCAGCAGATGGATGACGCCAGCCTGACCACTGTGCAGGAGGCTATCAGCAAGACTCCAGGGCTGACGATGCAGAAGATCGGCCCGGAGCGCTACACCTTTTACGCGCGTGGCTTTCAGATCAACAGCCTATTGTATGACGGACTGCCGACCTTACTGGGGACTGCGGCAGACGCTATCACACCTGCCAACCTGGCGATGTACGACCGGGTGGAAGTTACCAGGGGAGCCACGGGACTGGTGCAGGGTTCGGCCCCGTTGGTGTACTTGTGAATGTCGAACGCCGACAGAAAACGACCGTGCTCACGAATCGAGCGACAGCTCAACTCGTTTACGTAGTTCCACACAAAATTCACAGCACGAGAAGCTTCACTCAGCTGCGCTGCGTGCTTGTCTCGCACTCGAATCTTGAGGGTTTTGGTCGCTTTCATTTCAGTAATGAAATACAGAATAGGGGCGGTTTTGTGGATTTAAACCCCTATGACCGCTTCGCGGTGGCGCTTTCATCCCCCACCTGAAGGAAGGGGCTTTTCGCGCCAGCTCGGTAAAGATTCGGGAGTGTTCGAGCGAGGTGATCTATTCGACACCGACGTGCCACGCCACCAGTTCAAGCTCAGCACCATGTATAAGCTCCCCAATCAGTGGGAACGCTGGCGCGTAGACGGCAGCCTGTATGCTCAAAGCTCGATTTTTAACAAAGGCACTACGGCAGGGGTGGGCTATGAAATCGAGCAGGCTGCCTACTACATTGTCGATCTCAATGCCGGCTACAAAGCTTCCGAGCACCTGGATCTGCGTTTTGGTTTGAACAATGTCTTCGACAAGAAGTACTACCAGACGATCTCCCAGAACACCTCCAGCTGGCCAACTGCATTCTACGGCGACCCGCGCAATATCCAGGTGACCGCCAGTTACAGATTCTAAACCGGTTTCAGCCTCCACCCTGTTCAGATATAGGACCCTGACAGCCGCCTGCTGCCGGGGTTCTTCGTCTGCCTGCTGCACCCAGTGTTTCACGTGGAACATTCCGTGCTCTGGACAGAGCAGGACAACATCTCGGGCTTTGCTAGGCTAGACTCCCGCCATCATCCTGCCCACCACCTGGCCGTCCCCCTTGGTCCAGTGAGGAAGTCGCACCATGAATGATCTCTTCAACATGCTGACCGATGACCGGTTCATGCCCCACGGTCACTGCTATTTCTGGCGGCCCGACTTGCTGTGGGCCAACGTGTTGTCCGACAGCCTGATCACCCTGAGTTACATCAGTATTCCGTTTGCCTTGCTGTACTTCATCCGTAAGCGCAAGGACATTCCCTTCGACTGGATATTCGTCTGTTTCGGTGTGTTCATCCTGGCCTGCGGCGCGACCCATGTGATGGAGATCATCACCATCTGGTATCCGTATTACTGGATCTCCGCTTTCATCAAGGTCATCACTGCGACGGCATCGCTGCTTACGGCCATTATGCTGATCAAGCTGATACCGCTGGCGTTGAAGATTCCCAGCCCGTCACAACTGGCCAAGGTCAATGAAGAGCTGCGCGCAACCCAGGCCGAACTGATTGCCACTGCACGCCAGGCGGGCATGGCGGAGATCGCCACCAACGTCCTGCACAACGTCGGCAATGTGCTTAACAGCGTGAATGTCTCAGCGCAGGTGCTGCGAGAAAAGATTCGTGGCTCGAAAGGCCAGGGCGTCTCGAAGGTGGTGCAACTGCTCAATGAGCATACTCATGACCTGGGCGACTTCATGAGCCACGACCCGAAAGGGCAGATGCTGCCGGGCTATCTGAACAAGCTGGCCGAAGCCATGGAAGCCGAACAACAGAGCCTGCTCGATGAACTTGCGCTGCTGACCAAAAGCATCGACCACATCAAGGATATCGTCGCCACCCAGCAGTCTTACGCGGGCAGTTCCAGCTTCATGGAACCGGTGCAGTTGCGCGACCTGATCGAGGACGTGGTGCGCATCTGTGATGTGTCACTGGCCCGCCACACCATCACCTTGGTCAAGGACTTCCGCGACGTTCCAGAGATCAATCTCGACAAGCACAAGGTCCTGCAGATTCTCGTCAACCTCATCAATAATGCCAAGCAAGCCCTCGAACCGGTCAAGGATCACCCCAGCCAAATCGTTTTGCGGATGGAGGCCGATGAGGCCGAGATCAAGATCGAGGTAGCAGATAACGGTGAAGGCATTCGCGAGGAGAACCTTGCCCGAGTCTTCGAACATGGCTTCACCACTCGGGCGTCGGGCCACGGGTTTGGCCTGCACAGTTGCGTCCTCGCCGCCAGGGACATGGGCGGCAGCCTGACCGCTCGCAGCGAGGGGCAGGGCAAAGGGGCATCCTTCACCCTGGCACTGCCCATCACTCAAGGTTGATATGGCCCTCGGCCAATAGCTCACCGGCATGCTCGCTGTTCACGGCCTCACTGAAGTAATAGCCGTGAGCGGCGACGGTCGAGCCGGTGGAGATCAACGCGTTTCTCTGTTCCAGCGTCTCCACGCCTTCAGCGATCACTCCGATGCCGACTTCGTTGGCAAAGTTGATGATGGTCCGCAGAGTGATCGCGCTGTGAAAATCATCCCGTGCATGGGTCACAAAGATCGGTGCAAGTTTGAGCCGGTTGACCCGAAAGGTCTTCAGATAATCGAAAGACGAGTAATCAGTACCAAAGTCATCAATAGCGATCTTGATACCCAACTCGCGCAGTTTCGGGAGCACGTCGTTATGGGTCCACTTGGTGTGCGCCAGAGTGGCCTCGGTGACATCCAGCTCAAGATCCGATGGCTGTAGCTGCCAACGATTGATGGTCTGGATCACTTCACCGACGAACTCGCTACCACGCTTGAGCTGGGTCAGCGACAGGTTGATGGATATTACCGGTGGCGCGATCTGCCGCTGCTGCCATTCGCGCATCTGCTTGCAGGCCTGGTTAAGTACCCATTGCCCGACCGCCACGATGGTGCCGGCCTTTTCCGCTGCCGATACAAACTCGCCGGCATCGAGTAAACCGCGAACCGGATGGTGCCAGCGCAGCAAGGCTTCCATCCCCAGGATGGCGCCGGTCTGCAGGTCGATCTCCGGCAAGTAGTACAGCTCAAGTTCTTCGCGGATCAGCGCCTGCTTGAGCTCGGCAATCAAGGTAATCCGGCTGCTGACCTCCTCGTTGATGTCTTCCGAGTGGAAGTGATACCGATTACGGCCGGTTTCCTTGGAGCGGTACAACGCCATATCAGCCTGGCTCAGCAGGCTCTCGGCGCTGGCACAGCCTGGCGCATAGGTGCTGATGCCGATGCTGGACGACACATACAGGTCATGGCCATCCAGGTGATAAGGCTGCATCAGGCGACTGTTGAGCTTCATGGCCAACGCCGCCGCGTTGGCTGGATCGCCCATCTCCAGTTGCAGGATGGCAAACTCATCGCCGCCCAGACGCGCCACCAGATCGCTCTCACGGGTGCATTCGCTTAGACGTCGAGCCGTTTCCCGTAACAGCAAATCACCCACCGCGTGTCCGAGGGTGTCGTTGATGCGTTTGAAGTGATCGAGATCCAGATAGAACACCGCGAACGACATCGCACCGCGCTCAGCAGCAGCAAACGCATAGCGCAGACGCTCCATCAGAGTCGCCCGGTTGGCGATGCCGGTCAGGCCATCGATACGCGCCAGTTGCGAGATCTTTTCTTCGGCCTGCTTGCGCTCGGTGATATCAATAATGATGCCTTCGATCTCCAGCAGCCTGCCGCTGTTGTCACGCACCGGCACATAGCGATTCTCGACCCAGCGATAGTCATCGGAGCCGGTCCGCAGCCGGAACTCAATGGACGCCCCTTGGGCACCTTTATCAAGAACCCAGCCCATGGCCTCATTGACCTTGTCCTGGTCCTCGGGATGAATCAGGGTCTGTGTCCAGTCGGCTGAGGCCAGCAATGCAGCGCGCTGGTGACCGAACTTGGTGATGTTGTGCGAGATGTACATCAGCGGAAATGACGGCTGGCCACGTAGCCGGTAGAGGATGGTCGGGCTGTTCTGCACGATGATATTGGCATCGGACAAGTCCCGCGTTCGCTCCTGCACCGCTTGCTCCAGCAGGTTCATCTTGCGCTGCGCCTCTTCGGTCATCTGCCACTTGACCGTCATGGCCCTGGCCATCTGCACGATTTCGATAGGATCGAAAGGCTTCTTGAGGATCAGCAGCCGGTCGCCCATGTCGACCCGACCGGTCATCTCTTCCAGAGAGTAGTCCGAGTAGGCTGTGCACAGCACCACCTGTAAACGTGAGTCGACCTGCCATAGATGCTCAAGGGTCTGCAGACCATCCCAACCGGGCGGCATGCGCATATCGATGAAGGCCAGGGCATAAGGACGCCCCGCAGCTAGCGCCTGCTCCACCAGAGCGAGGGCCTCCTGGCCCTGATAAGCGCTGTCGAGTTCAAACTCCGATGCACGCTCGGAAGTATTGGGGCTGCCAAACAGAAGCGCTTCGGCTTGGGCCAGATCATCTGCGGCCTCGTTGCGAGGGCAGAGGATCTTGCGAAAATCACCGTGAATCGAAGGTGTATCGTCGATGATCAGGATACGCCGGTTAAGACTGGAAGCCGGGGTCATCGCACACGCTCCAACATCCGAATAGCAGAGGAACAGTCAGTCATGCATCTTTCATCCTTGAACACATGCGGCGCCGGGCAAGCCGGGGAGGCGTGGTGCATGACCTGCCGAGCTGACACAAGACCAGCTAAAGACAGAGGGTAGCACGGCCTAGCCTGGGTGCCCGTCGGTGTCCCGAGAGGCGCGAGAGCATGATGCCTGCGCTCCAGCAGCAAAAAGACCTCAATCAGGTGATGTGGGCCGGGGTGGCGCGAGAGGGGCTA
>NZ_JANJFL010000005.1:153328-239548 GCF_024584215.1 Pseudomonas sp. LJDD11
CGACAGCGTTGCTGTCGGGGGCTTTTCAAGTGCCCATCACAAGCATGGGCCAACAGCGCCAAGCCTCAGAAGTCGAGGTTGGCGACCGCCAGTGCGTTGCTTTCGATGAAGTCCCGGCGTGGCTCCACCGCGTCGCCCATCAGGGTGTTGAAGATCTGGTCCGCCGCGATGGCGTCTTCGATCGTCACTTTGAGCATGCGACGGACAGTCGGGTCCATGGTGGTTTCCCACAGCTGGTCCGGGTTCATCTCGCCCAATCCTTTATAGCGCTGGATGGTGTGGCGCTTGGTGCTCTCGGTCATCAGCCAGTTCAGGGCATCCTTGAACTCGGTCACTGCTTTCTTGCGCTCACCCCGTTGCACGTAGGCGCCTTCATCCAGCAGCGAGCTGATCTGCGCGCCCAGGGTCGTGATGCTCTTGTAGTCATTGCTGCCGAAGAAGTCACGGTTGAAGGTGACATAGCTCGACAGACCATGCGAGATCAGCTCGACTTCCGGGAGCCAGATATTGCGCTCACGGTCTTCGCGCAAGCTGGCCTTGTAGACCAGACCCGACTTCTCGACAGAGCGCAGACGTTCTTCGAACTTGCCCAGCCAGGCTTGCATCGCGGCGTGATCCGAGAGCTGCTCCAGCGACACTGCCTGCAGGTAGATGAAGTGCTCGGTCAACTCCTGAGGGTACAGGCGCGACAAGCGCTTGAGGGTCTTCATCACCCCACGGAACTCATTGACCAGGCGCTCCAGCGCCTCGCCGGAAATACCCGGTGCTGATTCGCTGAGGTGCAGGCTGGCATCTTCCAGAGCCGACTGGGTCATGTATTCTTCCATGGCGTCGTCGTCTTTGATGTACTGCTCTTGCTTGCCTTTCTTGACCTTGTACAGCGGCGGCTGAGCGATGTAGATATAGCCGCGCTCGATCAGCTCTGGCAACTGACGGAAGAAGAACGTCAACAGCAGGGTACGGATGTGCGAACCGTCGACGTCAGCATCGGTCATGATGATGATGTTGTGATAACGCAGCTTGTCGATGTTGTACTCTTCGCGGCCGATACCGCAGCCCAGCGCGGTGATCAGCGTGCCGACTTCCTGCGACGAGATCATCTTGTCGAAACGTGCTTTCTCGACGTTGAGGATCTTGCCCTTGAGCGGCAGGATTGCCTGGGTCCTGCGGTTACGACCTTGTTTGGCCGAGCCACCCGCAGAGTCACCCTCCACCAGGTACAGTTCGGAGAGGGCAGGGTCTTTCTCTTGGCAGTCGGCCAGTTTGCCCGGCAGGCCGGCGATGTCCAGCGCGCCCTTGCGGCGAGTCATCTCACGGGCCTTGCGCGCCGCTTCACGGGCACGGGCAGCATCGAGCATCTTGCCCACGACAGCCTTGGCTTCGTTGGGGTTTTCCAGCAGGAAGTCAGAGAAGTACTTGCCCATCTCCTGTTCCACCGCGGTCTTGACCTCGGACGAAACCAGCTTGTCTTTGGTCTGCGAACTGAACTTCGGATCCGGCACCTTGACCGAGATGATCGCGGTCAGGCCTTCACGGGCATCGTCACCGGTGGTCGCGACCTTGTGTTTCTTGGCCAGACCTTCCTGCTCGATGTAGTTGTTCAGGTTGCGCGTCAGGGCCGAACGGAAACCCACCAGGTGAGTACCGCCGTCGCGTTGCGGGATGTTATTGGTGAAGCACAACAGGTTCTCGTTGAAGCTGTCGTTCCACTGCAACGCAACCTCAACGCCCACGCCATCATCGCGCTGGACGTTGAAATGGAAGACCTGGTTCACGGTGCTCTTGTTGGTGTTCAGGTATTCAACGAAAGCACGCAGGCCGCCTTCATATTTGAACAGTTCTTCCTTGCCGGAGCGCTCGTCCTTGAGGACGATACCCACGCCGGAGTTCAGAAACGACAGCTCGCGAATACGTTTGGCGAGAATGTCCCAACTGAAGTGGATGTTCTTGAAGGTCTCAGCCGAAGGCTTGAAGTGGATCTGGGTGCCGGTGGTTTCACTTTCACCGACGATTTTCATCGGCTCTTGTGGAACACCGTGGACGTAGGTCTGCTCCCAGATTTTGCCGCTGCGGCGGACGGTCAGCTGCAGTACTTCGGACAGGGCGTTAACCACCGACACACCCACACCGTGCAGGCCGCCGGAAACCTTATAGGAGTTGTCGTCGAACTTACCGCCGGCGTGAAGCACGGTCATGATGACCTCTGCTGCCGAGACGCCTTCTTCTTTGTGGACGTCTACCGGAATACCGCGACCGTTGTCGCGTACGGTAATAGACTCGTCCGGATGGATGATCACACTGATGTCGTCGCAATGGCCAGCCAGCGCTTCGTCGATCGAGTTATCAACCACCTCGAATACCATGTGGTGCAGACCGCTGCCATCGTCCGTATCGCCGATGTACATCCCGGGACGCTTGCGTACGGCATCCAGTCCTTTCAGTACCTTGATACTGGAGGAGTCGTACGTTTGGTTTTCGCTCATGCAATCACTCCCGATGGTCGTGGGTCTGGGTGATACGACCTTGTTCCACGTGGAACAAAGCAACTGGCGTTTCCGTTTGCCAGCCTTCGCTCAATAATTCGTGATCTACACAGGTGATGAACACCTGGCAGCGTAAGTCTTCCAGCAAGCGGCAAAGTGCACGGCGATGCTGGTCATCCAATTCAGATGGCAAATCATCTACCAGATAGATGCACTGGCCTCGGCGCGCCTGGCTAACCAGGTGTCCTTGGGCAATCCGTAAAGCGCAGACCACCAGCTTTTGCTGTCCGCGGGAGAGAATGTCTGCCGCGTTGTGAGCGCCCAGCCTCAGGCGCAGATCTGCTCGTTGCGGGCCGGCCTGGGTATGGCCCATCTGCTGGTCGCGGTGCAAAGAGGCGGCGAGCACCGTGCTCAGCTCTTTCTCTTTGTCCCACCCGCGGTAATAGCTGAGGGTCAGACCTTCCAACTCGACAAGATCGCTCAATGTCTTTTCAAAGACCGGTTTGAGTGCCTTGATATAAGCACGCCGGAATTCATCGATCTCGTTACTGGCCAGGCACAGTTCCCTGTCCCATGCTGCTTGCGAAGCGGTGTCAAGTGTACCACGCCGCAGCCACGAGTTTCGCTGCCGCAGGGCTTTCTGCAGGCGCTGCCAAGTGGCCATAAAGCGAGGTTCCACGTGGAACACTCCCCAATCGAGAAACTGCCGACGTATCTTCGGTGCGCCCTCAAGCAGGCGAAAGCTGTCCGGATTGATCAACTGCAAGGGCAGAGTTTCGGCCAGTTGCGCTGTGCTGCGCGCATTCTGACCATCAATACGAATCTGAAATTCCCCTTGCCGATCACGAGAGATACCCAGGTTGCTATGGCCACCTTCAGCCAGTTCGACCTGACCAAAAACCGTGCAATTGGGTTGCTCGTATTGAATGACCGGAAGCAGCCGGGTGCTGCGAAACGAGCGAGCCAGACCCAGCAGGTGAATGGCTTCCAGGACGCTGGTCTTGCCGCTGCCATTGGCGCCGTGAAGGATGTTGATACGTGCGGAGGGGGAGAAGGTCACCGGGTGCAGATTGCGCACCCCGGTGACCGAGACGCGGCTGAGAGACATCGACTGAGTCTGGGGTCAGTTACAGACGCATCGGCATGACGACATAGGCAGAGTCATCGTTATCCGATTCCTGCACCAGCGCACTGCTGTTGGAGTCGGAAAGGATCAGACGAACCTGTTCAGTGGTCATGACACCCAGCACATCGAGCAGGTAGCTGACGTTGAAGCCAATCTCCAGCGCACTGCCGTTGTACTCCACGCTGATCTCTTCTTCGGCTTCTTCCTGCTCAGGGTTGTTGGCCTGAATCTTCAACTGACCGGCTGCCAGCTGCAGGCGGATGCCACGATACTTCTCGTTGGAAAGAATCGCCGTACGGCTGAACGCTTCGCGCAATGCCTGACGGTCACCCAGTACCAGCTTGTCACCACCCTTGGGCAGCACGCGCTCGTAATCCGGGAACTTGCCATCGACCAGTTTGGACGTGAAGGTGAACTCGCCGGTGGTCGCACGGATGTGGTGCTGGCCAAGAACGATGCTGACCAGACCATCCTGCTCGGTGAGCAGGCGCGCCATCTCCAGAATGCCTTTGCGTGGCACGATGACCTGGTGACGCTCGGTCTCACCGATCTCTGCTGCCATCGAGCACATGGCCAGGCGGTGACCGTCGGTGGCCACGGCACGCAGGATGCCGGTGCTGACTTCCAGCAACATGCCATTGAGGTAGTAACGAACATCCTGCTGAGCCATGGCAAAGCTGGTGCGTTCGATCAAACGGCGTACCTTGCTCTGCACCAACTGGAAAGTCAGCGAGCCAGGGCCTTCTTCCACCGCCGGGAAATCATTGGCTGGCAGCGTAGAAAGCGTAAAACGGCTACGGCCAGCCTTGACCAGCAGTTTGGCGTCATCAAGCTTGATATCGATGAGCGCGTCGTTAGGCAGACTCTTGCAGATATCCATCAGCTTGCGCGCCGGTACGGTGATCTCACCCGGCTCGGCAGGCTCTTCCAGCTGGACGCGGCCAACCAGCTCTACTTCCAGGTCAGTACCGGTCAGCGACAGTTGCTGGCCTTCGACGACCAGAAGCACGTTGGAAAGCACCGGCAAGGTCTGACGGCGTTCGACTACGCCGGCGACCAATTGCAGAGGTTTCAACAAGGCTTCGCGTTGAATGGTGAAATGCATGGTCTAGTCCCTTGCCTCGATAAACAGCACTGGCGTCATCATGTGGTCAATGTACGCAGCAGGTTCTTGTAGTCCTCGCGGATATCCGCGTCGGATTCCTTGAGTTCGTTGATCTTGCGGCAGGCGTGCAACACCGTGGTGTGGTCACGCCCGCCAAATACGTCGCCAATCTCGGGCAGGCTGTGGTTGGTCAGCTCTTTGGAAAGCGCCATGGCCACCTGCCGTGGTCGGGCCACCGAGCGCGAACGACGCTTGGACAACAGATCAGAGATCTTGATCTTGTAGTACTCGGCGACAGTGCGCTGGATGTTATCCACACTGACCAGTTTGTCTTGCAGCGCCAGCAGGTCCTTCAGCGACTCGCGGATCAGCTCGATGGTGATGTCGCGGCCCATGAAGTGCGAGTGCGCAATAACGCGCTTGAGCGCGCCTTCGAGTTCCCGAACGTTGGAACGAATGCGCTGGGCAATGAAGAACGCAGCATCATGCGGCAGGTCGACCTTGGCCTGATCGGCCTTCTTCATCAGGATCGCCACCCGGGTTTCCAGTTCCGGCGGCTCGACCGCGACGGTCAGACCCCAGCCGAAACGGGACTTGAGCCGCTCTTCCAGCCCTTCAATTTCCTTGGGGTAACGGTCGCTGGTGAGAATCACCTGCTGCCCACCCTCAAGCAATGCGTTGAAGGTGTGGAAAAACTCTTCTTGGGAACGCTCCTTGCGGGCGAAGAACTGAATATCGTCGATCAGCAATGCGTCGACCGAGCGATAGAAACGCTTGAACTCGTTGATTGCATTGAGCTGCAGCGCCTTGACCATGTCGGCCACGAAACGCTCCGAATGCAGGTACACAACCTTGGCATTGGGATTCTTTTTCAGCAGGTGGTTGCCCACCGCATGCATCAAGTGAGTCTTACCCAGGCCGACCCCACCATAAAGGAACAGCGGGTTATAGCCGTGCTTGGGATTATCGGCGACTTGCCAGGCCGCGGCGCGCGCCAGCTGGTTCGACTTGCCTTCAACGAAGTTCTCGAAGGTGAAGGTGCGGTTCAGGTAGCTGGTGTGCTTGAGCGCGCCTTCGACCTGCACGGTGCGCTGTTCAGTGCGTACCGGAGCCTGTGGCGGGTTGGCACCGGCCAGCGGATCGAAACTGTCACGCGACGGTTCATCAAGACCATCGAGTGGCGGGGCCTGCACAGGTGCGGGCGCTGCCACAGGTGCCGGGGCTTGTACCGACGCAGATCCTGAATGGCTCGCCGTGTCGACGCTCGCCTGGGCGTTGTGCGAAGCAGCGGCAGCAGCAGCCGCTGCCAAAGGCGCGTTGGGTGCCGCACGGGGCGCCGAACTGCGCTTGCTGCCTATTAATAAGGAAAGCGCAGGCGCCATGCCTTGACCACGCTCGCCGAGAAGCTCGAGCAGACGCCCCAGGTACTTTTCGTTGACCCAGTCGAGTACGAAGCGATTCGGTGCATAGACACGCAGCTCGTCGCCTTCGGCTTCGACCTGTAGTGGACGGATCCAGGTATTGAATTGCTGGGCAGGCAGCTCATCGCGCAAAAGCTCCACGCACTGCTGCCAAAGTTCCACTGACACGGATATCCCCTGAGTTGAAAGCCGCTGAGGCAAAAACAGCCGCCATTGTAACGATCAGCCGCTGACTTATCCACATGTAGGTGGCTGCCGCTTCGTAAGAAATGATCATCGGAGCCATACATCAGCCGACGACCGGTGCCGGCTAAGCTCTGTGGATAACTGCCATTCAGCTCTTTGCATAACTCAGGGTCGAGCCCTGTGCATAACCTGGCTGTGCATAAAAAGCGCTTTCACACACAGCTTATGCGCACGCGCAGCACAGTCACAGCACCGTTTCTCGACAGACTTATGAATCGCTGTACATCATGATTTACGTGGCCTGTAATGAGTTATCCACAAACAAGGCGTTGACTAAACTTAACAAGCTTTGCAAAAAAGCTTTATATAGGTCCTCTTTTATTTCTATAGCTGAGTGGATCACCAAAGCGATCAGAATGATCCTGGTCATGGCTAATAAAGGAAAATGACCAGATAGAAGGAAAAGCTGGTTGGAAATTGACCTGCACGCCGGCTTTCACTAGAATCGCCGGTCTCTAAAAACGGGGCCATTCCGGCCTTCAGTGCACAAACCAGGTAACACGCCATGAAACGTACTTTCCAACCCAGCACTATCAAGCGCGCCCGCACCCACGGTTTCCGCGCCCGTATGGCCACCAAGAACGGCCGTGCAGTCCTGTCGCGTCGTCGCGCCAAAGGCCGTAAGCGTCTGGCTATCTGATTTCCGCGGCACAGGTGGTGAGTCAGGACTTCAGTCGGGAAAAGCGTCTGCTTACACCCCGGCATTTCAAGGCAGTCTTTGACTCCCCAACCGCCAAGGTTCCGGGGAAAAATCTCCTGATCCTTGCACGCGACAACGATCTGGATCATCCCCGTCTAGGGCTTGTGATCGGAAAGAAGAGCGTCAAGCTCTCAGTACAGCGCAACCGTTTGAAGCGCCTGATTCGCGACTCATTTCGCCTGCACCAACACAATCTGGTGGGTTGGGATATCGTGATCGTCGCGCGTAAAGGCATGGGTGACCTGGATAACCCTGAATTGATCCAGCATTTCGGCAAACTCTGGAAACGTCTGGCCCGTAGCCGGCCTGTTGCACCAGTCCAAACCGAACCTGCAAGGGTAGACAGTCCAGATGCGTAAGCTGGCACTCGTACCGATCCAGTTTTACCGCTATGCCATCAGTCCTTTGATGGCCAGTCACTGTCGTTTCTTCCCCAGTTGCTCCTGCTACGCCTACGAAGCCATTGATAATCATGGTCTTGTGCGCGGTGGATGGCTGACCCTGAAACGTCTTGGTCGCTGTCATCCGTGGAACCCCGGTGGTTATGACCCGGTTCCACCAGTTTCCAACCCCCGTTCTTCTTCGATGGCCGAGTAATCATGGATATTAAACGCACGATCCTGATCGGCGCCCTGGCAATCGTGACCTACGTCGGCGTTCTGAAATGGAACGAAGACTACGGCCAGGCTGCCCTGCCGAACCAGACTGTTGCTGCCAGCACCAATAGTGCAGCCGATGTACCTGCGGCCAGCAATGCGCCCGCGAACACCGACGTTCCTACCGCTCCAGGCAGTGCTCCGGCACCTGTCGAAACACCGGCGGTGGTCAGCAAGGATCTGATTCAGATCAAGACCGATGTGCTCGAAGTGGCCATCGACCCGGTCGGGGGTGATGTCGTCCAGTTGCGGCTGCCGCTGTACCCACGCCGTCAGGACCGCCCGGATGTTCCTTTCCAGCTGTTCGACAATGGCAATGAGCGGGTTTTCCTCGCGCAAAGCGGTCTGACCGGCACCAATGGTCCGGATGCACGCTCCATTGGTCGTCCTGTTTACACTTCGACACAGAAAAGTTATCAACTGGCTGATGGCCAGAAAGAACTGGTCGTCGAGCTGAAGTTCTCCGACAACGGCGTCAACTACACCAAGCGCTTCACCTTCGAGCGCGGCATGTACGACCTCAACGTCAACTACGTTGTGGATAACCAGAGCGCCCAGGCGTGGACCGGTAACCTCTACGGCCAGCTCAAGCGTGACGCCAGCTCCGATCCATCGTCGACCACTGCCACCGGCACTGCCACTTATCTGGGGGCGGCCCTGTGGACCCCATCGGAACCTTACAAAAAGGTCTCGATGAAGGACATCGACAAAGGCCAGGTGCGTGAAAACGTACAGGGCGGCTGGGTTGCCTGGCTGCAGCATTACTTCGTGACGGCCTGGATTCCAGACCATAACGCCAACAATGCCATGCAGACCCGCAAGGACAGCCAGGGTAACTACATCATTGGTTTCACCAGCCCGGCGCTCAACGTAGCACCTGGCACCCAGGGTGAAACCGGCGCGACGCTGTATGCCGGTCCGAAAAGCCAGGCGGTGCTCAAAGAGTTGTCCCCAGGCCTGGAGTTGACTGTCGACTACGGCTTCCTGTGGTTCATTGCCCAGCCGATCTTCTGGTTGCTGCAACATATCCACAGCCTGCTGGGTAACTGGGGCTGGTCGATCATCGTCCTGACCATGATCATCAAGGGCTTCTTCTTCCCGCTGTCGGCCGCCAGCTACAAATCCATGGCCCGCATGCGCGCCGTGGCACCGAAGCTGACCGCGCTGAAAGAGCAATACGGTGACGATCGCCAGAAGATGTCCCAGGCGATGATGGAGCTGTACAAGAAAGAGAAGATCAACCCGCTGGGTGGATGCTTGCCGATTCTTGTCCAGATGCCGGTATTCCTGGCCCTGTACTGGGTTCTGCTGGAAAGCGTCGAGATGCGCCAGGCGCCATGGATCCTCTGGATCACTGACCTGTCGATCAAAGACCCGTTCTTCATCCTGCCGATCATCATGGGCGCGACCATGTTTATCCAGCAGCGTCTGAACCCGACGCCTCCGGATCCGATGCAGGCCAAGGTGATGAAAATGATGCCAATCATCTTCACCTTCTTCTTCCTGTGGTTCCCGGCTGGTCTGGTTCTGTACTGGGTTGTGAACAACACCCTGTCGATCATGCAGCAGGCTTACATCACGCGTAAGATCGAGGCCGCTACCAAGAAGGCCGCCGCTTGATCTAACCTGTGATCGTGTTTGACAAGACGCCCCCTCGTGGGGCGTTTTGCTATCTGTCAGTTTTTCAGGAGTCCGCATGAACGCCCCCCGTGAAACCATCGCTGCTATCGCCACCGCGCAAGGACGGGGAGGCGTCGGCATTGTGCGGATTTCCGGCCCGTTGGCGGCCAAGGCCGCGCAAGCCATCACCGGCCGCGAACTCAAACCGCGCTACGCCCACTACGAGCCTTTTGCCGATGAACAAGGTCAGGTGCTCGACGAGGGCATCGCCCTGTACTTCCCGGGGCCCAACTCGTTCACCGGCGAAGATGTCCTGGAACTTCAAGGGCATGGCGGCCCGGTGGTGCTGGATATGCTGCTGCAACGCTGCGTGCAACTGGGCTGCCGTCTGGCCCGCCCCGGTGAATTCAGCGAGCGGGCTTTTCTCAATGACAAACTCGACCTGGCCCAGGCCGAGGCGATCGCTGACCTGATCGAAGCCAGCTCGACCCAGGCGGCACGCAACGCATTGCGCTCACTGCAAGGCGCCTTTTCCCAACGTGTGGATAACCTGACTGAGTTGCTGATTGGCCTGCGTATGTACGTCGAGGCCGCGATCGACTTCCCGGAAGAGGAAATCGACTTCCTGGCTGACGGCGTGGTGCTGGGCAAGCTTGATGCAGTACGTGCAATGTTATCCACAGTCCTGCATGAGGCCGGGCAGGGCGCCTTGCTGCGTGACGGCATGACCGTGGTCATCGCCGGTCGCCCCAACGCCGGCAAGTCCAGCCTGCTCAACGCATTGGCCGGTCGAGAAGCGGCCATCGTCACCGACATCGCCGGCACCACCCGCGATGTGCTGCGTGAACATATCCACATCGACGGCATGCCGCTGCATGTGGTCGACACCGCCGGGTTGCGCGATACCGACGATCAGGTCGAACTGATCGGGGTACAGCGCGCCCTCAAGGCCATTGGTGAAGCGGATCGCATCCTGCTGGTCGTCGATGCCACGGCGCCGGAAGCCACCGATCCGTTTTCTCTGTGGCCGGAGTTTCTAGAGCAGCGCCCAGATCCGGCCAAGGTCACCCTGATTCGCAACAAGGCCGATCTCAGTGGCGACCTGATCGGCCTGCAAACCAGTGACGACGGGCATGTCACTATCAGCCTCAGCGCCAAATCGGCCGGCGAAGGCCTGGATCTGCTGCGCGAGCACCTCAAGGCCTGTATGGGTTATCAACAGACCTCAGAAAGCAGCTTCAGCGCCCGCCGCCGCCACATTGATGCATTGAATCGCGCCAGTCGCCTGCTCGAACACGGCCACGCACAGCTGACCCTGGCCGGTGCCGGCGAACTGCTCGCAGAGGACCTGCGCCAGGCTCAGCAGGCACTCGGCGAGATCACCGGCGCGTTCAGTCCGGATGAATTGCTGGGCAGGATCTTTTCCAGTTTCTGTATTGGTAAGTGAATAGAGAGCCTTACGAGAAGAAATGCAGCGCATGTTCCAGCGTGCCGGGTTGGTGTATGCCGATGTAGTGCCTGTAACGAACACATCCGCTGTAGATATTGATGAAAAGGCCTTTCAGGCCTATTTCAATCGGCGTTATGGCCAGCAACAAGAGTGGATTGGCCTGCCGCTGGAGCAGTTGCTGCAGAATATCGGGCTCGGCGATGGCCAAGAGTTGAATCTCGCCGGGCTGATGCTGTTCGGGCGTTATCCACAACGTTGGCGCCCTGCGTTCGGCATCAAGGCCGTAGCCTTTCCAGGCACCCAACTGGCCGACACACGGTATCTGGACAGCGAAGATATTGGCGGCACGCTCGCCGAACAGTTCCGGGACTGCTTTGCATTCATCCGCCGCAACCTGCACCACGTACAACGCGGCCGTGGCTTCAATACCCTGGGTGAACTGGAGATTCCTGAAGCTGCTCTGGAAGAACTGTTGGTCAACGCCTTGATCCATCGTGATTACTTCACCAGTGCCTCGATCCGGCTGATGATCTTCACTGATCGCATCGAGATCGCCAGCCCTGGGCATTTACCCGACAGCCTCGATGTCACAGCCATCCTTCAGGGGCGGACCAATCGTCGTAATCCAACCCTGACAGAACATGCAGCGCATCTGCTGCCTTATCGCGGCATGGGCAGCGGCATTGCACGAGCACTGCAACAATGGCCGCGCATCGACTTGCTCGACGACCCGCGCGGCAATCAGTTCAGTGCCGTTATCTGGCGTCCTGAAGCCGAGTGGCAAGGGGCTACCCCCCAAGTCACCCCCCAAGTCACCCCCCAAGTCACGGACGAAGTTCAACGTCTGCTCGGTGTGCTTCAAGGTGAACTGACCCGCGCTGAAATTCAGACAGCTCTGGGCCTGAAAGACAGAAAGCATGTGCACAACGCCTATCTGCGTCCGGCACTGGAGGCGGGTCTGGTGGCCATGACCTTACCAAACAAGCCGCTCAGCAGACTGCAAAGCTACTACCTGACCGAGTTAGGCAAGAGCGCACTACAGCGTTAAGAAGTTATCCACAAGTCATGTCAAACACCGGCTTATGGGAATGGATTTTATCCTCGCTGTGGCTATTCGCGGCTGAAGCCGCTCCTACGGTGGGGGCTGCAGCCGCGAGCTTTCTCGTACCCTACAAACACCCGCTCATTGCTGACGCATCAGCCGCTCAAGCTCATTGAGCAATGCCGGAAACTCACTGTAGCCATCGTCCTTGAGAAAATGCCCACCTTGCGGCAGAAGAACAAACTGCGCGTCAAGCTGCCGGGCCAGTCGCTGGCTGAAGGGCGCGGGCACCACGACATCGTTCGCGGCTGCGATCACCATCCGCGTGTGGGTAACTCTGATGATCTTCGCGTAGTCCAGATCTGGACGCAGGAACGGGCCCAGCTCGGGGATATTCGACAAATGTTCATTGAAGCCAGAGACCAGCACGATGCCGCCAATTGTGGATAAGTCCTGGCGGTCAGCCAGATAGCGCAGCACCGCGATACTTCCCAGGCTATGGGTCACGAACCAGGTATTGCGGTCGGCGTGGATAACTTGCTGTTGCAGGGTCTGCTGCCATTGGTCGGGCCGGGGAGCAGCGGAGTTCGGCATATCGAGCACCGACACCTTCACGCCCTGACTTTGCAAACGCTGCTTGAGCCAGGCAAACCAATGGCTGTCAGGCGATGCGCCATAGCCGTGGACGATGTAGACCTGCTTGTATTGCGTCGGGGTCTCGGCAAAAACCGGCATGGCCAGCAACAAAGCCAACAAGGCAGTAATGATCCGCATGATTGGCACCTCGTGTGGATAACTTGAATGCTATTGACCACCGAGATTGAAAAATCGCCAATTGCAGAAAAATATCGCTACATTCCTGATCTTTAAGGACCATAGATCCTGAATCGAGGATGCTGAATGAACAGCCTGAACGGCTTTGGCGTGTTTGTGCAGGTGGCCGAAACCCGCAGTTTCGTCGCTGCGGGCCGTGTGCTGGGTTTTCCGCTTCTGCGGTGGGCAAGAGTGTGGCCCGGCTTGTGGAAAAACTCGGCGTGCGGCTGTTTCATCGCAGTACCCGCGGTATTGCCCTGAACGCAGAAGGGGCGATGCTGCTGGAACTAAGTCAGACGACTGCATAGCCTCAAGGTCGCCTGCGAATCAGCCTGCCGATGCTGGGACCGAGGTTCTTATCCACATTGAGCGATTTCGTGGCCTGTTATCCACAGATCGAACTGGATCTGGATTTCAGCGACCGGATCGTCGATGTCATTGAAGAAGGCTGTGATGCGGTGATCCGTACCGGTACGCCTGCAGGATTTTGCCGTGCAACAACCATTGGCCGACGGTCGGCTGTGCAGGGTGCCGCCCGATTACCTGCAGCAGACCCGCACCTTTCATATCCTGTGGCCGGCCAGCCGGCATTTGTCCCCTAAGGTGGGTGCCCTGGTGGACTTTCTTTGCGCCCGGCTGGCGGCCTGACAGTTATCCACAGTTACCAGTTATAAGACATCGTACCGAGCAATGTGCGGCTGTCGCCCCAGTAGCAACGACCCGCATCGTTACAGCCCGAGACGTACTCTTTGTCGAACAGGTTGCGGGCATTCAGATCCAGCGACCAATGGCGGTCGATCTGGTAGCCGATGGCGGCATCGACCAGGGTGACTTCACCGGCGTTCAGGCGGCCATACAGTGCGGGCTGGGTATAAGCGAAGGTGCTGTCAAAGTAGCGCACGCCACCACCCACCGACACACCGCGCAATGAGCCTTCGAGAAAGCGGTATTTGGCCCACGCCGAGGCCTGGTTACGAGGTACACCGGTCATCTGATGGCCTTCGATCAACGAACCTGGCGCGTCTTTGGTGACGCGCGCATCGGTGTAGGTGTACGAGGCGGTGAGATTCAGGTTGCGGCTGATATCACTGTTGATTTCCAGCTCCACGCCTTTGGAGCGGCTTTCGCCCACCTGCCGGTAAGTCGAGGTGGTTGCATCCAGGTAAGTATCGTCTTCTTTGCGCAGGTCGAACACCGATGCGGTCATGGCCGTGTTCCAGCCAACCGGCTCGTACTTTATCCCCAGCTCGACCTGGGAACTGGTGATCGGGTCCAGCGGTGCACCGCCATTGGAGATTTGCTGAACCGGCACGAACGCTGTGGAATAACTCGCATAAGGGGTCAGACCGTTGTCGAAACGGTACATCAGCCCGCCCTGCCAGGTGAACTTGCGGTCATCGCCGTTGACCCCGCCAGCCGGAGCCAGTTTGTTGCGAAAGTCGCTTTCAACCCAGTCCTGACGACCGCCCAGCAGAAAGATCCAGTTGTCCCAGATACTCTGCAGCTGGGTGTAAACGCCCTGCATCTGCTGGGTGAGCAGGGTGTTCTGCACGGCTATGGAGGTTACCGGGTCACGGGCGTAGACCGGGTTGAAGATATTGATCTGCCCGGCGGCACCGGCATTCCAGTCCTGATTGAACGAGGTCCGATCGTAGCTGGCGCCGACCAGCAGCGTATGGTCCACGGGACCGGTGCTGAATTTGCCCTCAAGCTGGTTATCCAGCGAGTAGACCATGGACTTGTTGAAGCGATCGTAGGCGGTAACGTTGAGCTGGGTGCCGTAGCCGCCGTTGTTCAGGCTGCCTGGCCAGGTTTCATGACGCGTGATGCGCGACTGCAGGTAGCGTGAATTCTGGCGGAACTGCCAGTCATCGTTGAAGCTGTGGATAAATTCGTAACCCAGACTCCAGGTTTCCCGCTCGAAGGTGTTCCAGCCTGGTACGCCCAGCATGGTGTCCTTGTCGAGCTTGCCGTTGGGGTTGCGCAGCAGGGTGCCAGCCGCCGGCAGCCCCAACTCCATGTTGGTATGGTCCTTCTGATAGTGGCTGAGCAGCGTCAGATGCGTCGCGTCGTCAATATTCAGGGTCAGGGAGGGGGCGATGTAGATACGATCATCCGGCACATGGTCGGTCTGGGTATCAGCCTTGCGCCCCAGCATCACCACGCGGCCCTGCACATTGCCGGCCTCGTTCAACGGCCCGGAGATATCCACAGCCAACTGGCGGCGGTTGTTGGAGCCGTAGCTGAGCTGTACTTCACCCTGTGGGGTGGCGGTCGGGCGTTTGCTGACCAGGTTGACCAGCCCGCCGGGGGCGTTTTCGCCATACAGGATCGAGGATGGCCCGCGGAAGATTTCCACACGCTCCAGCCCATAGGTATCGGTGGTGGTGTCATAACGATTGCCCTGCACCCGCAAGCCATCGCGTAACAGCCCATAGCCGTAGTCGGTGGCATTGAAGCCACGAATGAAGAACAGATCACCGGCCAGGCTGTCGCCGGCGGCGAAGGGCGGGGCGAAAATGCCTGGCACATAGCCCAGTACTTCCGTGAGGGTCTGGGCTTTCTGGTCTTTAATGCGTTGCTGGGTGACCACCGACACCGAGCGCGGCGTTTCGCTCAACGGCGTACTGGTCTTGGTCCCGGCGCGACTGTTCTGTGCCTTGTAGCCGGTATCGCTGGCGCTGTCCTGTGCATAACTGCTCAGCCCGGTGCCATGCACGTCAGTGTCGGCCAACACCACAGAGCCACCGGTCGGGATGGCTTGCAGCACATAGCTGCCCGGCGCCTGAGCAACGGCCTGCAAGCCGGTACCTTGCAGCAACAGGGCAAACCCTTGCTCGATCGAATACTGACCTTGCAGTCCCTGGGTACGGCGATTACCGGTTTGTGTCGGCGAGAACGACAGAATCACATTGGCCTGGGAGGCAAACTGGCTCAGCGCGTTATCCACAGGCCCGGCGGCCACTGCAAAGCGTTGTACGGTGCTTTCGGCCATGGCCTGACTGGCGAGCAGTGGATAAACAAACGTACCGCCCAGCAGCAGGCTGTAGGTGAAGCAGTGGCGACCCAAGTACTGACGACCATAAAACGGTATCGAAGCGAAGCGCATGCGTATGACCCTGAGAGTGACGAAAGTCCGCGGTGACCGCGATTAATGGAAGGGCCGGGCCAGAATCGAAAAAGATCACCTGCTGCAGAAATTTTTTCAGGTGGTGTGGCGCACCGTGATCAAGTAGCGGGTGAAGTAGAGCACTTCTATAGGCAAAGTCGCTTGCAGATTGGCCAGCACGGCATCAATGGCATCCAGACGCAGGGTGCCGGAAACCCTCAGCAGCGCCGCACGCTCGTCGCAGCGCAGCAGGCCTTGGCGATAACGTCCAAGCTCGGCCAGCACATCGCCCAAGCGGGCGTTGAGCACCACCAGTTGTTTATCGACCCAGGCCACATCCGAGGCGCGGTAGATACCCACAGCACGGCAGGCATGGCGGTCAAAGTCAGTGCTTTCACCAGCCTTGAGCATCAGCGGTTTATCCACAGTGGCATCAGGATGAATGCTGACCTGATCCTGCAGAACACCGACATGGGTCAACCCTGACAGCTGACGTACGGTAAACCGGGTCCCCAAGGCCTGCACATGGCCCTGGGCAGTGCGTACCCGCAGCGGTCGCGGATCGCCACGTTTGCTGGTCTGCAGCAGAATTTCGCCGCTGCGCAGATGAATCAAGCGTTGCTGTTGATCGAAATACACGTCGATGGCGGTATCGGTATTGAGATAGATCTGACTGCCATCGGCCAGTTCGATACGTCGCTGCTCACCCGTTGCAGTACGGTAATCGGCCCAATAGTCCAGATGCTGACGGGTATTCCAGCCCAGATAACCGGTGGCCGAGGCCAGCAGTACCAGCTTCAACACCTGACGGCGCTGACGGGTTGTGGATAACGCCCGACGGGTCATGTCACCGGGGATAACCCCCAGGCTGTGCTGCAATTGTTCGATCTGATTCCAGGCCATCCGATGGGCAGGATCACTGGCCAGCCAGCACTGCCAGGCCAGGGTCTGCTCTGCCGTGGCCGGTTGCGACTGGAACTGCACATACCAGGTCGCCGCTGCTTCCAGAGTCTTGCGATCCATGCCCTTGGCCATCACAGCTCAGCCATGACCAGCGAACACTCGGTAAGCGCCCGGACCATGTGTTTCTTGATCGAGGTCAGCGACAATCCCAACTGATCGGCGGCTTGTTGATAAGTCAGCCCGTCGACCTGGGTCAGCATGAAAATCTTCTGGGTCCGAGCGCCCAGGCTGGCCAGCGCCTTATCCACTGCCATCAGTGTTTCGATAATCAACGCTTTCTCTTCTTCGCTGACCACCAGCACCTCAGGCATTGCCGCCATGCTGTCCAGCCACGCCTGTTCAATGGCCCGACGCCGGTAGCGGTCGATCACCAGGCCTCTGGCAATCGTCGCCAGATAGTCACGAGGCTCACGAATCTGCCCCGCATTGCGTGCAGCCAAGACCCGCACAAAAGTGTCATGGGCCAGGTCGGCGGCATCGCTGGTGCTGGAAAGCCTACCTTTGAGCCAGCCATACAGCCACGAGTGATGCTGTTCGTAGATCAATCGGACGGCAGCCATGTGGATGGAAGAGGACATAAGCGGGCATCAGCAAGAGGGTTAATGATAATGGCTATTATTAGCCTCTGAAGGGCAGTGGAACAATAGCCGATAATGCAGGTTTATCCCCAATGCGCTTATGCACAGCCACCCAGTGGCCCACTCCGTCCTACCCGTGAGAAAAACTCAATCTGTTATCCAGAGGCCAAAATAAGCCCTGTGAATAAGTCGGCCTTAGCCCAGTTGATAAGCCTGCTCGAAACCTGAAGAAAACTGCCCCTGTGGAAAAGAAGCACTTTAATCCACAGGCTCAAACAGGTTATCCAAGCCCCTCAAGGCCACATGGTCACAGACTTCAAAACCTCTGTACAGTACGGATTACAATGCCTACAGAGCTTTATCCACAGAAAGGGCGGTGCATAACATAAGCATTAAAAACAAGGTTTTATAAACTTTCTTTCTTTTTTATTTTTTTAATCTCATGTCTCGTCAGCACAGCTGGTCATTTTTTGGTCACCGGGTTTCATAGAAGGGCGGGAAGTCTCTATACTTGTCAGTTCCCTATTTCTCATCACAACAGGCACGAGGTGCGTGGTGGATTTCCCTTCCCGTTTTGAAGTGATCGTCATCGGTGGCGGTCATGCCGGTACCGAAGCGGCACTGGCTGCGGCACGCATGGGCGTCAAGACCCTCCTGTTGACGCACAACGTCGACACCCTTGGTCATATGAGCTGTAACCCCGCCATTGGCGGTATAGGTAAAAGCCATCTGGTTAAGGAAATCGATGCACTCGGCGGTGCGATGGCAACGGCCACCGACCTGGCCGGTATTCAGTTTCGTGTGCTTAACAGCCGCAAAGGCCCGGCCGTACGTGCCACAAGGGCTCAGGCTGACCGCGCCTTGTACAAGGCGGTGATCCGCGAAACCCTCGAAAATCAGCCCAATCTGTGGATATTCCAGCAATCGGCGGATGACCTGATTGTTGAACAGGATCAGGTGCGCGGCGTTGTCACTCAGATGGGGCTGCGGTTCATGGCCGACTCTGTCGTGTTGACCACCGGTACCTTCCTGAGCGGCCTGATCCACATTGGCATGCAGAATTATTCCGGCGGCCGGGCAGGTGATCCGCCGTCGATTGCCCTGGCTCACCGCCTGCGTGAATTGCCGTTGCGCGTTGGTCGCCTGAAAACCGGTACGCCGCCACGAATCGATGGCCGTTCGGTCGATTTCTCGGTAATGAGCGAGCAACCGGGCGATACGCCTATCCCGGTGATGTCGTTTCTTGGCAACAAGGAGCAGCATCCACGTCAGGTCAGTTGCTGGATTACCCACACCAACGCCCGGACCCACGAGATCATTGCCGCCAACCTGGATCGCTCGCCGATGTATTCGGGCATGATCGAAGGGATCGGCCCGCGCTACTGTCCATCGATCGAAGACAAGATTCACCGGTTCGCCGACAAGGACAGCCACCAGGTGTTCATCGAGCCCGAAGGCCTGACCACCCATGAGCTGTATCCGAACGGTATTTCCACTTCGCTGCCGTTCGATGTGCAGTTGCAGGTGGTGCGCTCGATTCGTGGTATGGAAAACGCACACATCGTGCGTCCTGGCTATGCCATCGAATACGACTACTTCGATCCGCGCGACCTGAAATACAGCCTGGAAACCAAAGTCATTGGCGGGTTGTTCTTCGCCGGGCAGATCAACGGCACCACCGGTTACGAAGAGGCCGGTGCGCAAGGGCTGCTTGCCGGAACCAACGCCGCATTGCGCGCCCAGGGCAAACCAAGCTGGTGCCCGCGCCGCGATGAAGCGTACATCGGTGTACTGGTCGATGACCTGATTACCCTGGGAACCCAGGAACCGTACCGGATGTTCACCTCCCGGGCCGAGTACCGCCTGATTCTGCGCGAAGACAACGCCGATCTGCGCCTGACCGAAAAAGGCCGTGAACTGGGCCTGATCGACGACAGCCGCTGGGCCGCCTTCTGCGCCAAGCGCGAAAGCATCGAACGCGAAGAGCAACGGCTGAAAACCACCTGGGTTCGTCCGGGCACCGAGCAAGGTGATGCCATTGCTGAACGATTCGGCACACCGTTGTCTCACGAATACAATCTGCTCAGCCTGCTGACCCGTCCGGAAATCGACTACGCCAGCCTGGTAGAACTGACCGGCGCCGGTTGTAACGATCCACAGGCTGCCGAACAGGTCGAGATCCAGACCAAGTACGCCGGTTATATCGAGCGTCAGCAGGAAGAAATCGCTCGTCTGCGGGCCAGCGAAGATACCCGTCTGCCGCACGACATTGACTATTCGAACATTTCCGGGCTGTCCAAAGAGATTCAATCCAAGCTGGGGATAACTCGTCCCGAGACGCTTGGGCAGGCATCGCGTATTCCCGGCGTCACACCGGCGGCGATTTCGCTGTTGATGATTCACCTGAAAAAACGCGGTGCAGGCCGCGAGTTGGAGCAAAGCGCTTGAGTGCCATGGTGACACCGCAACATGCCGAGGAATTATCCACAGGCGCCCGGCAATTGGGCATCGAGCTCAGTGAAACCCAGCACAGCCAGTTGCTGGCGTACCTGGCCCTGTTGATCAAATGGAACAAGGCCTACAATCTCACCGCGGTGCGCAACCCGGACGAGATGGTTTCCCGGCATCTACTCGACAGCCTCAGCGTACTGCCCTTTGTTGACTCAACGTCGATCAACGCCGAACGCTGGCTGGATGTGGGCAGCGGTGGTGGCATGCCCGGCATCCCGCTGGCGATCATGTTTCCAGATACCCGCGTTGCGCTGCTGGACAGCAATGGCAAGAAAAGCCGCTTCCAGACTCAGGTAAAACTTGAATTGAAACTGGATAACCTTGAGGTTATCCACAGCCGTGCCGAAAGCTATCAGCCTGCCGAGCCGTTCACCGGTATCATTTCCCGGGCGTTCAGCAGTCTTGAAGATTTCACCGGCTGGACCCGTCATATGGGTGACACGGATACACGCTGGCTGGCAATGAAAGGGCTGCATCCGACCGATGAGCTGGTAGCATTGCCAGCAGATTTTCGCCTCGATAGCGCACAGGCCCTGGCCGTTCCAGGTTGCCAAGGCCAACGCCATCTGCTGATACTGCGCCGCACGGCATGATTGGGAACACAAGCAAGAATGGCTAAGGTATTCGCGATTGCGAACCAGAAAGGTGGTGTGGGTAAAACCACCACCTGTATCAACCTCGCAGCGTCGCTGGTCGCCACCAAGCGTCGGGTGCTGTTGATCGACCTCGATCCACAGGGCAACGCCACCATGGGTAGCGGTGTGGATAAACACAACCTGGAAAACTCGGTGTACGACCTGCTGATCGGTGAATGCGATCTGTCGGCTGCCATGCAGTTCTCCGAACACGGTGGTTATCAACTGCTGCCGGCCAACCGTGACCTGACGGCGGCCGAAGTGGTACTGCTGGAAATGCAGATGAAGGAGAGCCGTCTGCGTAATGCGCTGGCGCCGATCCGTGAAAGCTACGATTACATTCTCATCGACTGCCCGCCGTCGCTGTCGATGCTGACCCTCAATGCCCTGGTTGCAGCCGACGGGGTAATTATCCCCATGCAGTGCGAATACTTCGCGCTCGAAGGGTTGAGTGACCTTGTGGATAACATCAAGCGTATTGGAGAGCTGCTCAATCCGCAGCTGAAGATCGAGGGGTTGTTGCGCACCATGTATGACCCACGCCTGAGCCTGAGCAACGATGTTTCCGCACAGCTCAAGGAACACTTTGGCGATCAGCTCTACGACACCGTGATTCCACGCAACATCCGCCTGGCCGAGGCGCCGAGTTTCGGCATGCCGGTGCTCACCTACGACAAGTCATCGCGTGGTGCCCTGGCTTACCTGGCCCTGGCCGGTGAACTGGTCCGTCGTCAACGTCGCAGTGCAAAAGCTGCCAAACCAGCCTGAGGAAACCATGGCCGTCAAGAAAAGAGGTCTCGGACGCGGGCTGGATGCACTGTTGAGCAGCCCGAGCGTGCCCAGTGTCACCGTGCTGGAGCAACAGGCCAGCAAACTCGACCAGAACGAGCTGCAACACGTGCCGCTGGACAAGATCCAGCGTGGCAAATACCAGCCACGCCGCGACATGGACCCGCAGGCGCTCGAAGAGCTGGCGCAGTCGATCCGCAAGCAAGGGGTCATGCAACCGATCGTGATTCGCCCGATCGGTAACGATCGTTTCGAGATCATTGCCGGTGAGCGCCGCTGGCGTGCCAGCCAGCAGGCCGGGGTCGAAACCATTCCGGCCATGGTCCGTGACGTCCCTGACGAAGCGGCCATTGCCATGGCGCTGATCGAGAACATCCAGCGCGAAGACCTCAACCCGGTCGAAGAAGCCATTGCCCTGCAGCGGCTGCAGCAGGAATTCCAGCTTACTCAGCAGCAAGTGGCCGATGCGGTCGGCAAGTCGCGGGTCAGTGTGGCCAATCTGTTACGCCTGATTACCTTGCCTGAGGTGATCAAGACCATGCTCTCGCATGGTGATCTGGAAATGGGGCATGCCCGTGCATTGCTCGGTTTGCCTGATGATCGTCAGGTTGAAGGGGCGCGACACGTTGTCGCACGCGGGCTCACTGTGCGCCAGACCGAAGCACTGGTCAGGCAGTGGCTGAGTGATAAACCTGAACCTGTCGAGCCCCCCAAGGCCGACCCCGACATCAGCCGGCTGGAGCAGCGCCTGGCAGAGCGGCTGGGCTCTGCGGTGCAGATTCGCCACGGGCAGAAGGGCAAGGGGCAACTGGTGATCCGTTACAACTCCCTCGATGAGCTGCAAGGCGTTCTTGCTCACATCCGCTGAAACAATTGACCTGTAACGTGTAGTCGGAAATCGACTCCTTGGAGTTGAACGGGGGCTGAACCGCCCCTATACTCTGCGCGCATTTTGTCGGCACAAATTATGCCAAGTTAACGATGATGGCGACCGCCGACCGAGGAGCTGTAGCGATGGAATCACGCAAGCCAGACCGCCTGCCGTTCCACCGCCTTGCGGTTTTCCCGGTACTGATGGCGCAATTGATCGTCGTTGTACTGGCTGCCTTGGCGCTGTGGCAGTGGAATGGAGTCGTAGCCGGGTATTCGGGGCTTTGTGGGGGCCTGATAGCTTGGCTGCCCAATATGTATTTCGCTCACAAGGCGTTCCGGTTTACCGGAGCCCGAGCCGCCAAAGCCATCGTCCGGTCGTTCTACGCCGGCGAGGCGGGCAAACTGATTTTGACCGCAGTGCTGTTTGCACTGACGTTCGCAGGTGTGAAGCCTTTGGCGCCGCTGGCTGTATTCGGCGTGTTCATGTTGATCCAGGTGGTCAACTGGTTCGCTCCCCTGTTGATGAGAACAAGACTTTCCAGACCTTAGGGCGTTTGAGGCAACCATGGCAGCAGAAACCGCTTCGGGCTATATCCAGCACCACTTGCAGAACTTGACCTTCGGTCAGCTCGCTGATGGCAGCTGGGGCTTTGCCCACACCGCAGCAGAAGCAAAGGAAATGGGCTTTTGGGCCTTCCACGTCGATACCCTCGGGTTTTCGGTGCTTCTGGGCATCCTTTTCGTACTGATCTTCCGTATGGCAGCCAAGAAGGCCACTTCCGGCCAGCCTGGTGCACTGCAGAACTTCGTTGAAGTGCTGGTCGAGTTCGTCGACGGCAGCGTAAGAGACAGCTTCCACGGCCGTAGCGCCGTGATCGCGCCTCTGGCACTGACCATCTTCGCCTGGGTGTTCCTGATGAACGCCGTCGACCTGGTACCGGTAGACTGGATCCCGGTTCTGGCCGCCAAAATTGCCGGTGACGAGCACCTGTTCTTCCGTGCCGTACCTACAACCGACCCGAACGCGACCCTGGGCATGGCCCTGTCGGTGTTCGCGCTGATCATTTTCTACAGCATCAAGATCAAGGGCTTCGGCGGCTTCATCGGCGAGTTGACCCTGCACCCGTTCAGCAGCAAGAACGTTTTCGTTCAAGCGCTGCTGATTCCGGTCAACTTCCTGCTCGAGTTCGTGACCCTGATCGCCAAGCCAATCTCGCTGGCACTGCGTCTGTTCGGCAACATGTACGCCGGCGAGCTGGTCTTCATCCTCATTGCCGTGATGTTCGGCGCCGGCCTGCTGTGGCTGAGCGGTCTGGGTGTCGTTCTGCAATGGGCATGGGCGGTGTTCCACATCCTGATCATCACCCTGCAAGCGTTCATCTTCATGATGCTGACCATCGTCTATCTGTCGATGGCTCACGAAGATAACCATTAAGATCGCCTCGCGGCGTATCTGATGACCCTCGCGTCGGCTGTAATGGCCAGGATGCGAGGGTGCCCGCAAGGGCTGATGTAAATAACGATTCTGTTTCACGCTTCAATCTAAAAACTAACCAATACGACGTAAAAGTCGGGAGGAAAGATGGAAACTGTAGTTGGTCTTACCGCTATCGCTGTTGCTCTGCTGATCGGCCTGGGCGCTCTGGGTACTGCTATCGGCTTCGGCCTGCTGGGCGGCAAATTCCTGGAAGGCGCTGCTCGCCAGCCAGAAATGGTGCCAATGCTGCAAGTTAAAATGTTCATCGTTGCCGGTCTGCTCGACGCCGTGACCATGATCGGTGTTGGTATCGCTCTGTTCTTCACCTTCGCGAACCCCTTCGTTGGTCAACTCGCTGGCTAATCACTCGACTTGTCGAGTTGATGGGTGGGATGGAAAACGTAACAGCGAGGTGTTGGCGTGAACATTAATGCAACCTTGATTGGCCAGAGCATTGCGTTCGCGATCTTTGTACTGTTTTGCATGAAGTATGTGTGGCCTCCGGTCATCACTGCCTTGCGCGAACGTCAGAAGAAGATTGCGGATGGCTTGGACGCTGCCTCTCGAGCTGCTCGCGACCTGGAGCTGGCCCAAGAAAAAGCGGGTCAACAACTGCGCGAAGCCAAGGCTCAGGCAGCTGAGATCATTGAGCAGGCCAAGAAACGCGGTAACCAGATCGTCGACGAGGCCCGTGAACAGGCTCGCGTTGAAGCTGACCGCGTGAAGGCTCAGGCTCAGGCCGAGATCGAGCAAGAACTGAACAGTGTCAAAGACGCCCTGCGTGCCCAACTGGGTAGCCTGGCTGTCAATGGCGCCGAGAAGATCCTGGGCTCCACAATCGATCAAAACGCGCACGCAGAGCTGGTCAACAAACTGGCTGCTGAAATTTAAGCGAGGGCGATCATGGCAGAACTGACCACGTTGGCCCGACCTTACGCAAAGGCGGCCTTCGAGCACGCTCAGGCCCACCAGCAACTGGCCAATTGGTCAGCCATGCTCGGCCTGGCAGCTGCGGTGTCACAAGATGACACCATGCAGCGCCTGCTCAAGGCCCCGCGACTGACGAGCGCACAAAAGGCCGCCACTTTTATTGAAGTGTGCGGCGACAAGGTTGATGAAAAGGCACAGAACTTCATTAACGTCATTGCCGAGAACGACCGTCTCCCGCTGTTGCCGGAGATTGCCGCCCTGTTCGAGCTGTACAAGGCTGAACAGGAAAAATCGGTAGACGCTGAAGTCACCAGTGCTTTTGCATTGAACCAAGAACAGCAAGACAAACTCGCCACGGTTCTCAGTGCTCGGCTTGGCCGGGAAGTGCGACTGCACGTTGCGGAGGATGCCAGCCTGATTGGTGGCGTCGTAATCCGCGCCGGTGACCTGGTAATCGATGGCTCGGTTCGCGGCAAAATCGCGAAACTGGCCGAAGCACTGAAATCTTGAGTTTGAAGGGGCAGCAGAGCAATGCAGCAACTCAATCCTTCCGAAATTAGCGAAATCATCAAGGGCCGCATCGAAAAGCTCGATGTGTCCTCCCAAGCCCGTAACGAAGGCACTGTCGTCAGCGTGTCTGACGGTATCGTGCGGATTCACGGTCTGGCCGACGTCATGTACGGCGAAATGATCGAGTTCCCGGGCGGCGTCTACGGTATGGCACTGAACCTGGAGCAAGACTCCGTAGGTGCTGTAGTTCTGGGCGCGTACACCACTCTGGCTGAAGGCATGAGTGCCAAGTGCACCGGTCGCATCCTGGAAGTTCCGGTTGGTAAGGAACTGCTGGGTCGCGTTGTCGACGCACTGGGTAACCCGATCGACGGCAAAGGTCCGCTGAACAACACCGAGACCGACGCGGTCGAGAAAGTTGCTCCAGGCGTGATCTGGCGTAAGTCGGTAGACCAGCCTGTACAGACTGGCTACAAGTCGGTTGACGCCATGATCCCGGTCGGCCGTGGCCAGCGTGAGCTGATCATCGGTGACCGTCAGATCGGTAAAACCGCGATGGCGATCGACGCCATCATCAACCAGAAAGACAGCGGCATCTTCTGCGTCTACGTAGCGGTTGGTCAGAAGCAATCGACCATCGCCAACGTGGTTCGCAAGCTGGAAGAGAACGGCGCACTGGCCAACACCATCATCGTCGCCGCTGGCGCTTCGGAATCGGCTGCACTGCAGTTCCTGGCTCCGTACGCTGGTTGCACCATGGGTGAGTTCTTCCGCGACCGCGGTGAAGACGCCCTGATCGTCTACGATGACCTGTCCAAGCAAGCCGTTGCTTACCGTCAGATCTCCCTGCTGCTGCGCCGTCCACCAGGACGTGAAGCGTACCCAGGTGACGTGTTCTATCTCCACTCCCGTCTGCTGGAGCGTGCATCGCGCGTTTCCGAAGAGTACGTAGAGAAGTTCACCAACGGTGCAGTGACTGGCAAAACCGGTTCCCTGACCGCTCTGCCGATCATCGAAACCCAGGCTGGCGACGTTTCCGCGTTCGTTCCGACCAACGTGATTTCCATCACCGACGGTCAGATCTTCCTGGAATCGGCCATGTTCAACTCGGGCATCCGCCCAGCAGTGAACGCCGGTGTTTCGGTATCCCGCGTTGGTGGTGCCGCTCAGACCAAGATCATCAAGAAGCTCTCCGGTGGTATCCGTACCGCTCTGGCTCAGTACCGTGAACTGGCAGCATTCGCCCAGTTCGCTTCTGACCTGGACGAAGCCACCCGTAAGCAGCTTGAGCATGGTCAGCGCGTTACCGAGCTGATGAAGCAGAAGCAATACGCTCCAATGTCGATCGCTGACATGGCGCTGTCGCTGTACGCCGCTGAGCGTGGCTTCCTGACCGACGTGGAAATCGCCAAGATCGGCAGCTTCGAACAAGCTCTGATCGCCTACTTCCACCGCGATCACGCCGACCTGTTGGCGAAGATCAACGTGAAGGGTGATTTCAACGACGAAATCGACGCTGGCATCAAGTCCGGTATCGAGAAGTTCAAGGCCACCCAGACCTGGTAAGCCGCGGCGGGGGCTTCACGCCCCCGCTTGCTAACCTGATAGGTGATACATGGCAGGCGCAAAAGAGATTCGCAGTAAGATTGCGAGCATTAAAAGCACGCAAAAAATTACCAGCGCCATGGAAAAAGTGGCGGTCAGCAAAATGCGCAAGGCTCAACTGCGCATGGCTGCTAGCCGTCCTTATGCGGAGCGTATCCGCCAGGTGATTGGTCATCTGGCCAACGCCAACCCGGAATATCGTCACCCGTTCATGGTCGAGCGCCCTGTCAAGCGTGCCGGCTATGTCGTTGTGAGCAGTGACCGTGGTTTGTGCGGTGGCTTGAACACCAACCTGTTCAAGGCTCTGGTCAAGGACATGAACGCCACTCGCGGGCAGGGCGTCGAGATCGACCTGTGCGTGATCGGCAGCAAGGGTGCGGCATTCTTCCGCAGCTTCGGCGGCAACGTCGTTGCAGCGGTCAGCCACCTGGGCGAAGAGCCATCGATCAATGATCTGATCGGCAGCGTCAAGGTCATGCTGGATGCCTACCTGGACGGTCGTATCGATCGCCTGTCCGTGGTGTCGAACAAGTTCATCAACACCATGACGCAACAGCCGACGGTCGAGCAACTGGTACCGTTGGTGGCAACCCCGGATCAAGGACTCAAGCACCACTGGGACTACCTCTACGAACCCGACGCCAAAGAGCTGCTGGACGGCTTGATGGTCCGTTACGTGGAGTCGCAGGTCTACCAGGCGGTGGTCGAGAACAATGCGGCTGAACAAGCTGCCCGGATGATCGCCATGAAAAACGCCACAGACAACGCCGGTGACCTGATCAGCGACCTCCAGCTGATCTACAACAAGGCACGTCAGGCTGCGATCACCCAGGAGATCTCGGAAATCGTCGGCGGCGCTGCCGCGGTTTAACGGTTCAAATATTCAGAGGATCCAGCTATGAGTAGCGGACGTATCGTTCAAATCATCGGCGCCGTCATCGACGTGGAATTCCCACGTGACGTCGTACCGAGTGTTTACAACGCGCTGCAGGTTCAAGGCGCAGAAACCACCCTGGAAGTTCAGCAGCAGCTGGGCGACGGCGTGGTTCGTACCATTGCAATGGGTTCGACCGAAGGTCTGAAGCGCGGTCTGAGCGTTACCGACACTGGCGCAGCGATTGCTGTTCCGGTCGGCAAGGCGACTCTGGGCCGTATCATGGACGTTCTGGGCAACCCGATCGACGAAGCTGGCCCGATCGGTGAAGAAGAGCGCTGGGGTATCCACCGCGCCGCTCCTTCGTTCGCTGAACAGGCAGGCGGCAACGACCTGCTGGAAACCGGCATCAAGGTTATCGACCTGGTTTGCCCGTTCGCCAAGGGTGGTAAGGTTGGTCTGTTCGGTGGTGCCGGTGTCGGCAAGACCGTAAACATGATGGAACTGATCCGTAACATCGCCATCGAGCACAGCGGTTATTCCGTGTTCGCCGGTGTGGGTGAGCGTACTCGTGAGGGTAACGACTTCTACCACGAGATGAAGGACTCCAACGTTCTCGACAAAGTAGCATTGGTCTACGGTCAGATGAACGAGCCACCAGGAAACCGTCTGCGCGTTGCGCTGACCGGCCTGACCATGGCCGAGAAGTTCCGTGACGAAGGTAACGACGTTCTGCTGTTCGTCGACAACATCTATCGTTACACCCTGGCCGGTACCGAAGTATCCGCACTGCTGGGCCGTATGCCTTCGGCAGTAGGTTACCAGCCGACTCTGGCTGAAGAGATGGGCGTGCTGCAGGAGCGTATTACCTCCACCAAGCAAGGCTCGATCACTTCGATCCAGGCGGTATACGTACCTGCGGACGACCTGACTGACCCGTCGCCAGCCACCACCTTCGCCCACTTGGACGCCACCGTCGTACTGTCGCGTGACATCGCCTCCCTGGGTATCTACCCAGCGGTCGATCCACTGGACTCGACTTCGCGCCAGCTGGACCCGAACGTGATCGGCAACGAGCACTACGAGACCGCTCGCGGCGTTCAGTACGTGCTGCAGCGCTACAAAGAGCTCAAAGACATCATTGCGATTCTGGGCATGGACGAACTGTCCGAGACCGACAAGCAACTGGTATCGCGTGCTCGTAAGATCCAGCGCTTCCTGTCCCAGCCGTTCTTCGTAGCTGAAGTCTTCACCGGTTCTCCAGGCAAATACGTTTCCCTGAAAGACACCATTGCTGGCTTCAAAGGCATCCTCAACGGTGACTACGACAGCCTGCCAGAACAAGCGTTCTACATGGTTGGCAGCATCGAAGAAGCGGTCGAGAAAGCCAAGAAACTGTAATCCCGGCGCCCCGCAAGGGGCGCTAATCAGGTTGAGGCAAGCACATGGCTATTACAGTCCATTGCGATATCGTCAGCGCGGAAGGAGAGATTTTCTCCGGTCTGGTCGAGCTGGTAGTTGCGCACGGCAACCTGGGTGATCTTGGTATCGCCCCAGGCCACGCCCCGCTGATTACCAATCTCAAGCCGGGTCCGATCACGCTGACCAAGCAGGGCGGCGACCGTGAGGTGTTCTACATCTCCGGTGGTTTCCTCGAAGTGCAGCCGAACATGGTCAAGGTGCTTGCCGATACTGTGCAACGTGCTGGTGACCTGGATGAGGCTTCTGCTCAGGACGCCGTCAAGGCGGCCGAGAAGGCGCTGAACGAGAAAGGCGCGGACTTCGACTACAGTGCCGCTTCTGCTCGTCTGGCCGAGGCCGCAGCCCAGCTGCGTACCGTCCAGCAGATCCGCAAGAAGTTCGGTGGTTGATACCGCTGTGCTTCACGTGTGATTGAAAAAAAAGGGTAGCCTCGGCTACCCTTTTTGTTTTTCTGCGGCCTGGTTCCGCTCAATGGGTAGTCTTCATGTCTCTCGATATCGTCATTCTCGCCGCAGGCCAGGGCACCCGCATGCGCTCGGCGCTGCCCAAAGTGCTGCATCCGGTAGCTGGCAACTCCATGCTTGGTCACGTCATCCACAGCGCACGACAGTTATCCCCGCAGGGTATTCATGTAGTGATTGGCCACGGCGCCGATGCGGTACGTCAGCACCTGGCCGCCGATGATCTGAATTTCGTCCTGCAAGACAAACAACTGGGCACCGGCCACGCCGTGGCCCAGGCACTGCCGGCGCTGAGCGCCGAAACCGTGTTGATCCTCTACGGTGACGTACCGCTGATCGAAGTCGAAACCCTGCAACGTCTGCTCAAGCAGGTCACCCCGGCGCAACTGGGTCTGCTGACCGTCAACCTCGATGACCCGACCGGCTATGGCCGCATCGTGCGTAACGAACAGGGCCAGGTCAGCGCCATCGTCGAACACAAAGATGCCTCTGAAGCGCAGAAAGCGATCAAGGAAGGCAACACCGGCATTCTCGCTGTACCGGGCAAGCGCCTGGCCGACTGGCTGGGCCGACTGTCCAACAACAATGCGCAGGGCGAGTACTACCTGACCGACGTGATCGCCATGGCGGTCAACGATGGCCTGGTGGTTGCCACCGAACAACCGGTTGACCCGATGGAAGTGCAGGGCGCCAATGACCGCAAGCAGCTCTCGGAACTGGAGCGTCACTACCAGCTGCGCGCTGCCCGTCGTCTGATGGCTGCCGGCGTGACCCTGCGCGACCCGGCGCGCTTTGATGTGCGTGGTGAGGTCAGTGTCGGCCGCGATGTACTGATCGACATCAACGTGATTCTCGAAGGCAGCGTAGTCATTGAAGACGATGTGGTCATCGGCCCGAACTGCGTCATCAAGGACAGCACCCTGCGCAAGGGTGTGATCGTCAAAGCCAACAGCCACATTGAAGGTGCAGTACTGGGCGAGGGCAGCGATGCCGGTCCGTTCGCCCGCCTGCGTCCGGGCAGTGTGCTCGAAGCCCGCGCCCATGTGGGTAACTTTGTAGAGCTGAAGAACGCCAGGCTGGGCGAGGGCGCCAAGGCCGGTCACCTGACCTATCTGGGCGACGCCGATATCGGTGCACGCACCAACATCGGCGCCGGGACCATCACCTGCAACTACGATGGCGCCAACAAGCACAAGACGGTACTGGGCGAAGACGTGTTCATCGGCTCGAACAACTCGCTGGTCGCCCCTGTGGATATCTCGTCGGGCGCCACCACCGCCGCCGGTTCGACCATCACCCAGAACGTACCCGCCGAGCAACTGGCTGTGGCGCGGGCGCGTCAGCGCAATATCGATAGCTGGAAACGTCCGGTCAAAGCCAGCAAAAAGTAAGTTATTCACAGCCCTTGGTTCGTGCAGCTTCGCGGTTATTGCCGCGAAGTTATGCACAGCGTCAGGTACGGCGGCCGTCAAAAAAGTTATTCACACCCTTGACGGCAGACTTTCGATGAGTTTTGATTGCGTCACTTAAATTTCGAATCGAAACTTAACCAAAAATGTCGAAACGTAACACGCCGCAACGCCGCCATCAGATCCTCGCTTTGCTCAATGAGCAGGGCGAGGTCACTGTGGATGATCTGGCCAAGCGCTTCGAAACCTCAGAAGTTACGATTCGAAAGGATCTGACGGCGCTGGAGAGCAATGGCCTGCTGCTGCGCCGTTACGGTGGCGCGGTGACCCTGCCGCAGGAATTGATCACCGATCAAAGCCAGCCGGTATCACGTTATAAACAAGCCATCGCCCGTGCAGCGGCTGAGTGCATTCGTGAGCATGCGCGGATCGTGGTCGACAGCGGCAGCACCACCGCTGCGTTGATCGGCGAACTGGGGGCCAAGCCTGGCCTGGTGGTGATGACCAACTCCCTTAACGTCGCCCGTGCCCTGACCGAACTGGAGCAGGAACCGGTGGTACTGATGACCGGCGGCACTTGGGACCCGCATTCGGAGTCATTCCAGGGGCAGGTCGCCGAGCAGGTCCTGCGCTCTTACGACTTTGACCAGTTGTTCATCGGCGCCGATGGCATCGATTTGCAGCGCGGCACCACAACCTTCAACGAATTGCTGGGTCTGAGCCGGGTCATGGCCGAGGTCGCCCGCGAAGTCGTGGTCATGGCCGAGGCCGACAAGGTTGGCCGCAAAATTCCCAATCTGGAACTGCCCTGGAGCGGTATCCATACCCTTATTACCGATGAACGCCTGCCCCTTGAGGCACGCGAACAGATACAGGCTCGTGGCATCACTGTCATTTGCGCCGCTGTCAGCTAGGAGATCAACCATGTGCGGAATCGTTGGCGCCGTTGCCGAACGTAATATCACGGCCATCCTCGTCGAAGGCCTCAAGCGTCTGGAGTACCGTGGCTATGACAGCGCGGGCGTGGCTGTTTTCAGCAACGACGGCCAGCTTGAGCGCCGCCGCCGGGTCGGTAAGGTCAGCGAACTGGAACAGGCCCTGGCCGCCGAACCGCTGGCTGGCCGTCTGGGCATTGCCCACACCCGCTGGGCGACCCATGGCGCACCGACTGAACACAACGCCCATCCGCACTTTTCCGCACATGACCTCGCAGTTGTCCACAACGGCATCATCGAGAACCACGAAGCCCTGCGCGAGCAGCTTCAGGGCCTGGGCTATGTGTTCAGCTCCGACACCGACACTGAAACCATCGTCCACTTGCTGCACCACACCCTCAAAAGCATTCCGGAACTGGCCGATGCGCTCAAGGCGGTAATCAAGCAACTGCACGGTGCCTATGGCCTGGCGGTGATCAGCGCCAGCCAGCCGGACCGTATCCTGGCTGCGCGCAGCGGCAGCCCGCTGGTGATCGGTCTGGGTCTGGGCGAGAACTTCCTGGCCTCCGACCAATTGGCACTGCGCCAGGTCACCGACCGCTTCGTCTACCTGGAAGAAGGCGATATCGCTGAGATTCGCCGCGACAGCGTGCAGATCTGGTCGGTAGACGGCCAGCCGGTGACCCGTGAAGTGGTGCAGTACCACGAGGGCGCAGAAGCCGCTGACAAAGGTGAGTATCGCCACTTCATGCTCAAGGAAATCCACGAGCAGCCCAAGGTCGTACAGCGCACCCTGGAAGGCCGTCTGGGTCAGCAACAGGTGCTGGTCCACGCGTTCGGCCCACAGGCTGCCGAGTTGTTCGCCAAGGTGCGTAACGTGCAAATCGTTGCGTGTGGCACCAGCTACCACGCCGGCATGGTCGCCCGTTACTGGCTCGAAGGTCTGGCGGGTATTCCATGCCAGGTCGAAGTCGCCAGCGAATTCCGCTACCGCAAGGTGGTGGTGCAGCCTGACACCTTGTTCGTGACCATCTCCCAGTCCGGCGAAACCGCCGACACCCTGGCGGCCCTGCGCAACGCCAAGGAATTGGGCTTTCTGGCCAGCCTGGCGATCTGTAACGTCGGCACCAGCTCGCTGGTACGCGAATCAGACCTGACCCTGCTGACCCAGGCCGGCCCGGAAATCGGCGTGGCCTCCACCAAAGCCTTCACCACCCAACTGGTTGCGCTGCTGCTGCTGACCCTGTCGCTGGGTCAAGTCAAAGGCAGCCTGCAAGCCGGTGTCGAAGCCGAACTGGTCGAAGAACTGCGCCGCCTGCCGGTGCGCCTGGGCGAAGCCCTGGCCATGGACAGCATTGTGGATAAAGTCGCCGAACTGTTCGCCGAGAAGCACCACACCCTGTTCCTCGGCCGGGGCGCGCAATTCCCGGTGGCCATGGAAGGTGCGCTCAAACTCAAGGAAATCTCCTACATCCATGCTGAAGCCTACCCGGCCGGCGAGCTCAAACACGGCCCGCTGGCCCTGGTCGACGCCGACATGCCGGTGGTCACCGTGGCGCCGAACAACGAACTGCTGGAAAAGCTCAAATCCAACCTGCAGGAAGTCCGCGCCCGTGGCGGTGAGCTGATTGTGTTTGCCGACGAGAAGGCTGGCTTGAAGAGCGGCGAAGGCATCCACGTGATCGGTATGCCGCACATCAGCGACACCCTGGCCCCGATCCTCTACACCTTGCCGCTGCAGTTGTTGTCGTATTACGTGGCGGTGCTGAAGGGCACTGATGTGGATCAGCCGCGTAACTTGGCGAAGTCGGTGACTGTGGAATAGGTTATCCACAGGTTGCGGGCGACTGGCCAGAGCGAATAAAGGCTCCCCTTAAGGGGGAGCCTTTCATTCATCTCGATCATTTAGTTATCGATCAGGATTTCTTCATAGCCAGCCTGGCGGCCTGCTGTGCCTCCCCGGCTGACAGGGTTCCATTTCTGGACTGCTTGTCCAACGTGTTGTTAGCAGTCATCAGATTGGCGGTGAGGGTGGCGAGTTCGGACTGCAGGGAGCCGACCTGAGACTGTTTGATCTCTGGGCTAAGGCTTTGATCAGCGATAACTTCCTGCATCTGCGCCTGCTTTTCTTCGATCTTCTTTTGCAACTCGCGAATCATCTTCAGGAGCTTTTGTGTCTGGTCCGGAAGCCCGCTCGATTCAATGTCTGCGTTGGGGTTGGCATTTTTTTCATCGGACGATTTCTGGAGCCCTTCGCCTGAAAGCGAGACCTTCACACCTTCAGGTCGTTCGACGGCAGGCGAGCTGGCAGAAAGGGTGTTCTGGGTATCGTTCGCCTGAGCTTTATCCACCGCTGCATTAGAAAGCAGAGTCATGCTGGCAGACGTCGATGTGCCTATGATCATCTTCTCATCCGTTGATCAGGTTTGAGGGTTATATGCAGCTACCATCGGCCTGGATTGGTGGTTCTTTAGCTCATAGATACAATCTATCTACAGGACGGTGACCAGCACTGGCGTCGATACGCGCTCGCCTGTTTCTGTTGCTCTTAGCGCCTGATTGCCTCACCCGCTCAACGCCCGGCCAAACTCTGCCGCCGTCGGGCTCTCTTGCCACTGTGGGACATCTTCGGGCAGCACCAGCCAGGGTTGCTTGCGTCGGGTCCAGAGATGCGCCACGGGTACGAACTTCTCGCTGCCCTCCAGGATCCCTGCGCGTACCACCCGCATACCGGGTGCAGCGCTGGTTTCGTTCATCAGACGGGTATGGCATCGGCCACAGACATACTGCGTGCTGGTGTGTCCGTTATGGTCGTGTACGTAGGTGGTATGTTCACCCACCACCTGCACCGCCGATGCAACGCACAGCACATGCAAAGCAAACGCGCTGCCGCTCCAGCGCTGACAGTTGAGACAGTGGCAGGCATACAAGGGCGGCAGGGTCTGGGCTTGGACCTCAAGGCTGACCTGCCCGCAGCGGCAGTGGCCGGTAAATCGCATATTTGTGATCCTTACAATGCTGGGTGTGGATAAGTCGGGGCGAATGATCCCCGGTTACCTGTCTGGGCAGAAGAGCAACAATGAAGCAATCATTGGTCAGGAATCTATGAGCGGACTTGAATGGGAAAGCCAGCGGGTGTTCCTGGCGGTGCTGCGCAGCGGCAGTCTGAGCGGTGCGGCCAACTGCATACTGGTCTCACATGCTTATAAAAAGTTGCAGTAGGGCAGCCATGTCTGAATCGAGACTTCGATGTTACTGCGCCTGACCAGATTTGGTGTGGCGACTCATCCGACTGACGATTTTCAGTTTAGCCTCCACTTTCGACCACAAACTAATGCTGGACAATCAACGCTGTTCAGCGCTCATCTATATCTTTGCTCTGAACAAACCTGAGCTTTTCGACTTCGCTGATTATTTCGCAAAAAGCGTCACTCAAAACAGGATCAAAATGGCTACCGGCATGCTCTTTGATGTAAGTCGTGGCCGTTTCGATGTCCCATGCTGATTTGTAAGGGCGGACCATACGCAAGGCGTCATAGACATCGCAGAGGGCGACAATTCTTGCGCTCAGGGGAATGTCTTCGCCCTTCAGTCCCGAAGGATAGCCAGTACCGTCCCATTTTTCGTGATGCCCCAAAGAAATTTCTGCGGCCATATCGGTTAATCCCGAGCCGTGAGGGTCGTGCAGGATTTCGTAACCTATGCGGGGATGGGTCTGCATATGTGTACGCTCTTCGCAAGTCAGCGGACCAGATTTTTGCAGAATGCTATCTGGCACACCGATCTTGCCCACATCGTGCATGGGCGCTGCTTGCCTAATCAGATTGCACCAGTTAGCTGGCATGCCGATTTTTTTGGCCAGCAGTGCTGCCGACTGTCCGATGCGGTCGATGTGGTCACCGGTGTCGTTGTCTCTATAGCTTGCCGCGCGGCTCAGGCTGCGTAACATCGCGCGGTAGCTCTCTTGGAGTTGTACCGTACGTTGCTCCATCTTGAGTTCTAGTTCGTGCTTGGCAATCTGTAAGAGGCGACTACTTTGTGCCTGCATCAGGCAGCCACGAACTCTCAACAGGACCTCAGGCATGTCGATTGGCTTGCAGATGTAATCATTGGCACCTTTTTCAAGGCCGATACGCCGACTATGCGGGTCATCTAGGGCGGTGACGATAATGATCGACGAGGCGGTACGGTTTCTGCCCTGTAAGGCGTCGAGTATGTCGAAGCCATTTGGCGCAGGCATATCAATATCCAGCAGCAGCAGGTCCCAATCGTTGTCCTGACACCACTGAAGACCCGCAGCAGAGTTTGAGAAGGTTTGGATGTGCTGGAGGTTGAAGGCGCGCAGACAGGATTCCAGCAGGAGGATGTTGGTAGCTACATCGTCGATAATGACGATAACGGCATCGTCTCTGATGGATGAGAACATCTTTCACTCCCTCCGATAAGTCTGTGCGAAAAAGTCTTTTCAATTTTTACCGGTGATCTTTGCTTAAATTCTTACTTTGTCTGGTTGAAAGCCATCGGCAGCTCTATCCAGAACCGACTTCCTGCTGAGACCTTGCTGATGACTCCCATTCTGCCGCCCATGAGTTCCGCCAGCTCCCGGCACAGGGCAAGGCCGATCCCGGTCCCCTGGATTTTTGAGTTCTCCTTACCCAAGCGTTGAAATGGCTGGAACAGTTGTTCCAGCAGATCAGGATCGATGCCTTGTCCACAGTCTTCGACAAAAAGACGGACAACCTGCAGCCCTTCATCAACCTCAGCCCCCATAACGATAGACCCATTCGTTCGATTGTATTTGGCGGCGTTCGTTAACAAGTTGATAAGCACTTGCTTGGTACGTCTGCCATCGGCCATAACGAAACAAGGCTGTGACAGGGACTCGATTTTCAGTGATAACCCTTGAGCCAAGATCTGCGGAGTGATCATCGCGAGGCATTCTTGAAACAATGTATCGACATCAACAGGTTTGAGCGTGAGACGTGGTGCTTCAGCTTGCAGGCTTGACCATTCCAGCAGAGCATCGACCAACTGGTGAAGATGTTTACTGGCGTTCATGATCTCTTGGGTGTACGCGTGCGCTTGGGCGGGGTTTATGTTGGGGTGCAGTTGGCTGAGTTGGGCGAACCCTAGAATCGCGTTCAGTGGCGTCTTGAGTTCGTGACTCATACTTGAGATAAAGCGCGATTTCGTCTGGCTTGCTGCTTGGGCTTCGATGGTTTTTTCGCGTAGATCTTGCTCGACCCGTTTTAGAGTATCGATGTCGACGCATGTGCCGACCACGCAGGGGAGGCGAGTGGTCGGACTGCTCAAGGTGCTGGCGCGACAAAGCAGCCAGATCAGTTCTCCTTGCCGGTCAGGCAAGCGGAATTCAACTTCGGCTACACAGGCCTCCTTGGATTGTGCGACTTCCAGCAAGCGCCAGAAGCCCTGCCGATCTTCCTCTGGCATGAGTCCCAGCAAGTACTGGGGCGAGACGTTTTGTGCTGGTAACCCAAAGCGCGTGCAGAGCGGTCCTTTGAACATAAAGGTGTCCGTTTGGGGAGCGTACTCCCACATGCCTTCTGTGACGCTTTCCAGCACCATTTGCAGCCGTTGCTGGGCTGCTTTTTGACGAGTATCGCCTACGGCCAGTTGTCTGCCCATCTCCAGGGTCTGACTGGACATAGCGTTAAATTCATTAATGCTTGAACGAGTTGCTTGCGGCGCCCAATTGCCTTGACCAATTTCGTGCATCATATTGGCCAAGCCGATCATAGGGACGCTGAGTTGCTGGCTCAGATTACGCGAGCGCAGCCACAGGCAGGCGAAAAAAACGGCATAGAAAACCAGCAGGCCAGCTACCATCAAATATCCAACATGTTGGAAGTGTCTTGCCTGATGCTGGATTTCCTGCATGACGATATGTTCCTCAACCACTGCCAGCAGGCTCCACTCTGCCGAGAGGATCGTGCTCCAGGCCATCAGGTGGGTGCGTTTGTCCAGTTCTGCGGAAATCAGCCCGTCTGGATGGAGATTTAGTGCCAAATCAAGAGCGCGAAGGTCAGGATGGGATGTCAGGGAAAACTCTGAGGACTTGAAGTTTTCGTGCCTGATGTTTGTGTAACCGGTTCGGATTTCCTGCGGCGGTATGCCAAAGTCGCTTTCGGCCTCAACTGGCAGAGCAATGATGCTGTGTTCCTTGCTCACCAGCGTCAGGTAGCCAGCCCATGGGACATGGAGCTTGGCAATTTTTTGCAGAATGGCATTCACTGTGACGTCAATACCTACAACGCCTTTAAGGGTGTCACCGCCATAGACCGGTGCGACCACGGACATCATCCAGCCCTTGCCCGCCGGATCCAGATAGACTTCGGTCCACACCGGTTTACGAAGGGGATTATGTTTGCTGTCTGCCAGGTAGTAGAAGTTGAACAGCGGTATGTTCATGTCATGGGGGTACTGGGTCAGGGTATCGATCCAAGGGAAAATGTGGTTGTAGCTGTCGGCACTGTTGAAGTACACGCTGGTGATCAGCGGGTTGCCTTGCTGGAGTGCCTTCATCATGTAGTCGACACGCTTGAGGCGAGAGACCATGTCCAGGTTTTGCCGATCCAAAGGCGTGATATTGGAATAGAAAGACGCCGCGCCTCCATCATTAACATCGCTATATCGGACGCCGTCTGGGCTGATGGCCAGTCTGGCGGGTTCGTAGACCAGCGTCTCGGCAAGCTCTGTTCCGACAGTGCTGGCCAGCAGCCGAGCTAAAGAACTGATCTGATCTAGCTCACTATCAATAATGTGGGCGTTCTGTTTTACCGAGGCTTGCAGTTCCCGAGTGGCATTTTGGTGTAGATAGTCGCTTTGCGAGTCGAGGATTGATTGATTGGCCAGAAAATAAGCAGTCAGCAAGGCGAACTCGACCACCACCAAGGGCACCAGGCTCGTTCGCAAAAAAGCCCGCCAAATCCAGTGGCGGAAATCAATGCTGGGCTTGACCTGGCTCATCGCGTGCTCCCTGCCTTCGCGGCACTGTGAGCGAGTAATGTTGTTATGCCATCATTCTTGAGCCGGCTTCTCAAAATGTCCAGCTCATTGAAGAAAAGCGGATTACGTTTTGCTGCGCGATTTCTCACGCACAAATTCCGGGGGAAAAGCTAGCTGTCCTTGCTCATTCGCAATTGGCTTTGACTATCATCGCCTCAGCTCGTCTATGGATACCGGACGTATGGAATTGATCCCGACGCATGAAAAGCGTGAACACAGCGAACCCCGTTATAGGGAAATCTTTGAGCACTCGCTGGATATGATGTGCCTGTTGGAGGTCGGGCCGACGTTGGGGTTGACCTGTCTGGAGGCCAACCCTGCTCTGTATCGCCGCCTTGCTCGTGCTCAGGACGAACTGATCGGTAAAGCCATCAGGCAATTTCTGACACGCGAAGTCGCCAATATCGTGGAAGCAATCTGTTTACACTGCATCGACGTCGCCGGGCCGATTGAGCTCGACACCCAATTACCCTGTGGTGCGCAGCCACTCTACCTGCATTTCAATCTAGTGCCGTTGAAGGACGATGCAGCTGTGCTTCGGCGGATTGTTTGTATTGCCCGTGATTTCACCGATCTCCGCGAGGTTCAACGCAAGGAGCGTGAGCGTCAGCAGGAAATCGGTACGTTGGTAGAAAACTCTCCTGATGGTATTGCTCGTCTCAGCCCGGACCGCCGACTGCTGTACGTCAATCCGACTCTGGAGCAGTGGCTGAACCAGCCCAAGGAAGACCTGTTACAACACTTGCTGGATGACGTCCTTTGGCCAGGTGTGCAATCGCGCATGCTGATTGAGGCCATCATTGAGGCCGCAGAGCATGGACGCGTTGTGGAGCACGAGTACGTGCGACAGCGCTCCCGGCGGGAACAGCGGGTATTTCAGATCAGTCTGGTACCTGAATGGGATATGCAGGGACGATTGACCAGTTTGCTGGCAGTCATTCGTGACATTTCTATATTGCGCAATGCTCAGCGCAACCTGGCATCGTCCAATGCCCAATTGCATGAGTTGTTGAGTAGCCGAGAGAATGCACGTGAGGAAGAACGCAAATTTATCGCCAGAGAGATTCATGACGAACTAGGCCAGTACCTGACCGCGATCCGGATGGGCATATCGCTGCTCAGATTTCAGTATGGCGTGCAACTGCCGGCTCTTGGAGAACAGGTTGGCAACCTTCTGCAGTTGGCAGACAGGACGGTACAGGTCGTACGCAATGTTTCAAATTCTCTGCGCCCTTCGGCCTTAAACATGGGGCTGGCGGCCTCGCTGGAGTGGCTGACCGATGAGTTCACACGCCAATGGGCTATGCCTTGCACACTCGACTTGCCAGCAGAGTTACCGATCCTGAATGATGCCGACGCTACGGCGGTCTTCCGGGTGACCCAAGAGTCCCTGACCAACGTTGCCCGGCACGCCAATGCTTCGCGTGTGGACATTATGCTGACGCATGAAGCCGGACGCTGGTTGCTACAAATCGTTGATGATGGTCAAGGATTCGAACTAGGTAATCTGGGAGGCAAGACCCTCGGGTTATTCGGCATGCGTGAGCGCGCCCTCATGTTGGGGGGTAGCGCTGAAATTTCCAGTACGCCGGGCAGTGGTACTACCGTACGGCTTTGGATTCCAGATCACAGGAGTGCCTGAACATGATTCACTTATTGATAGCCGATGATCATCGGATCATGCGAGAGGGACTTAAACAATTGTTTGCTCTGGTTAAAGACCTTGAGGTAGTGGCAGAGGCCGAGAATGCTGCTCAGGTTCTTGATGGCTTGCGTACGCATCAGGTGAACGTACTTTTGCTGGACATGAATATGCCTGGGGAAAGTGGCGAAAGCTTAATCGCACGTATCCGTGCACATTATCCACAACTATCGATCCTGATTCTTACCATGCACAACGAGACCCATATAGCCCAGCGTGCCCTTCGCGCCGGAGCCTCTGGCTATCTGACCAAGGATCGTGACCCCGAGACCTTGCTGGCGGCCATTCGCAAGGTCGCTACGGGAGGGCGCTATCTCGATCCGGTGCTGGCCGAGAAGATAGCTCTGCAAAGCATGACGGCTGGTCCGACAGCACCCGGTGAGAGTCTCTCGGACCGCGAATTTCAGATTCTACGGCTGCTGGCCCAAGGATCGAGTGTCAATGAAATCGCACAACAGCTCATGATTAGCAACAAGACGGTGAGTACTCATAAAGCCCGGCTAATGGAAAAAATGAACTTTCTCTCCAATGCCGACCTGGTACGTTATGCCATAACCCACAACTGGATCTGAAAATAACGTGGCAGCCCATGTAGGAAAATCCCTACACGCTTCGCAAATCCTTAACACAAGATCATCATTGCCTGATGGCTTATAGCCACCGTAAGAGCGAGATTGATGGCAAGTCCCCATGAATTGTTGTTTCTCCAGCCCAACTGAGGCTGAGGGACACTTCAGAAAGGTGGAGTTCGCCATGAAAGTACTAATAGCCGACGACTCATCAATGTCCCGCAAGCTGGTCTTGCGCTCACTCCCCCCAGTATTGACCGAGGATATCCGTCAGGCCTGCAATGGCGCTGAGGTGATGGAGGCCTACCATGCAGGGTTGGTGGAACTGCTGTTTCTTGATCTGACCATGCCCATCATGGATGGCTTCCAGACTCTCGAAGCCCTTAAACGTGAAGACGCCAATGTAGTTGTTGTGGTGATCAGCGCAGATATCCAGCCTCAAGCCAGACAGCGGGTATTTGATCTGGGGGCTGCTGCATTTGTGGCGAAGCCGGTGACGGCTGAAGCTGTACTCAATGCTTTGCACTTCATAGGGGTGCTGTGATGGAAACCCTGGCCGCGCTCACCGAAGATCAACGCGACGCATTGCAGGAACTGATGAACATTGCCATGGGACAGGCTGCAGAGCGCTTGGCGCTGTTGACCGATACCATCGTTACGCTCTCGGTTCCTTTCATTCATCCATTGGTGCGGGAACAGAACAACCTGTCGATTCCGGAACATCTGCGCAGCATTTTCATGATCGTGACGCGGCAATCCTTTCTGGGCGAGTTGCGTGGGGAAGTGTTCGTTTGCTTTGGTGCCATGGGAGCCGATGAGCTGGCTGAACTACTGGGGTATGAAGGCAGTGGCCCGGAGCAACAGGAAGAGTTGATGCTCGATGTCACCAATATTCTCTCCGGTGCTTGCATTAGCGGGTTGGCCCGGCAGGTGGCAATCCAGGTGAGCTACGACGCGCCTTCGATTTTAGTACGTCGCGATGAACCGCAGAACTGCCTTGAAGAGTTGAACCTGAATGAGCACCTAGCGATGGTGCTGGAAATCCGCTTCGAGGTTGAGGCGCATCAGTTTTCCTGCGACCTGCTGATTTGCATAACTGAACGTACTGCCGGAATCGTCGTTCGCGCGATTGATCGTCTGCTTGACGGGCTTTGAAAGGAGCATCTTCATGACAGATAACAAGGCTATTTCTCGAGAAACCCTTGAGTCCATGCTCAAGGCCATCAACATGGGCGTGTTGCTGGTTGATAAGGAGTACAAGGTCCTGTTCTCCAATCACTTCATGTCCATTAATAGCGGCCGTCCTGCTGAGGCCTTGCTAGGGAATACACTGTTTGAAGCATTCCCGGAGTTGCCCGAGCGCTGGACCAGGCAAAAGATCAACAGTGTTTTCACTCTGCAGAATTTTGCTTTCACCTCTTGGCAGCAGCGGCCGCACCTCTTCAATTTTGGTAGTACTCGACCTATCAGCGGGTCAGTCAGGCACATGTATCAGAATTGCACCTTCTTTCCGGTACAGGACGCCGATGGCAGCTCTCTTGGGGTTGGTCTGGCGATCAGCGATGCAACCGACGCTGCTGCCCGGCAGTTGGAGCTGGCACAACTCAACGAGTTGCTTGAAACAGAAAAGAGCGCTCAAGCATGCCTGATTGCGCGCCTTGAGGAGGCCCAGGCGCAGTTATTACAATCCGAGAAAATGGCTGCGATAGGCCAACTCGCAGCAGGTGTGGCTCATGAGATCAATAATCCGATTGGTTTTGTTTCTTCCAACGTCAACAGTCTAAGTGGTTATCTCGCGGATCTGTTCGCTCTGATTGATGCCTACGAGCTGGCCTGCGATGAGAGCAACGACCAGAATCACCCTGAGCTTGCGATGCTTCGCGACAAGACGGACTACAAGTTTCTGCGCCAGGACATCGACGATCTGTTGGTTGAATCAATCGACGGGCTTGATCGGGTCAACCGGATTGTCAAGGACTTGCGCGAGTTCTCACATGTCGATAGCTGTGAGTGGCAACTTGCTGATCTGCACAAGGGGCTGGACAGTACTCTTAACGTTATCTGGAACGAGATCAAGTTCAAGGCGCAGGTGATCAAGTACTACGGTGACATCGAGCCGATCGAATGCATGGGTTCGCAGATCAATCAGGTCTTTATGAACCTGATCATCAATGCCAGCCATGCCGTTGGTACCCACGGTGAAATCATCATCAGCAGCGGCCGCGAAGGCAACGGGGTATTCATCGAAGTTGCAGATAACGGCCATGGTATCCCTGCTGATATCCAGAACCGGATATTCGAACCGTTTTTCACCACCAAGCCAGTCGGTATGGGATCGGGCCTTGGCCTGTCGCTATCTTACAACATCGTCGTCAAGCACCATGGAAAGCTCACTGTTGAGAGTGAGCCGGGCCGCGGCAGTTGCTTCCGGATATGGCTGCCATTGCGCCAACCTCAGGCAGCCACTCTCTTGACCTCTTCCGTAGAAGGAAACTGATCATGAATACGGTATCCGTAAGCGACAAACGCTATACCGTTCTGTTGGTGGATGATGAAGAAAATATTCTCAACAGCCTGCGTCGTGTGCTAAGGAACAAACCGTATGACTTGCTATTGGCGACCAGTGGCGAGCAGGCACTGGGCCTTTTTGAACTTCACCATATTGATCTAATTGTCAGCGATGCGCGCATGCCTGGCATGGATGGGCCAACCCTGCTCAGCGAGGTATATCAGCGTGATCCTGAGTGCATGAATATCCTGCTGACCGGTTATGCCGACATGAGCATGATTGCCAAGGCAATCAATGAGGGACACATTTTTCGCTACATTAGCAAGCCCTGGAATGATGAAGAACTGCGGCTCACGCTGGAGCAGGCTCTGGAAATGCAGAATGTGCGCCGTGATCGGGACAGCCTGCTGAAACTTAGCTGTGAGCAGAACGAAACTTTGCGTGATCTCAATGACAGTCTTGAACATCGAGTCAGGGCGCGTACAGCGGAGTTACAACAGATAGCAGACATGCTTGATCTGGCTTACGAGGAATTACGGCACAGCTACGTAACCAGTACAGAGGTGTTTTCGCTCTTGGTCAACCAGCGCCTGCCGCGTGCTCGCCAGACCAATCAACGAGTTATAGAAGTTGTTCGCACCTACTGTTCCCACCAAGGTTTCAGCGAGGCAGATACCCGTAACCTATCCATGGCGGCAGCCTTGTACAACATTGGCAAGCTGGGCTGGAGTGACCAAATGTTGCTGGACTCTGCCGATCTATTATTACGCACGCAAGCCGATGTCTACAAAAGTTATCCTGGCAAAAGTGAAGCTCTGTTGATGGCGCTTGAGCCATTGCAAGAGACTAACAACCTGATTCGTCATCACCAAGAACACTGGGATGGCAGCGGCTTTCCTGATCGCCTTATGGGGCAGGCCATTCCTTTAGGGGCGCGAGTCCTGAAGCTCGCGGTTGATTATGTGGAGCTGCAATGCGCACTGGTGCTGGATCGCTACCTCACCCTTGATGAAGTGCTGATGCATCTGCGGCACAATAAATCTCGTCTCTACGATCCCGGACTGATTGAGCCGTTTATCGAAGTTTGTACCCGTTATCTGCCGGAAAACTTTATCGACCCCTCTGTCAAGATAATGGATGTGCGGCGCCTACTGCCCGGGATGGTGCTCGACCGCAATCTAAACGCAAGCAACGGAATGTTGCTGTTGAACGAAGGTAAGGTATTGACAGCTTTGCTGATCGAAAAGTTGACAGCTTTTGAAGCTGTCGATGGTGGTCATTTCACTGTATTTATTCGGGCTGATCATTAGCCGAAGCGCCGCGTTGAGTTTTGTTTAACCGGTTCTGTTGGAGTGCATCCCATGGCTCAGTCGCTCTTGATTGTTAGTGACTCGTCTTCCCTCAGCCGAATGCTGACGATCACCCTTAAGGGGGGGGGGTACGACGCGATAAACTGCTGCGAGGCTAGCGACGCCCTAGCTTGGCTAAGTAAGAACAAAGCACATCTGATTCTGGTTGATATGGATATGGCGGCGATGGATGGGGTGTCCTTTGTGGAGAACGTCCGATCCTTGCCAGGCTGCAGATTCACGCCGGTTATCATACTTACAGCGGCCATTGACGATGGGGTTCGTCGGCACGCGCTTAATTCAGGGGTCAAGCACTGGGTATTAAAGCCATTCCAGCCCCACCATCTATTGGCGATGGTTTATGGAATGATCTTTCTATAAAGAGGGCTTTATTATGTGCGACGTCGATCGCCTGTTTCAGCGCATAGTCATCAAAGAAGGAGACCTGACCATGATCACGGCAGTTGCCCAACAGCAACTGTTGCTGGATTTGATCCCCATGGCCAGGGAAATAGAAATTGATTTATGTGATGTCGTGGAAATAGATGCTGCTGGTGTGCAAGTGCTAATTACTGCCAAGATTGAATCAAATCGCTTGGGGCGCCATCTTTTGCTGAGCAACGCCAGCGAGGTCATGATCAATATGTTGGAAACGCGCGGTTTGAGTCGTCTATTGAAGACGGATGCTTGAGTTGGCAACGTGCGTAAATAAAAGATACAGAGTGGAGATTGCCTAAAAACTGACAAATGTCTGTTCCAATCTTTCCGTGGCTCAGAGTGTATCGATAATAAAGAACGGTCAATGGTGCGAGTATGATGTAACGAATGCCGAGGCTTGTTATTTTTTGGATAGAATTTTAGGGAAAAAATTGGCTGATCGCTCATCAGGTTCGTTGCCCATAAGGTAGAAAATGCGGAGTATAAGCCATGTTCTCATTTAATAAAAAAAACGAAATTCTAGGCTACCAGAAAAAAATAACTGAGCTTCAATGTCGTGCTTCATCCTTGGAGCAAAGCCTGGCAGTTATTCGTTTCAAAACCGATGGGCACATTATTGACGCGAGCGATATTTTTCTGGAAACCATGGGTTATGCCCGTGAAGAATTAATAGGTAAACACCATAGAATTTTTTGTGAAAGCTCTTACTATAGCGCTGGTGAGTATAAAAAATTCTGGCAAAGCCTAGCGAGTGGCGAGTCACAAAAAGGGACGTTCAAGCGGCTAAAAAAAGATGGCTCTTTCATTTGGCTGGAAGCTACTTATTTTCCTGTGAAAGATGAAGAGAATAAAACGATCGAGGTCTGCAAAATTGCTTCTGATGTTACATGCAATCAGGAGAACCTTTTGCTTCTTGATTCAGCATATGCCGCTATAAATCGATCAATGGCCGTTATCGAATTCACCCCTGATGGTGTGGTGCTAACGGCAAATGATAATTTTCTCAGTGCTATGGGTTACCGATTGAAGGATGTAAAAGGTCGACATCATAGAATGTTTTGTTTCGACGAATTTTACCAAAAAAACCCCAGCTTTTGGCAGAGTCTAAAAAGTGGGACGTTTTTCGCAGGTCAGTTTGAGCGTAAAACCTCATCAGGGAATATCATTTACCTTGAGGCCACCTACAATCCGGTTATTGATGGAGATGGCGAGGTAATAAAAATAATTAAATTTGCAACTGACGTAAGCGCCCAGAGACACAAGACAGAAGAAATTCGTAAGGCCGCAGAGCTGTCCTTTACGACCGCTGAAGAGACCTCACAAATTTCATTGCGTGGAATTGATTCTCTTGGAAGCTCTATTGCGCAATCCCAAAATACAGTAGGTCTCATTAATGATGCAGTTGCTTTAATTAATCAGCTAAATACCCAGGCCCAAGATATAGAGAAAATAGTCACGACTATTCAAAGTGTGGCAGAGCAGACTAATCTGTTAGCGCTAAATGCCGCCATTGAAGCGGCTCGTGCTGGCGAGATGGGTCGAGGTTTCGCTGTTGTTGCCGATGAGGTTCGTTTGCTGGCAGCTCGTACTAGCCGCGCCACCGTGGAGATTCAGAGTGTGGTTACTGAAAATGGGAAGCTGACTCAGCAACTCAACGTTAACATGAATAGCATCGCCAGTAGCGCCGATGAAAGCAACGATCAGATTGTATCGGTTACTACGATAATGCGTGAAATAAGCGACGGTGCCGACCACGTTGCACGTACAGTATCTACGCTGTTTAAAGAAAATCGTTAGTTTTTGCGTTATTCAAGGCTGATGACGTGATCAAAAAATTGGCCGTTCTATACTGACGGACCACTTCGGAATTAATTTCTCTTATGCCCGCGAGGTCATCGCCGCGCGGGCTCACTTTATTTTTAAGATGTCTTCTTATTTGACGCTCCAGACCTATCGAGTAGGTCTAGGTTTTCGTGGCGTCAGAAATTTAGAGGTCGAGCCTTCCAATTTGCAGACCGAAACGCCCCTTGCACACTAGCGAGTATCGAGTCCGACCGAGCCGTAGCGGAACTGCTGGTCGACCCCATTCGGGTCGGTCAGGGCACAGTACCGCAGTAGCGGTCGCAAACACCACGGTCAATCCACCACTGCTGACGGTCTTGTAGCACCAGTCAACGACACTGACCGGAAATGGAATTTGCGTCTGAATATCCTTAAAAATGCTGTTCCGTTCGGCGCCTGCGAACTCATGCAGCCAAGTGGTAGCCACCGCCTGCGCTAAACAAAATAGCGGAAAAGTCCGCCAACTGACTCGCGCCCCACAGCGCGCCATGGTCTTCGATGATTGCGGTGCTAGAAGGGGCGTCGTCGCGGCAGAGCACCGTCACCGGATCGCCCACCACTCAGCCGAAAATCATCCCGCTCTTGAAGTGATTGATCGCTTTGCCCGCCGCGTCGACGGAGTCGATTTGTAGAAGGTCGCATCTGGGCAAGGTGATTCGCTCGGCCCACCCGATGGATCACTTCGATGCTGTCAACCAGATGGCCGGCATCACCAGTTGGAGCGTGAACCGGGTCGGGTTGTACCTTGAGCAGGAGCAAAGGCTCTTAAGCGCATAGGGTATGATGCCGCGCCCCATTCTCCCTGCCCAACCTGCCGGTTCTCTATGACCTCCAATGCGCTGTATACCGATCTGTCTGGCTACTACGACCTGATGTGCGCCGACATCGACTATCAGGCGCAAAGCCGGGGTATTGGCCGGCTTCATCAGTTGTTCGGCAATCGCGGGGTCAATCATCTGGACCTGGGTTGTGGCACCGGGCCGCATATTCGGCATTTTCTCGATTCCGGCTACCGCAGCGCGGGTCTGGATATCAATCAGCCGATGCTCGATATCGCGGCGCAGCGTTGCCCCGAGGCCCGCTTCATGTGTCAGGACATGGGCGCTTTCACGGTCAGCGAACCGCTGGATCTGGTCACCTGTTTTCTCTACTCCATCCACTACAACGCCGACGTCGAACGGCTCAAAGCCTGTTTTGCCCGGGTGCATGCCGCGCTGGGCGACGGGGGTGTGTTCTGTTTCAACTCGGTGGACAGACAACGTATCGACAACGGCTCGTCGGTGGGCCACACGGCGACTCAAGGCACTAGCCAGTTTTCCTTCGGCTCGGCCTGGCACTACCCAGGCGAAGGTCAGCGGCAGTCGCTACGCCTGCGTATCGACAAGACCTGTGATGGGGTGACCCAGACCTGGCGCGATGAACACCCGATGGTGGCCACCAGTTTCGCCGAGTTGCAGGCATTGCTGCAGCCATGGTTTAAGGTGCATATGTTTGAACACGACTACGAAAAGATCGCCGCCTGGGATGGGGTTTCTGGCAATGCGATTTTTGTTTGTATGAAAACCACTGATTGAACGCGCATTGCTGGCGGGCATGGACGGCGGGGTGAAGGAAACGACAGCTCCAGGAAACTGCGCAGGCAGCATGGCCTGCGGCAGATTCCCGGAGCCGGGGTTTATGTCTGTGCCTGGGTATTTACGCCGGCGCGGCCAGTTTCTCTTCCTTGCGGGGGCGCATGCCCAGTAGCGAAGCGATGACGATCAGCATACCGCCGGTCCACGACACCAGGGTCAGTTGTTCATTGAGCCAGAGGACCGCGAAACAGGCACCGAACAGCGGTTCCATGCCCATCAGCAAGGACGCCCGCGTGGGACTGGTGTGTTTCAGTGCGTAGTTCTGGGCAAAGAATGCGAACAGTGTGCAGAACACCACCAGGTACACGGTTGCTATCCAGAACGACGGCGCATCGGGCAGCGGCGGGATAGCCCCTGCGGTGATCAACAGCAGGAGCAGGCTGCCGAACCCGACCACGCCCACTTGCACTGCAGTAATCGCCAGCGCTGGTATCTTCGAGTTCTGCAGCAGAATCTTGGTGAGGCAGACCATGAAGGCACGCAAGACTGCCGCCATGATCATCAGCCAGTCACCCGGGTTCATCTGCATCCCTTCGGCCCCGGTCAGAAGCACCGCACCCAGCAGCGAAACCCCGGTGATGACGAACATCTCGACGCTTGGGCGTTGGCGAAAGATCAGCCATTCCACAAACGGGGTGAACACCACGCACAGGCTGATCAGAAAGGCCGCATTGCTCGCCGAGGTCTGCGCCATGCCGAAGGTTTCGCAGAGGAAAATACCTAGCAGCAACGTGCCAAGGATAAGCCCGGAAGGCAGCGCGCTTCTCAGGTGTCCGCGCAGCGTGGGCAACAACAGAACGAAGGTCATGATGAAGCGCACACTAAGGAACCCGATCACCGGATAGAACGCCAGCGCGCCTTTGGCGACACCGTAACTGGTCCCCCAGACAATCGCCACGCTGAGCAGCATCAGTTCGGAAACTCTCATTTTTGACAGCGTCATGCTGGCGACTCCATACGGGTGAACGCGATGATCAGGGCATCTCGATAGCCTTCCTCACCCGACTGCGCGCAATCTATTGGCGACACCTCGTGCAGAACCTGCCGGTCGTCAGCGACGATCATGTCCAGGCATCTGGCAAGCATGCCTTCAAATAGCGTGGTGTTGTCTGGTGAAGAGACGCGCGTGATGCCGCCGGTAATGCCGACCCGCCGCACCAGCATCATGATGATGTAGTCCACCCCGTCGCGGTGACGGCCTTCAGGCGTGGGCTTACCCTGCTCGTAGTCATTGGTGACGATACGATAAGGATGCAGGCGGATGTTCCACCGGCAGCGTTGCCCTTGCGCCTCGTCGAATATGCCCGCCATACCGGCGAGCAGTGCGCTGAAGAAAGGGTGGTCGACAAAGCCTTGCTCCAGAGGCGGAAATTGACGTGCGACGCCACCATTGAGCGTGTTGATGTTCTTGGGCTGCTCGTAAGGCGTGTGCGGCAGTTTCTTCAGGCTGCCGCCCTTCTGGAATTCAAATTCGCTGTAACGCCGGTAACGATATGTGCCGTGATCGGCCATGTGCTCGTCGAGCGCAAGCCCCTCCCAGTAAGCGGCAAACTCCTGCCAGCTTTCGTCGTCCAGGTTGAACCAGCGGGCCACATCGGTACTGCGGCCAAATGCCCAGCCTTGGCTACGCAGGTCGGTTCCGAGAATCAATTGCCCGGCGTGGCTCAGGCAAATCTCTGTCGTGAACACAGTCATCAGGCCACTCCTTGCAGTTTACGCACCGGTTGTGGCACGTGCGCACCATGCATATCCGCCAGGCTGCGACTGGCGCGCTCCTGTGCAGTTTCCTTTTCCCAACCGTCCCGGTCGGTCAGATAGAGCGCCGACGAGGCCTGGATAGCGGCAAGCTGAGCGCTGCCGGTGCTGAGCTTGAGCCTTACCTTGCCGTTGATTGCCTTGCTGGTTTGCTGGATGAAGGCATCAATCGAAGCCTTCAGCGGCGAGAACCAGCGCCCTTCGACGGCTTCACGCACCCAAAGCTGCTCAAGGGTGATCTTTTCCCGAATCAGGTCGGCATCCAGTACCGCCGTTTCCAGAGTTCGATAGGCCAGCATGAGCACTGATGCTGCTGGCGCTTCCCTGACTTCGAATACCTTTTCACCACCTTCCAGATGCTCAAGACCACTGTAACGGCCAATCTGGAAGCTGCCGGCCAGATAGTTGGCTTTATGAATAAGCTCCTGCAACGGCAGTACCTGACCATTGAGCGAGAGCGGTCGGCCACCGCGGAACTCGATTTCCATCTCGTCGCACACACGGGGATGGGATGTGCTGGTCCAGGAGTAGATGTCTTCGGTAATGCAGAAATCTTCAGGATTATCCAGCTTGCCGGATTCATACTCGCGTACCCAGAGGTTGGCATCGCCACTCATGCTGCGTGACTGGAACCCGCCTAGCCCGATTGCATTGAGCTCTGCGATCTTTTCCTCTCGGGTAAGCGCCGAATACTCATACGGACTTCCGCTGAAGCCGGTAAAACCGAGTTGCTTGATGGCGCCGTTAAGGCGGCGCAGGCTGTTCTGCGACTGATTGGCGGTATGCAGGATGGCGCCGCAGCCCAGTTTATGCGCCGTCTCCACCGCTATCTGGGCAATGATCGGTCGCGAAAGGGAAGAACTGATCGGGTACATGCCCAGATACTGAGCGTTTGACTGAAGTGCCGGCAGGACTGCTTGCTCCACGAAAGTGCTGCAGCCATCCACCTGCTTCAGCGTTACGCCAAAAAAACCGGTAATTCTCGACAGCTCTGCGTGGTCAATGCCTTCGCCCACATCCACGGCCAGTGCGGTGACTTTGCAGCCGAGCGAGGACAGCTTGTGCAGCAGGTAGGTGCTATCCAGGCCACCGCTAAAAAGAGTCAGGATGTGTTGAGTCCGATGCGATACGAACAGCAGGTCTTCCAGACTACGAACATCCATTCCACGGGCCATTCCAATTATCCTCAAGGCGGGCTGATCTGGACTTTCCTGTCCAGTGCCGGAATTATTGGCGTGACCCGGGCTGATAATTAGCCCTACCTTCAGGACAACAGTTTTGCGCTACGAGAACGAATCTCCTCTTCGGCTGATGCCGCACATGCTGGTATTCGCGAGGGTCGTGGAGCTGGGCAGCTTTTCTGCAGCGGCCGGATCGCTGGGGCTTACACCTTCTGCGGTAAGCCGACAAATCACGGCACTGGAGCAGGCGCTGCGGGTCAAGCTGCTGGAACGAACCACGCGCAAGCTACGGCTTTCCGAAGCCGGTACCGAGATTTTTGCCCACTGCCTGGAAATGGCCAAAGCCGCCCGTTGTGCACAGGATGTGGCGGAGCGCTTTGTCAGCAGTCCACAGGGCCAGGTGAAGATCAGTGCACCGAAAGCCTTCGGCAAGATCCTCATCAGCCCGCTGATTCCTGAGTTCCTGCAGCGTTATCCCAAAGTGGACGTGCAATTGATGCTGACCGATCAACCCGGCCACTTGCTCGACGACTTCGACCTACTGGTGCGGATCACCGACATGCCACCCTTGGGCCTTGCCGCCCGCCCGCTGTGCGATGTGCAGCACGTACTTTGTGCAAGCGAGCACTATCTGGCGCAGGCCGGAACGCCTGCCCATCCGGCAGACCTGGCTTCTCATAGCTGCATCTATCTGGGAGAAACGCCCAGTGATAGTCGGTGGCAACTCAGGCATCTGGAAACGGGTGAAAAAGTCACTGTCGGCGTCAAAGGCAGGTTCTCCAGCAACCATAGCGAGGTACGACTGGGCGCCGTTCGCGCCAATCTCGGTATTGGTTGCCTGCCGATATTCACGGCGGCCGAGAGTCTGTCGAGCCATCGCCTGGTCGAGGTCTTGCCCGAATGGCGGTATGAGACGACTTATCATGGAAGGGCCTGGATTCTCTATCCTCCAAACCGTTACCTGCCGCCCAAATGCCGGGTATTGATCGACTTTCTGGCGGAAAAACTCGCTGAACCCTTGCCTTGCTGAGCAAGCTACCCCAGGTATGCGGCGCTTATCCGAACGGTATTGGTTTTAACTGTGGATAACCCGAAGAGTCGAGTTTTCCACAAGTGAGTTCACTCTCATCCTTACAAATGAACTCGTGGTTCTGATCAATCAGTTGGATCTGGAGGGGGCAGCAGAAAAAATTCAGGTATTGCGCTTACGCCAAGCGACATCTGAGAAGGGCGTACTTAGCTAGCTAACGGTTTGAAATATAAGACATTAGTAAGCTATTCATATCGACGCGGCGATGCCCGCAGAGACGTTTTAATTCCAGAAAGGAATAAAAAACTCGATATCTATTTTTAAATCTAAATAGGCGAGGGTGTCTTAGAGTGCTAATCTAATTGAAAGAAATAAATTTCGCAATCCGAAAAAACAAAAAAAGGTGCGAACATGAGTTCCAAAGCCGCAAAAGAAGCAGGGTCCACACAAGAGCTGGACGACAAGAAAGCCCGTAGTACCGTGCAATCCCTGGCCAAAGGGTTTCGTGTGCTTGAGGCATTTTCTGCCGAGAATGAAGAGCTGACGTTAAGCCAGATTGCCGCTGCGGCTGATCTGGACCCTGGCACCACGTTTCGGATGCTCAATACGCTGGTTGATCTGGGTTACGTGTCACGCATCCCTGAAAGCAGACGTTTCGCGTTGACGCTGAAGATCCTTGATCTGGGTTTTCACGCCATTGCACGCACTGACCTGCGCAGTATTGTCAGGCCTATCCTGCGTACGCTGGTCGGTGAAGTGGGGGAGGCGGCCAGTTTTGCTGTTTTACAGTCGGCTGACGTGCTTTATCTGGAGCGGGTCAGGGCCGGCGTCACGCGGTTGGGTGTCGACATTCGAACAGGCACCACTGTGCCTGCTGCTCAAACTGCAATAGGCCAATCGATCCTGGCCTTTCTTCCCGAAGTTGAAGTCAACCGTATCCTGGCCATACCGCAACTGGCCCCTTTCATCATGAAGCCACATGCCTCGGACGTTCCACTGCATGAACAACTGAGCCAGATCCGTGAACGCGGGTTCATCCTGACCAACTCCTTGTTTACTGAGGGATTGCGAATACTCGCTGTTCCGGTTCTGGACGTGGACGGTTATCCCGTCGGCGCAATCAGTATTGCGGCGCCGACGGTTCGTTGCACGGCTGAAGAACTTGAACTCCGTGCGCTGGCGTTAACCCAACGCGCGGCGAAGTCCATAGGTAAAGCACTTGAAGCCAATGGCAGTGTGGGTGCCAGTACCTACGGGTAGATAAATAGAGCGCTTCTCGCGCTCATCAAAACAACGTGTGAGTGCTCTGTGTTTTTCACGGTGTGTAGGCGCTCGCCCTCTGAAAGTAAAAATAATAAGAGGAAGGATCATGTTGATACAGCAAGTCGCTTCATCGCCTCACGCCGAGGTGGACAGTAAGACGCACGTGATAGAAGGGCAGGCAGGCATTAGTGCCCGGCTTGAACGGTTACCGGTTACCCGCCAAGTGTTCTGGGCACGCAATGTGATCGGCGCGGCCACGTTTTTCGATGGTTACACCGTCATTGCTATTGCCTATGCCATGCCGGTATTGGCCAAAGAGTGGAGCCTGACACCGGGTCAGATTGGCTTGATTCTGTCGGCCGGCTATTTGGGGCAGTTATTCGGGGCGTTGTTCTTTGGCTGGCTGGCTGAGCGTATTGGCCGGATGAAAGTCCTGACCTTCACCATCTTGCTATTCGTTGCCATGGACGTTGCCTGCCTGTTTGCTTCCGGTGCGGTGGCAATGATGGCGTTCAGATTCATACAGGGCATAGGCACGGGAGGAGAGGTACCGGTGGCGAGTGCCTACGTCAATGAGCTGATCGGCTCCAAGAAACGAGGACGTTTCTTTCTGCTCTATGAGGTGATGTTCCTGCTTGGTCTGGTCGGCGCCGGCATTATCGGTTACTTCCTGGTACCGGTGTATGGCTGGAAAGTCATGTTCGCTGTCGGTCTTGTACCTGCTGCGCTGTTGATCCCGCTGCGCTTCTTCCTCTTTGAATCGCCACGTTGGCTGGCATCCAAGGGCCGTGTTGAAGAGGCCGATCGCATCGTGAGCCGGTTGGAGCAGAGCGTTATCAAGTCTGGCAAAACCCTGGCTCCGGTCGTCGAAATGCCCATGGCTGCGCGGCCAAATGCGGCCCAAGGCTGGCGTGAGCTGTTCAAGGGCATGTACTTCAAGCGTTCGCTGGTGATTTGGGCCATGTGGTTCGGTTCCTACATGGTTGCCAACGGCCTGATTACCTGGTTGCCGACGCTGTATCGTCAGCATTTCCATCTGCCGCTTGAAACCAGTCTTGCCTACGGTTTCATGACTTCGGCTGCCGGGGTGGTGGCGGCTGTCATCTGCGCGCTATTGATCGATAAGGTCGGGCGGCGCCGCTGGTACATCGGAGCATTGTTCTGCGCTGCCATACCTCTGGGGCTGCTGGCCGCCACCGGCGCTACTACGCCCTTGCAGATTCTGATGATGGCCGGCCTGGGTTATGCCATGTTGCAGACCGTAACGTTCTCGCTTTATCTGTACTCGGCTGAACTCTTTCCAACGCGTTTGAGAGCACTGGGAACAGGCATTGGCAGTGCCTGGCTGCGCCTGGGGTCGGCCATGGGCCCCTTGGTCGTGGGCGTCGCGATATCCGGAGCCGGTGTGCATTACGTATTTGGCACGTTCGCCATTGTACTGTTGATAACCGGGTGTATTACGGCACTGTTTGCAATTGAAACCAAGGGACGAGTTCTTGAGGAACTATCACCTTGACGCTGTAAGTGATCGTTAAACGCTGTCTTGTAATAAACAACGAAAATTCAAGAAATGCATTGATGTGTTTCTTGCGCCCCTGCACGCGTAGCTGTGGACTATTGGTAAATAAAGAGGAAATAAAAATGAGCACTAAAAATACCATCGACCTTAAAGGCCTTGTTCCTGCCCCTATTACACCCTTTACTCGTGATGGCAAACTTGATTTTGCCGCCATTCAAAAGCTGGGTAGCTGGCTGGGCAGTTTCGAAGGCGTCAAAGGTCTGGTTGTGTTGGGCCATGCCGGTGAGGGCACTTTCTTGACTCAGGCTGAACAGGCTCAGGTGATCCGCGCATTCAGCGAGTCGGTTGAAGGTCGCTTGCCAATTATCGCCGGCATCACTGGCGAGGGCACTCAGGTGGCGGCCGAAGAGGCCAAGCGTGCGGTGGATAACGGCGCTGCCGCAGGCCTGGTTTATCCTTCCCACGGCTGGTTGCGCTTCGGTTATCAAAAAGGTGCTGCCCAAGACCGTTACCGGGCCATTTATGAGCACAGCGGCCTGCCACTGATTCTGTTCCAGTACCCGGATGTCACCAAGGCCACTTACGACCTGGAAACCCAACTGGATATCGCCCGTCAGCCAGGCGTATTCGCCATGAAGAACGGCGTGCGCAACATGCGTCGCTGGGATACCGAAATCCCGGTAATCCGCAAAGAAGTGCCAGACCTGCAAATTCTGACCTGCCATGACGAATACTTGCTGCACACCATGTTCGATGTAGACGGTGCGCTGGTCGGTTACGGTGGCCTGACCCCTGAGCCGTTGATCGAACTGATTGCCGCAGGCAAACGCAGGGACTACCCGGCAGCCCGTGCCATCCACGACAAGCTGCTTCCTGTTACCCGCAATGTCTACCATCGCGGTTCGCACATGGAAGGTACTGTGGCCCTCAAACATGGCCTGGTGACGCGCGGCATTCTGGACCATGCGACCGTACGCTCGCCGCTGCTGCCCCTGGCTGAGGGCGCCGATCAGGAAATCGCGGCTGCTCTGCGTTCTGCTGGCCTGGTTTAAGCGCTGACGCAATGCTGTGCAGGCATTGCGTGACGTCGTGCCATCTGGACGGGGCCTTGTTGATACGAGGCCCTGCCCATAATTCCAAGTTTCACTCGCGACTTTATCAATAGCTCCGTTCTCCCAGAGAGACGAAGTGATATTTGCCCTTCTGGCGTTCAGCGGTTGCCCACTCCCTTAAATAACAACAACAGGGGATATCATGATCATGAACATTCGTCGTTGCCAGGCCATCAGCGTGGCACTTGCGGTCTTGCTGTTTCAATCTCACACGCTGGCGCAAGGTCTTATTGAAGACAGTCGCGCCACTCTTAATTTTAGAAACTTCTACTTTGAGCGTGATTTCACCTCGGCCGCCGCGCGCCCTCAGGAAGCCCGAGAGTGGACCCAGAGCTTTATTCTGGATCTGCGTTCGGGCTTCACCCCTGGCACTGTCGGGTTCGGCGTCGATGTATTGGGTAAATATGCGATCAAGCTCGACGGAGGTGCCGGTCGTTACGGCGCGCTGTTATTACCCAGGGATGCCGATGGTGATCCGGCTGGCAGCTTTGGCCGATTGGGCGTAGCGGTCAAGGCTAAAATCTCGGCCACCGAACTTAAAGTCGGTGAATGGATGCCGAACCTGCCTTTGGTTACCGCTGACGACTTCAGAGCGCTGCCGCAAACCTTCAAGGGGGCGCAACTCTCGTCGCAGGACATCAATAACTGGACGTTGTATGCCGGTGAGTTCACCAAAACCAGCCTGCGTAATGACTCCTCGATGGAGGATCTGGCTTACGCGGGAGCATCCAGCGACTCGTTCAAATACCTCGGTGGTGACTATCGCACCCCATCAAAGAACACAACGCTGCGTCTGTGGGCGGGTGAACTGAAAGATATTTATCAACAGCAATATATCGGTCTGAATCAACGCTTCGCGCTCTCTGAAGGCATCAACCTGAACGCCAACCTGGGCTACTTTCGCGGCCAGGATGACGGCAGTGCCAAAGCCGGTCGGCTGGACAACCGCACCGCTTCTGCCCTGGTCGGGCTGAACGTCCGCCAGCACACGGTGAGTGTCGGTCTGCAGCAGGTCAGTGGTGATAGCGGCTGGATGCGGATTGCGGGCACCGGCGGCATCTACCTGGCCAACAACACGTTCAACCATGCGTTTGACAACCCACGGGAAAGATCCTGGCAATTGCGTTACGACCTGGACTTTACCGGTTATGCAATACCGGGGCTGACCCTGATGACCCGCTATGTCCAAGGCGATCATGTAAAGCTCAGAGGCGTGGACAACGGCTCCGAATGGGTACGTGAAACCGAACTGGGTTACGTCGTGCAGAGCGGCGTGATGAAAAACGTCAGCCTGCGCTGGCGCAACGCAAGTGTTCGCAGGGACTTCAATTCATCGGATTACGACGAAAACCGGATCATTCTGAGTTATCCGTTGAAACTGCTGTAGGGTCCGGGCTTCGATGACTGCCTTGTGGATAAGGCTCTTTTCATGGCTTATCCACACCGTCAGAGTTGCCGACAGCGGCCACCCATGAAGGCTTTAAACCGACCCCTGTCACTCATCCTCAAAGATGAATTCGTAGTTCTGGTCAATCAGTTGCTTGAGATAGTCATCAAAACTGGCGGCAATCACCTTGTAGCTATCCGGGTCGTGCAGGTAGCGCACCACCTGACCCACGCTGCCGCCTGCTGCCGGGTTGAAGTCGATGTATAGCCGCGACGTCCCGCCGTTGTTCATGCACTGCGAAAAGCACAGACGTTCGCCCATGGCCAACTGACCGTCGATGGCAGGATCGAGCAGTTCCGGGTCTTCGTCGACGTAGTCGCCGTACACGTCGGCAATGCTGTCGTTGTATTGCCCGGCCTCTTCAAGGATCTGCTCCACGGAGCTGAGGTAGTAGGGGTACTCGAAGACGTCCGAGCCCAATACCAGTACAAGGACTTCGCCATTGGGGTACTTGCGAAAATGCGTGCCGTCGAGGCGGCCCAGCAGTTCCAGCAGGCTGGCGGGTGCCTGTGGATAACGTGCCAGGAGTCTGCTCAGATCGGCTTCTGAGGCGCCGTGGCTGTGTTTGAGCTGTTCAAGATCTTGCGCAGGCAGGGCCTGGTACAGGCCGGTGAGGTAGGTATCGACGATGGACATGGCTGGGCCTGTGTGCAAATGAATTCAGAGGAGGTACTGCGACCGGCCTTGGGCCTTGCCGGTTCCGCAGGGCACTCACTTATTGCGCGGCTGCAAGATGCTGGCGCAAAACCTTCAGACGTTGCAGCAGGTTCAGAATGTAGCCCCTTTCGATGACCGATCCGTGGTGGCCGTCGCAAAAGCGCTCGCCGCGTACGCACCAGGTCAGCATGCTTTTCAGCTCGTCCAGCGTGGCGTTGGCGACCCGTTGCGGGTCGCCAAGCATGGCACCTGATTCGGCGATGCCGTAGTTGAAGTCTGTCCAGCAGTCTTTGCCAGCTGCGCTGAAGAATGCGTTGACGACGTCGGCATACACCGGCCAGCGCCCGTCGTGATACGAGACAATGGCTTCGATAGGGCGGCCGCCGGGGTACAGAAGCGGCTGAAAACCCAGCAACTCATCCAGGTCGGCAGGTTGTGGATCCAGTTGCGCAGGCATATAGACATCCATGAAGGGGCGGGGGACCTGTCCAGGCGCTCGACAGCTGTTTGCTGCTGCTTGGAGTGGCGAGCGTGGATCAGGTTCCCGGCTGTTTTCAAGGTGTCTTAGCCACCGACGAAGGCCAGCAGGTCTTCATTGAGTTGCTGTGCATGGGTCACGGCGAAGCCGTGGGGGGCGCCTTTGTAGACTTTCAGTTCGGCGCCGGCGATCTGTTCGGCGGCACGTTTGCCGGTCACCTCGAACGGTACGATGCTGTCGGCGTCGCCATGGATCACCAGGGTCGGTACATCGACCTTGGCCAGGTCCGGGCGAAAGTCGGTTGCCGAAAAAGCAGTCACGCAATCCACCGTGCCTTTGAGCGAGGCCAGCAGGGCGATGTTCAGGGTCTGGGTCAGCACGCCGTCGGAGACTTTCTGGCCGTTATCCAGGCCAAAGAACGGTGTGGCGAAGTCGGAGATAAACTGCGCGCGGTCGTTGAGCAGGCCATCCTTGATGCCGTCGAATACTGACTTGTCCACACCCTCCGGGTGGTCGTCGGTCTTGCCGAAGATCGGTGTCACCGCGCCGAGCAACGCCAGGCGCGCCACACGGGAAGTGCCGTACTTGCCGATGTAGCGTGACACATCGCCGCCGCCCATCGAGAAGCCCACCAGGGTGATTTCCTTGAGGTCCAGGTGTTCGATCAGGTCATTGATGTCATCGGCGAAGGTGTCGTAGTCGTAACCTTCCCACGGCTGGGCGGAGCGGCCGAAACCGCGCCGGTCGAAGGCGATGGTGCGATAGCCGCGGCTGCTCAGGTAGTGCATCTGGTACTCCCACATGTCTGCATCCAGTGGCCAGCCGTGGCTGAACAGTACCGGTTTGCCTGTACCCCAATCCTTGTAATAGATCTCGGTTCCATCGCGGGTAACGAATGTACTCATGACAATCTCCACTGATAGGCGGTTGAGAAGTAGTGACCGCAGCCGGGCTGCGGTAATTCACTATGGTTGATGGCGCGGCGGATGGCTTGCACGGATGTGCTGCTTGCGGTGTAGGCATTGTCGCCGTAGGAGACCGCCCGCTGCCTCGGCGCCGCGCTGTCGCGCAGCAAACACGGACCTCCGTAAAACCGGCTTTAGCCGCAAGACTGTTCGGATAAGCGCTGCATGCCTTTGTGGGAGCGACCTTGGTCGCGAAGGCGGCAGGACATTCACAACAAATGCGCCGGGCTTACTGGCCCTTTCGTCGGAATGCCGCCCAGACCAAGGTCGCTCCTACAGGATTTACGAGGTGCTTGTCCCCTGATGCACCGCCGCGCGAATGGCTTCGAGCAGCATGCTGCATGCCGGGTTGTCGTTGTCGCTGCGCCACACCAGGTGCAGTTCGCTCTGGATGCCTTCACCCAGGTTGATGTCGCGGAACACCACATCGCGAAACACCACGTTGGTGGCGCAGCGTGGCACCAGGGCCAGGCCCATGGCGGCGTTGACCAGCGCCAGGATGGTCAGTGACGAGCCCAGCCACTGCACATATTCAGGGGCTACGCCGGCGGAGCGGAACATACCGGTGAGCAGTTCGTTGAATGGTGGGTAGGCCGAGTGCGAGTACATCAGAAACGGCACCCCGGCCAGGTCTTGTACTGCGACCCGTTCGCTACTGGCCAGCGGGTGGCTGGCCGGTACCGCGAGGACGAAGGGCTCGCGCACCAGGCATTCTCTTTCATAACCCGGCTGTAGCAAGGGTGCGCGGACGATGCCTAGGTCGATGCGGCGGGCGCGCAGGGCTTCGTGCTGTTGGGCGGTGTTCATTTCGCTGAGGGCGATCTTCACTTGGGGCTGGCTGAGCCGGGCTTCGGCGATGACCCGTGGCAGAAACTCATACACCGCACTGCCGACGAAGCTGATGCTCACCGAGCCGATGTCGCCGCGGGCTATGCGCCGCGCCGCCAGCGCCGCCTGTTCGGCACGCTCCAGCAAGTGCTGGGCCTCAATGAAGAACGCACGCCCGGCGGCGGTCAATGCAACGCTGCGGGTGCTGCGGGTGAATAACTCGACCCCCAGATTGTGTTCCAGCAACTGGATCTGCCGGCTCAGGGGCGGCTGGGTCATGTTCAGCCGTTCGGCAGCGCGACGAAAGTTGAGTTCCGTGGCCACGGTGGCGAAGCAACGCAGTTGGGCGAGTTCGAACATTGATATCTTCCGGGTATCAATCAAGTGTCAGACTGGATTAGACGGGAACAATAGCAGAGCACATGATCGACGCACCTCCACAAAAATAACCATCGGAGCCGTCCCATGCATTCTGTCCCTGCTCAAGCAGACCCCGAACTGGTCGCCCGCGCGGTCGCCAAGGTCAAGCGCCACGTCCTGCCGCTGTTCGTGGTGATGTTCATCGTCAACTACATCGACCGGGTCAATATCGGCTTCGTGCGCAGCCATCTGGAAACCGATCTGGGCATCGGTGCGGCGGCCTACGGGCTGGGCGCCGGGCTGTTTTTCATCGGTTATGCGCTGTTCGAAGTACCGTCGAATATTCTGCTGCAACGCTACGGCGCGAAGATCTGGCTGACGCGGATCATGTTCACCTGGGGCGTGGTCGCCACGGCGATGGCCTTCGTGCCCAATGAAACCTGGTTCTATATCCTGCGCTTTTTGCTCGGTGTGGCCGAAGCCGGGTTTTTCCCTGGTGTGGTGTATTACTTCACCAAATGGCTGCCAGCCGGTGAGCGCGGCAAGGCCATGGCGATTTTTCTCAGTGGCTCGGCGGCGGCCTCGATCATCTCCGGGCCTTTGTCGGGTGCGCTGTTGAACATCGAAGGGCTGGGCGTGCACGGCTGGCAGTGGATGTTCTTCATCGAGGGCATGTTCTCGGTGCTGCTGTGCGGTTTTGTCTGGTTCTGGCTGGACTCGCTGCCCAAGGACGCCAAGTGGCTGAGCCCTGCCGAGTGCCAGGCGCTGACCGCCTGCATCGACGAAGAGCAGCGCCAGCGTGAACTGGCCAGCGGTGGCGTCGAGGTGCATCAGTCGTCGCTGCGCCTGCTGCGCGACCCGCAGATCCTGCTGTTCTGCTTTCTGTACTTCTCCATCTCGCTGACCATCTACGGCTGCACTTTCTGGCTGCCGAGCATCATCCGCTCGATGGGCGGGCTGGGCGACTTTCAGGTCGGGCTGTTCAACTCGATTCCGTGGATCATCTCGGTGGTCGCGATGTACGCCTTTGCCAGCCTGGCGGCACGCTTCAAGTGGCAACAGGCCTGGGCTTCGGCGGCCTTCATCATTGCGGCGGTGGGGCTGTTCATGTCGACCACCGGCGGGCCGGTGTTCTCCTTCGTGGCGATCTGTTTTGCGGCCATTGGTTTCAAGGCGGCATCGTCGCTGTTCTGGCCGATCCCCCAGAGTTATCTGGATGCGCGGATCGCCGCCGGGGTGATCGCGCTGATCAACTCGGTGGGCAGCCTCGGCGGCTTCGTCGCCCCGGCCACCTTTGGCTACCTGGAACAGAGCACCGGTTCTATTGAGGGCGGGCTGATTGGCCTGGCCTCGGTATCGCTGATCGCCGGCATTCTGGTGTTTATGACCCGCACCCTCAAAGGTCAGGGCAAGGGCGCCAAGCCAGCTCCATCGGCCAGCGCGGCCTGACTTTCCGACCTTCTCCCGCTCGGGCAGTGCGCTGCCCGAGGCGGACGATTTCGCCCTGCTAACGGAGCCACCTCCTTATGAAAATCAAACAGGTTCGTGTCACCCCGATTGCCTTCCGTGATGCGCCGTTACTCAACGCCAGCGGCATTCATGAACCCTATGCCCTGCGCTCGATCATCGAGGTCGAGAGTGACAGCGGCCTGATCGGCCTGGGTGAGAGTTATGGCGATGCGCCGGTGCTGGCGGTGTTGCAGGCCATGCAAGGCAGCCTGGTGGGCCTGGACCCTTTCGACCTCAATGGCCTGCGCACGCGGGTGGTCAAGACCGTGGCGGGCTTGCAGCCGGTGAGCGGCGGGGCCGAGCTGGCACCGGGGTCGCACCCGAGCAAGCAGGTGGCCAATGCCTATTCGGCTTTCGAGGTGGCGTTTCTCGACCTGCAGGCCCGTTCGCTGGGCATGCCGCTGGTCAACTTGCTCGGCGGGGCAGTGCGTCGCGAGGTGCCGTTCAGCGCTTATCTGTTCTTCAAGTATGCCGAACACATCGGTTCGCCTTACAAGCCCGACCGCTGGGGCGAGGGCATCAGCCCGGAGCAGATCGTTGCCCAGGCGCGGACCATGATCGAGGAGAACGGCTTCAAGAGCATCAAGCTCAAGGCCGGTACGATCCTTGGGCCGGAGCATGAAGTGGCGTGCATCGAGGCGCTGCGCCAGGCGTTTCCTGAAGCGCCGCTGCGCATCGACCCGAATGGCAACTGGTCAGTGAACACCTCGCTGCGCATGGCCGAACGGCTGGGCGACGCTCTGGAATACTTTGAGGATCCGTGCCCGGGCCTGGAGGGCATGGCCGAGGTGCACAAGCGCACCGGCCTGCCGCTGGCAACCAACATGGTGGTCACCGACTTCGACGAGTTCCGCCGCAGCGTGGCGCTTAACAGTGTGCAGATTGTTCTGGCCGACCATCACTATTGGGGCGGGTTGCGCGATACGCAGACCCTGGCGCGGATGTGCGACACCTTCGGGCTCGGGGTGTCGATGCATTCCAACTCGCACCTGGGCATCAGCCTGATGGCCATGACCCATGTGGCGGCGGCGGTGCCGAACCTGGCTTATGCCTGCGACACCCATTACCCATGGCAGGAGCCCGATGAAGAGGTGATCAAGGGCGGCAAGCTGCCGATCGTGGGCGGCTGTGTGGCGCTCAGCGATGCGCCGGGGCTGGGGGTGGAGCTGGACTACGACCAGCTGGGCAAGCTCAACGACCTGTACCACAGTTGCGGCATTCGCTCGCGCAATGACGTGACCCAGATGCAGAAATACCGCCCGGACTGGACGGCGCTCAAACCACGCTTCTGAATCAGCAAGCGGGGTCCGGTGCATGACAGGCCAGCGCGGTGCGCGCTGGCAGGTAGGCGTCATGAATACGCGCTACCTCGCCGCTGTCTTGCAGGCTGAGGATGGCCTGGTTGATGGCGGGCAGCAGGGCTGCGTGTTTTTTGTTGAGCATCATGGCCAGCGGCGCTTCGCTGAGCTGGCCGCCGCGGCTAAATTGCGCCGGGTCGATCTGGTGGGTGACGATCAGATAGTTGTACAGGTCATCGACCATCGCCACGGCATCCACCCGTCGTGCCTGTAACAGTTCCAGCAGCGCAAGGTCCTGAGAGGTTTCCAGCTTCATCAAGCGTCCGGCCTCGAACGCCGGGTTCAGACGTGGATAGTTGTAGCCCCGGACCATGCCGATGGTCAGGTTCTGCAAGGTGTCGACCGGCTTGTCCCGGGCCGGGTGATCCTTGGCGAAATACAGGTATTCGCGCACCTTCAGGTACGGCACGGAAAACACATAGCGCTCGGCTACTTCAGGCGTTTGCCAGTTTTTCGATTCGGCATAGCTAAGGTCGAGTTGCTCTTTATCGAGCATAGCCTGCAGGCGATTGACCGGGTAAGACACGAAGCGCGTCTGGATGGCGGCCTTTTCGAGGATTTTCCGGGTGATGTCCACCGCAATGCCTTGCAGGTTCTGCTGCTCGTCGCTGTAGCTGAACGGTCGCCACTCCGAGCCGCCGGCCAGCCAGCTCTGGGCCATGCCGAGGTTTGGCAGGCAGGCCAGCGCGCAGGCCATGATCAGTGTTCGCAAGCCCATGCCTGAATTCCTTTCTAGGTGTCTGCGGGTGGCCCATGATAGGGGCTGAGCATGGCAGGCATGTTATCCACGTCATGAAAGTGCGCAAATTATCCATTCTCTTAAGGGATCAACGGTCACAGCTGTGGGAGCACGTAATGGCGTACCACATACAGCGAGCCCTCGGCGCTCAGGTGGCCGTCATCGATCTGCAGCAGCTCGTCATTACCGCCCAGGCGTGCCAGGCAGCCTTGCCGGTTACACAACTGCTCGATCAACGAAACGAAGCGGATGCTGGTCGGGTCGATGAGGTGCCGGGTGGCCTGGTCCACGGCCATCAAATGCCGGTTCAGGGCCGGGTCGTTGATGTAAGGCTCGCGCTGTTCCCAGTGGCGGTTGGCGATCACGCTGGGCAACGACGGGCTCCACTGTGGCACCGGGCCTACCAGTACGATGTGCTTGACGCCGTAATCCCTCAAGCGTGCCGCCAGGGCATTCCAGGCGGTCTGGTCGTGATTGTCTTTCTGGGCCATGACCACGACGTCCGGGCGTAGCTGCTCGACGCTGTCCCAGGCCAGCCGCGTGGCGTAATCGCAGGCCCGGCCGCTGGCGCCACGCCGGTCTATGGCGGTAAAGCGCGCAGGGCAACTGGCCGAGGTGACCTGATAGAACGGCGTACCCGCTGGCAGCAGGGTACGCAGGCCCAACGACAAGGCTTGGGCATGGGAGTCGCCCCACAGCAGCACGCCACCCTCACCCTGGCGGCGGGTGCAGCTTGCGTCGATCTGTGTTTGACCGCGTTGGGTGAATGCCGAGAAGGCATCGCACTTGAGCCAGTAAGGTTCATAGAGGTTATTTTGCTTATCGACGTAACGCTGGATAAAACGGGCTTTATCAGACGTACTGATGCTGCGCGCTTGTAATACCACCCCTTCGGATAGACTGACCGTCACCCCACCCACAAACACCAGGGTGATCAGGGTCGACAGGGCGGTGAGCTTCCTGGCGGGTGCCGGGCGGCTGTTGCCGCCGGGCTTTTCCATCAGCCGGTAAGAGGCCATGCCCAGCAGCAGGGCGGCACTCATTCCCAGCATGACGTTGCGCGTATCGCCCAGCCAGCCGGCGTAGTTCATCACCACCACCACCGGCCAGTGCCACAGGTACAGCGAGTAAGAGAGGCTGCCGAGCCACTGTGCCAGCGGGTTGCCGGTCACCGGCGAGTCTTGCCTCGCAGCGGCGATCATCGCCCAGGTTCCCAGTACCGGCAGCAGCACCAGGTAACCGGACCACGTCTGCTGAACCTTGATGAAGGCAAAACTGAACAGGATCAGGCCCAGGCCCAGACCCTCAAGCCAACGCTGTTGGGCTGGCTTGAGTTTGACCGGAAACACACAGGCCACCGCGCCGAGCAGCAGTTCCCAGGCGCGGGTCGGCAGCAGATAGAACGCCGGTTCCGGCCAGTACCGCGAGGCTGCCAGGCATAAGGCAAAGCTTGCCAGGCAACCGGCGACAATCCAGCCGCGCAGCGCATTGAGCCCTACCAGCCGCTTGAGCAGCAGCAGGACCACGGGGTAGAGCAGGTAGAACTGCCATTCCACTGACAGCGACCAGGTGTGCAGCAGCCATTTCTCATGGGCATCGGCGGTGAAGTAACCGGCTTCGCGCCAGTAGACAATGTTGGAGACGAAGCCCAGGCTGGCGGCCACGTGTTTGCCCAGCGCGGCGTAATCCAGAGGCAACAGGTAGAACCAGCCGCCACCCAGCAACACCAGGCACAACACCGCCAGTGCCGGGATGATCCGTTGCGCCCGCGAGCGATAGAACTGCACCAGGCTGAAGCTCTGGTTACCCAGACCACGCAGGACGATGCCGGTGATCAGGTAGCCGGAGATGACGAAAAATACGTCGACCCCGGCATAACCGCCGGGCAGCCAGGCCGAATGAAAGTGGTACAGCAGCACGCCAAACACGGCGATGGCACGCAGGCCGTTGATGTCTTTTCTGAAGGTCATGGGAGAGCAACCGGTATTAAGGGCAATACTGTTCAATCAGGTACTGGATGCCCCCGGTGGGAGCGATCTTGGTCGCGAAGAGACCAGTAAAAACACTACATATGCTGCGAATGTGCCGCCGTCTTCGTCGGCAAGCCAACTCCCACCGGGTATGCGGCGCTTATCCGAACAGTATTGGTATTAAGAGTCAGGGGGTCAGGCGGATGATCTTGGGAAAGTCGTCCAGGCGTACCGATGCGGTGCAGTGCTCGCCTGCGCATTGCCATGACTGCTCGCTGGCGACCTCGCCATTGGCGGCCCGGCGGGTGTCTAGCAGGCGCACCGGCCCTTGCACAGGCGCGTGGCTGATCAGGCCAAGCTCAAGCGGCTTGCCGACGGTCCAGGCCACCAGCAGGCGCTGCTGGCCGTTGCTGAAGTACAACTGGTAGGTCGGCCCGGACACTACACTGGCCTCGGCGTTATAGGCGAAGTCCCTGACCACCGGGGCAATGGCCCGCATCATGGTCCAGGCCGGTTTGGGCGACAGGTCTTCGTTGAGGATGCCGAAGTTGTGTTCCTGGTCGAAGCGGTCGGGGCCATCGTTGTACAGGTCGTACCACCACATGCCCTTGACGTTGGGAATGCTGCGCGCCAGAAACCAGATGCGTGCCATGTACAGCGCCTGGGTCATTTCACTGACCCCGCAGGCGCCTTTGTGGCTGGGCCAGCCGACTTCCGTGAGGTAGATCGGGATCGCCCGCCCGGCCTTGTTGCGGATATTTTCTTCGTAGTCGCTGACCCAGCGCCCCCAGGCTTCGGGAGTTCTGCCGTTGTTGCCTGCGCAATGCACATAGGGGTGGATCGACAAACCGTCGACCAGCGCCAGGGTATCGCTGTCGATCAGTTGATCGGCAAAGCCGTGGTCCATGCCTTCGGGGGTCACTGCCCCTGCGAGAATCAGTGCCTTGTTGCCGGGGGCGGCCTGGGTATTGGCGCGCAGCACCGGCACAGTCTTGCGGACCAGTGCCGCGTAGTCCTGAGCCAATTGGCGGTCGCGCGGCCCCTGCAGGTCCCACTCGTTCCAGATTTCGTAATAGCTGACCCGGTTGCCCAGTTGCCGGCTGACGTAATCGACATAGTTGAGGAACGGCCCGGTAACTTCAGGTGTACGCGGCTTGGCGTTGTCGTGAAAGTGGGTGCTATAGCCGAGAATCGCCAGGCGTTCGAGTTGCAGGCTGTTGGCTTGCTCCAGATAGCGACGCCACTGCGGGATGATCCGCAACTCATTGCGCTTGGGCTCGGCAGTGGACCAGAACACATCGTCCTTGACCGCACTGAAGCCGGCTTCGGCCGCCAGCTTCAGCGGCGCTTCGACGGGCCGCTCGACATTCATCAGGTGGGTCGAGATACCGAGGATGAACGGCGGCGGTTCGCTGGCTGGCTCGGCATGGGCGGTCGCCAGCCCGCTCAGCCAGCCAGCGAGCACCAGCAGCCTGGTGCGAGATAGAGCATGCAGCATGACGGGGCCTCATTGCAGTGCCCTGAAGGGCAGGGGGGTGAGCGCTGGTGGCGAATGAGGCAGGGAATCGCTGCCAGGCCGTGGATTGATCACGTAGCCGATGACCAGCCCCAGAAACAGATTGGCTGCAGCGATTTCAAACATGTCGGTGGTCCAGCTGATCAGGCACCAGCACACTGCGATCGACATCAGCATGCGCGCCAGCGGGCTGGCATCGTTGAGCAGGCTGAACAGCAGCCCGACCTGCAAGCTATAGAGCAGCAGCCCGGCCACGCCGAGCATGGCCCATAGGTACAGCGCGCTGTTATCCATGCCCAGCAGGATTTCTGCGCCCGGCACCGGAAACAGCGCCATGGTGCTGCCGACCATGCCGAAGCCTGCGCCGGTATAGCCCCAGCCGTTCAGTTGCATGGCGTCGAACAGCCGTGGCCAGGTGTTGTTCAGGCGGTCGTAAAGCGAGGCCAGGGAACTGCCGCCACGGCTTACCGTGTGTGCATCGAAGTCATACAGCAGGCCCATCAACGGCAACAACAGGCCGATGGCGACGATCAGTACACAGAGAATCCGGCAGGTCCAGGTCAGGCGCTGGATCATTAGCAAACCCAACGTCAGGGCAAAGGCGCCGGCCGGTGCCTTGCTGGTGGTCAGCACAATGGCGCCGAACGCCACCGCGCCGAGCACCAGCCTGAGTGGCAAGGAGCGCAACAACAGCATCATGTACAGGCTGTACAGGGCGATCAGGGTGGAGAGGATGTTCGACACCCGGGCAAAACCGGCGACCCGGTCCTGATCGTCGGCGCTCCATGAGGTATTGCCGCTCAACTCGGTTTCGCCCAGGTTGTAGTTGTAGCCTTTCCACGGCACCTGAGCGTATTTGTCCAGCAGCAGCCCGATCAGGCTGCCCAGCAGGCACAGGCCAATGCTCCAGCCGAGCAGCTTTTGGTGGCGCAGCAATTGCGGGCTGCACACTGCCGCGAACAGCAGCGGGCTGACAGCGAACAAGCTGAACGCCAGGTTCTGCACACTGGCGCCGTGCAGCATGGCCAGCAGCGCCGAGAGCAGCCAGCCCAACAGGCACAGCCAGAACAGCCGCCCGCCACGAAAACTCAGCAGCTGCAGCGCAAACAGCAGCACACAGGCGGCCTTGGGCAGGTACAGCAGCGGACTGAGCCCGGCCAGGTCCAGGTAATAGCGCAGCGCGCCGGAAAAGGTCTCGACCACCAGCAGGCTGATCGCGACCCAGGTGATAAGCGCGGACTTATCGAAGGCCAGCAGCGACCCGCCAGCGACAGGGCCGAGGTGTACAGGATTAAGATTCATGAAGGCGCCTTGTGAGCAGAGGCAGGCAGCCACGCTACCGCCCATCGACCGTGCGGGACGGGTCAATGCAGTGATCAGGTATCAGAAGAGTCGGGGGTGTCTGGAGCGAACGCTCCAACGGCGTGACAAGGTTTGTATAACAGCCGCAGATTGCCCGGCTGTCAATGTTTCAGTAGTGACCGAATCACCCTGTAGGAGCGACCTTGGTCGCGAATTTTTCCAGACGCCATAGATGCGGCGCCTGGAATGGCCCTTTCGCGAGCGAGCTCGCTCCCACAGGCATCAATCGGTTACGGGTACTTACGGCGGTCCGGCGCTGGCGGGAAGTATTGGTACATCCAGGTCTCGCTCAGGGTGCGGTCGCGCGAGCGGATGAACATGCGCATGTTCACCGGCTCCACCGAGTCGCTGTCCGGCAGCCAGTCGAAGATCACCCGGTAGCCTTTGATATCCGGCAGGTATTGGATATTGAAGTCCTGGGTCTTGCCGTGGGAGACGGTCAGCACCGGTTCGATGCCTACACCTTCGGGCAGGCGATCGATGCCGCCGCCGTGGAAGTCCACCGCGAAGCGTCGTGCCCAGTATTTCGGGTAATGCTCGCCCGGTGTCCAGCCTTCGAGGAAGCCGCCCATCCCTGAACGGGTCGCATGAATCTGCGCCAGTGGAGTGCTGACCGGCGGCAGGGCGCTCCAGTACAGCTTGTAGCTGTAGTTGAGCGAGTCACCGGCCTTGACCTTGTTCTTCGGCGTCCAGAACACCACGATGTTGTCCATGGTCTCGCCGGTGGTCGGAATCTCCAGCAGGCTCACCTCACCCTCGCCCCAGGCGTTGGTCGGCTCGACCCACAGGCTTGGCCGGCGGTCGTACCAGACCGTGGTGTCCTGGTAGCTGGCGAAATTGTGGTCGTACTGGACCAGGCCGAAGCCTTTCGGGTCTTTGTCGGCGAACGCGTTGAACTGCAGCTTGGCCGGGTTGTTCAGCGGGCGGCACACCCACTCGCCGTTACCACGCCACATCGACAGACGGTCGGAGTCATGCTGCTGCGGGTGAATACTGTCGCACATGCGCCGCTCGTGAGTGCCGCAGTTGAACATGCTGGTCATCGGCGTGACGCCCAGTTGTTCAATGTCGGCACGGGCGTTGATGTGCGCCTGGACGTCCATCACCACCTGGCTGGCCTGGCAGTCGATGTCGAAACGGTAGGCGCCGGTCGCGCTTGGCGAATCGAGCAGGGCGTAGACCACAAAGTGGGTGGCATTTTTGGCCGGTGTCTCGAACCAGAACTTGGTGAAGTCGGGGAATTCTTCCTGGCGCTTGGCAAAGGTGTCGATGGCCAGGCCACGGGCCGACAGGCCGTATTGCTTGGTCGAGTCGACGGCACGGAAGTAGCTGGCGCCCAGGAACGACACGATGTCGTGCATGGCAATTTCCGGTGCCTTGAACAGTTTGAAGCCGGCAAAGCCCAAGTCACCTTTGACCTGATTGCCGTCGATGCCGCTGGTGTCGTAGTTGAACAGTTCGTGACGGAAATGCACTTCCCGCGCCGTGTTGCTCTTGGGGTCGACGCTGTACATGCGCACGGGGGTCTTGAAGCCCATGCCGACATGGAAAAACTGCACGTCGAGCTGGCCTTTGAGCTCTCGCCACAGGGAGTGATTGGGGTCATAGCGGATCGCGTTGAACTGCTGGGGCGTCATGTTCGCCAGCACCGGTGGCAGTACCTGCTTGGTGCTGACGTACTGCTGGCCGGCCAGTTGTTTGGCCTGCTCTTGCAGTTGCTTGAAATCGAACGGTTCGCTTTTGCCATCGGCTGCGGCGGCGAGGGCGCGTGCAGCAAAAAGTCCCGAGGCCGGCAGGGTGCTATAAGCCGCCAGCGCCATCGATGCTTTAAGGAGATTCCTGCGGTTCATAAAGGTGAAGCCTCTGAGTAATTCTGTGCGTCCTGCACTAAAAAGCGCGCCAACGTCTCCTTGCCGAACGCAAACTACCCATAACAGATAGCAAAGACGAGATGCGGTTCGATAAAAACCTCAATAAAAACGCCGCGTCCGATGAGTCGGGGCGGCGTTGACGGGGTCTATCAGGTTTGTAGCTGCGCTGATAACCGCTGGGCACAAGGCCTGCGCGCAGTTATGCAGCGCTAAAGGGTGGCTCAAGGCCATTGCTTGTTGCAATATCCGGCAATCATTTTTTCTGCCGTTATTACAGTTTTCAGGTCCACCAGTAACGCACCAGATGGAAGAAGATCGGCGCGGCGAAACACACTGAATCGATACGATCGAGCATGCCGCCATGGCCTTCGATCATATGCCCCCAGTCCTTGACGCCGCGATCACGCTTGATCGCCGACATGACAATACCGCCGGCAAAGCCCAGCAGGTTGATCAGCACCGCGATAAAGAACGACTGGACGGGCGAGAAAGGTGTGATCCACCACAGCGCGCCACCGATCAATGAAGCCAGCAAAATACCGCCGACAAAGCCCTCGACCGTTTTTGACGGCGACAGGTTGGGGGCGATCTTGTGTTTGCCGAACAGCTTGCCGCACACGTACTGCAGCACATCCGAAAGCTGCACGACGATGACCAGGTAGGCAATCAGCAGAAGGTTGCGGCCTTCATAGCCGGCAATCTCCAGAGTCAGCAAGGCCGGCACATAAGACACGCAGAACACCGCGATCATCAGGCCCCACTGGACCTTGGAAGTGCGTTCCAGAAAATGCTTGCTGTCGCCGCCCAGCGAGGCAAGGATCGGCAGCAACAAGAACACGTAGACCGGGATGAAGATCGAATACAGCCCGTACCAGTTGATGCCGATCAGCACGTATTGCAGCGGCAGGGCCAGGTAGAACGCCGCCGCCAGGGCCGGATAGTCGCTGCGCCGGGTCGGGGTCAGGGTCAGGAATTCACGCAGGGCATAGAACGACACCGCATAGAACAGCAAGGTCACGGCGGTGTAGCCAAGCCAGAACGCCACGCCGATGACGATCACCATCGCCCACCAGGCGTTGATTCGCGCGTTGAGGTTGTCGATCACCGCATGCGGGCCACGGGCCTTGAGCTTGAGTACCCGGCCAATGACCGAGGCCAGCAGCAGAATGACGCCGATGCCCATGAACAACAGTTGAGTCTGGTTTTCCATCATTACTGCTCCGCAGCCAGAGCCAGCAACGCTTCGCGGCTGCGGGCAAGAAATTGCTCTTTGCTTTCGTCTTCCTGGACCTGCAGCGGCGCCCCGAAGCTGGTGGTGCACAGCAGCGGCAGGGGCAGCATCCGGCCTTTGGGCATGACCCGGTTGAGGTTGGAGATCCACACCGGCACCAGTTCGGCCTGTGGGTAGCTTTTCGCCAGGTGATAGATGCCACTTTTGAACGGCAGCAAGCCCTCATCAGGGTTACGCGTGCCTTCCGGGAAGATGATCAGCGAGTAGCCCTGCTCCAGCGCCTCAATCATGGGTTGCAAGGGGTTGGCCTGTTCGTCCTTGCGGGTGCGGTCGACCAGCACGCCGTTGAACACCTTATTGATGATGTACCGGCGCAGAGTGCCGCTCTGCCAGTAATCGGCGCCGGCCACCGGCCGGGTGTATTTGCGCAGCTCGCGGGGCAGTGACGCCCAGAGCAGCACAAAGTCTCCGTGGCTGGTGTGGTTGGCAAAGTAGATACGCTGCGTCGCTTGCGGCGTACAGCCCAGCCACAGGCTGCGGGCACCGGTCACGCTGCGTGCGCCGGCCGTGATCAGGGAGGCGACCAGAGATTCAAGCATCAATCAGATTCCTTCGGTAAGGCGAGCAAAGACGCTGCTCGCATGCTGCGCTGCTTCACCGCATCAGCCCAAGCCAGGGCAGAATCAGTAACGCGCCCAGCAACAGCATGATTTGCAGGGCGAGCAACAACACTTGTTGGCGCAACAGCTTCAAGGCGCCTTGACTGCGTAGTGGCCAGGAACGCCCGGCTTTATCGGCCGGTTGCAGGCTGAACGCCGCCAGAGCCTGATCCAGCGCCCGGGTGTTGCGTGTCAGGTTAGCAGGGTCGTCGGCAAGCTTCTGAAACAGCTCGGCATCAAAAGCTACCCGCAGAGCGTAGTATTTTTCGCCCAGGCCCAATACCACCAACAGCACCACCCAGCTCATCAGCAGGCCCGACGGGGCAAACCACAGCTGGCTCAGGCCCAGTGCCAGGCTCAACAGGGTCAAGCCGGTGGACAAATTGTCCAGCGCCCGGCCGCGACGTAGCAGGCTGGCGATGATGTGCAATTGCAGGTCAGCGTTCATGCTGCGCCTCTGCCGGTTGGGTTGTGCACTGTTCCAGTAGCGTACTAAGTGCCTGACGGTGTTCGTTGTGCAGCACCACGCCTGGCCGGCTCTGGCGGATCAGTTTGACAGCCTCATCTACTGACGCGGCCCGGCCGTTGTACAGCAGCCAGGCTGCCAGGGCGGTGGCGCTGCGTGAATAGCCCAGTGCGCAGCACACCAGCAGCGGCCCGGCATGGCGTGATGCTTCGATGGCCTCGGCGGCGGCCAGGCACTGCTGTGCGGTGGGCGGGACCAGATCCAGTTGCGCCAGGTTACGGTAAGTCGGCGGTGTGACGCTCTGTGACAGCTCGGCACACAGGTCCACAACGGCCCTGAACTGACCGGCCTGATCACGACCCGCGATGCGACCCAGCCAGATCTCATCCAGCACTCGCTGCGCCTGCGGCTGGTTGCGCGTCCAGAGCCAGACGTTGAGCCATGCACCGGCCAGATACGGCGCCAGCAGCCAGCGTGCTGCGGGCGACAGGCGGCCATCGGCGCGCTTCTGAAAGCCTTGGGCATCGAACCACAGGTAGTTGAGGGCCACCAGCAGCAGTGACAGTGCCGGCCACAGCAACCATAACCAGACACCACCCAGGCCAAACCCCGGCCAGGCCAGCAATAGCGCGCCGAGCAGGTAGTAACCGGCCAGTTTCCAGCGGCTCGGGTCATGGCTAAGCCGGGCACTGAGCAGCGGGCTGCGACCTTCATCCGGCCACAGCCAGACACACAGCCAGCCGGCCAGGGCGCCGGTCGGCAGGTCGATGAAGTGATGTTGCCAGGTGGTCAGCACCGACAGGCCGATCAGCGCGAACCAGCCATGCAGCAGCCAGCGCCAGGCCGGATGGAAGGCGCGCAGGTAACGCTCGAAGCAGACCCAGAGAATCACCAGCAGGGCGATGTGCAACGACGGCGCCTGGTTGAACGGCTTGTCGAAGCCGGCCAGCACGTCGAACAGCCAGCCGAACAGGCCGTCCATTTCCGGGCGCTGGAAAGTGAAGCGCAGTGGCCAGAGCAGAAAGCAACTGACCGCCAGCACTTGAGCACTGAGCAGGCGCAGGGCGTGGCGGTCGAGTTCACGGCGGGTCAGGCAGGCCAGCAGTGAAAAACCGTAGAGCAGGTCGATGGACCAGTAGGGCACGATGGTCCAGGCCCAGAACGGCATGTGGTTTTCCCAGGCGAATGCCAGGCTGCCGACGTCGTCGCGCCGGGCGGTGTACCAGGTGGCAAAGCCGTAGCTGGCGAAAAAGAACGGCGCCAGCACCAGCAGCCAGACCACGGCCCGTTTCCACAGGCCTGGTTCGCGCCGGCTGCTCACGGCAGACGCTGCGCCAGTGACACGCTGAAAATCCCCCACTCATCGATGCGCTGGGTGATCTTGCGAAAGCCTGCCGCTTCCACCAATTGGTCCATCTCGGCCTGGCTACGGCGGCGCATCACCCAGGCGTCACCGCCGCGATGGCTGGTCAGGGCGCGGGCGATCAGTTCCAGTTGCGGATGCCACGGCTGGCCGGTGTAGATCAGATAACCGCCGGGCTCGACCGCCGCTGCCAGGCCGGCCAGCGAGTTACCGACCTGAGTGTTGCTGGCGAACAGCTCGTACAGGCCTGACACCACCGCCAGCGTCGGTTTGGGGTCGAGGGCGGCGAGGTTGTCGCGGTCGAAGGCGTCGGCCTTGATGAAGCGGGCGATCTCGTCGAGATCGAGTTTCTCGATCAGCGCGCTGCCTTGCTGCACATTGAGGTCACTGTAGTCGCGCAACAGGATCGACTCGGGCAGCGGCTCGACGCCCTTGAGCGCTTCAAGGATGTAGCGTCCGTGGCCGGCGGCGATGTCGACGATCCGCACCGCGCTTTGCTGCTCGCGCAGCTTGTGCATGGCCAGGCGCAGCAGTTCTTCGATGTTGATCTTGCGTTGGCGAATCCCGCGCCAGCCAATCGAGTTCAGGTAGTTGCGGTCGATCAGCCGGCCGAGACTGCCGCGCCCGCTCGGTTGGTTGCGGTACACATAATCCAGGGTACTGCCGGAGTCAAAGCCGGTCTCGAAGCCCAGCTTCACCCCTTCGGACAAGCTGCTGCCGGTGCGCAGGCCCGCGCGGGTCAGCCGCCAGTAAAGGCTGCGCAGCGAACGTGGCGGCAATGGCGCGGCCAGCGCTTCGGCCTCGGCGCAGGTTTCACCTACCCGGTCGGCGTCCAGCAGGGCATGGCGCTGTGGCGGGTTGTCGAAGGCATGCTGCACGAAGCGGCGGATGCGCGTGAGCGCTTGCTCACGGTTACGCTCACCCAGGGTGTCATGGAAGAAACCGGGCAGGATGTGCTTTTCCTTTTGCAGGCTGCCCAGGCGTTCGAAGAAGCGTTCTTGCGGGGCGCGCTCAACCACGAAGTCTGCGCCCGAGATCAGCAATTGGGTTGGCACCTGAATGGCCTGGGCGTCGGCCACTACGCGCTCGGCGGCTTCGTACAGGCCCAGCAGCACATTGACCGAGATGGCCTTGGCGATCAGCGGGTCGCTATCGTAAGTCTTGCGGCGATGCTCGTCGTGGGTCAGAAAGCGCGCTTTGACGTAGCTGTTGACGAAGAAATTGCCTTTGAAACGGCGCAGCAACGCCAGGCCCTGACGGGCGAAGGGCACGTAGAGTTTGACCTTGAACGCCGGCGAGGCCAGTACCAGAGCGCGGATGTTGGGCGCGTAGTCATGTGCCCAGGTAGCGGCGATCACCGCGCCGACACTCTGCGCCACGACCGCGATGTTGCCGGTTTCGACGCCGTGGCTGGCGGCGATATGCTCAATGAAGGTTTGCAGGTCGCGCACGGTGGTGGCAAAGCTTGGGCTGTCGCCGCGTGCGCCGGGCGACTCGCCGTGGCCACGGGCATCCCAGGCAAAGAAATCGAAACCCGGCAGTTGCAGTTCATCGACCAGGTGAGCAATGCGTCCGGAGTGTTCGTGGCCACGGTGCAACAGTACGATGGCTTGCCGCGACTTGCCGGGGGCCAGGCCCATGGCGGGCCAGTGGCGATAAAACAGTTCGACACCGTCATGGGTGGCGAAGCGCAGGGCAATCACGTCGCGCATGGCAAACTCCTTTGAGCCAATATTGACCGGGCAAGCAGGGGGTTATGAGTCTGATCTGTCGTGCGGCGCAAGCGGCTTTTCGGCGAGGCCCTGGCGAATCCGGTTGACCAAGGTGTAGATCAGCAGGGCTGAGACCACGACAAGGATGAAATTTATCCATGCTGGCGCAAGTAAACCTGTGGCGACCCCGGCGCCCATGACGCCGAACACCAACGCCCGGTCGCTCTTGCCCATCGGCCCGTCGTAGCGGCGTGACGCACCGACCATCGGGCCGAGCACGCCGGCGTACTCGCTGAACACGGCCAGCAGGGTCACCAGCACCACCAGCGCCGGGCTGACCCCGGCCAGCAGGGCGAAGGGCAGCATCAGCGCGCTGTCCGCGATGACATCGGTTAGTTCGTTCAAATAAGCCCCCAGCCGCGACTTCTGGCCGAACTCGCGGGCCAGCATGCCGTCTATGGCATTAAGGGCCATGCGTATGATCATCCACAGCGGGATCAAGGCAAACAGCCAATAGTGCGGCATGCCGACGGTCACCAGCGCGCCGACCAGCAGTGATACCAGGCAGGCTCCGAGGGTCACCTGATTGGCCGTAATGCCCTTGTCGTAGAGCTTGTGCACCAGAGGGCGCAGCAGATTCTGGAAGCGCGGTTTGAGCTGGTAGATCGAAATCAAGAGAGGCCGTCCTGGTCAAGATGTTGGGCGCATCATCGGTGTATGCAGACATTTCGTACAGGACCCGATGAAGTAAAACGTGAAGTCTGTCCTGTTATTCAGGCGGATCAGAGTGCCGTGCATGGACGATGCCATTGACCGTCAGGCCGACGGTCAGCGGCTCAAAGGATGGTTGAGCTACCTTTTTCCGATCAATTCTGGATGAGGAGGTGGACGGTCATGTACACCCAACTACCGAGTGCCCTGCAAGGCCTGCAATTGCCGTTGCGGATCAGACTCTGGGACGGCCAGCAGTTCGAATTCGGCGCTGAGCCGCGCGTCACGATCCTGGTCAAGGACCCAACCCTGATGGCGGAGCTGGCGCGTCCCAGCCTGGATCTGTTTGGCAGCGCATTCGTTGAGGGCCGGCTGGAGCTGGAGGGCTCGCTCAGCGAGGCGGTGCAAATCGGTGATCAGCTGACCCAGGCCTTTGGTCACTTCGCGCAGGACGACGACGACGGCAAGCGTACGGCTCATGATCGGAGCCTGGACGCCACCTCGATTTCTTACCACTACGACCTGTCCAATGCGTTTTACCAGTTGTGGCTGGACCGCGAGATGGTTTACTCCTGCGCGTACTTCAAGACCGGTCAGGAAAGCCTTGAACAGGCGCAGCAGGATAAATTCCATCATCTGTGTCGCAAGCTGCGCCTGCAGCCTGGCGACTATCTGCTGGATGTCGGCTGTGGCTGGGGCGGGCTGGCGCGCTTTGCCGCCCGGGAGTACGGCGCTCAAGTGTTCGGCATTACCCTGAGCCGCGAGCAACTGGCGCTGGCCCGCGAGCGGGTCGAGGCGCAGGGCTTGCAGGATCAGGTCGAGCTGCAACTGCTCGACTATCGTGACCTGCCGCAGGACGGACGTTTTGACAAGGTGGTCAGCGTTGGCATGTTCGAGCACGTCGGGCATGCCAATCTGCCGCTCTACACCCGCTGCCTGTTCGGCGCGGTGAAGGAGGGCGGGTTGGTGATGAACCATGGCATCACCGCCCGGCACTCTGATAGTCGGCCGGTGGAGCGCGGGGCCGGCACGTTCATACACCGCTATGTATTTCCCAACGGCGAGTTGCCGCATCTGGCGATGATCAGTGCGCACCTCAGCGATGCGGGTCTGGAGATCGTTGACGTCGAAAGCCTGCGCCTGCACTACGCCAGGACCCTGGAGCAGTGGAGCGAACGGCTTGAGGCTCATCTGGACGAAGCGAAGGCGCTAATTGGCGAGCACAGCTTGCGCATCTGGCGACTGTACCTGGCCGGCTGCGCCTATGCCTTCGCCAGGGGCTGGATCAACCTGCATCAGGTTCTTGCGGTCAGGCCGCTGGCCGACGGCAGCCATCATCTGCCGCTGACCCGCGCTGATCTTTACCGTTGTTAAAGGATCGGGGAAATCAGCCGCGCCACGCGCATCCCCAGTTGGTGCAGGCGGCGGGTTTCCCGGCTGTCCTGTACGGTGATTTCCCGCGCCAGTTCGAAGTCAGCGCTGAGCATGGCTTCGACCTGAGCGGCGAACTCGCGGTCGACGGTCAGCAGCATCAATTCGAAGTTGAGCCGGAACGAGCGGTTATCCAGGTTGGCGCTGCCGATGGCCGTGACTTCATCGTCGATGAGGACCACCTTCTGATGCAGAAAACCCGGCTGGTAGCGGAACACTTTGACCCCGGCGCGCACGGCCGCGAAGGCATACAGGCTCGACGCCGCATAGACCACGTAGTGATCGGGCCGCGACGGCAGTAGCACACGCACATCCACGCCACGCAGCACGGCCAGGTGCAAGGCGGCAGACACGGCTTCATCGGGAATGAAGTACGGGCTGGTGATCCATAGTCGCTGTTGCGCTGAATGAATGGCCTCGACAAAGAACAGCGAGCAGGTTTCCTGGGCATCGGCCGGGCCGCTGGCGAGCAACTGGCAGAGCACGCCGTCTTCCGGGAAACTGTCGGGCAGGCTCAGCGGCGGTAGCTGGCGGGTAGCCCAGAACCAGTCCTCGGCAAACGTCTCTTGCAGACAGGCGACCACCGGACCGACGACCTGCACATGGGTGTCGCGCCACGGTGACAGGGCAGGCTTGAGGCCCAGGTACTCATCACCGACGTTGTGCCCGCCCAGGTAACCCTTGAGGCCATCGACCACCACAATCTTGCGATGGTTGCGAAAGTTGATCTGGAAGCGGTTCATCCAGCCGCCATGGGTGGCGAAGGCTTTGATCCGCACCCCGCCGGCGCGCAGCTTCTCCACGTAGCTGGCCGGCAGCGCGTGGCTGCCAATCCGGTCGTACAGCACATAAACGGCCACTCCCTCGGATGCCTTGAGCAACAGTAGTTCTTGCAGGCGGCGGCCCAGGTCGTCGTCATGGATGATGAAAAACTGCACCAGCACTGTCTGCCGCGCCTGGCGGATGGCCCCGAACATCGCGGCAAAGCTGGCCTGGCCGTTGATCAACAGCTTCACTTCGTTATTGGCCAGCGCCGGCATATGCCCCAGACGTGGCATGGCCCGCAGCGCTGCGTAGGCGTCGGAGCGCCGCGCAGCGACCGCCTCATCGATCCAGGGCCGCCAGTTCAGGCTGCTGATAGCGTGCTTCATTTCCTTGTTGGCCTGGCGTCGCGCCTTGATATAGGCGTCGAATGAGCTGCGGCCAAACACCAGATAAGGAATCAGGGTCAGGTAGGGAATGAACACCAGCGACATCGCCCAGGCAATCGCCCCCTGCGCGGTGCGTACGGTCAACAGCGCATGGATGGCCGCGACGCTACCCAGCAGGTGAATGAAGCCAAGCACATAACCGAAGAAATACGGGCTGTGGTAATCCATTGCGAGGTTCCTTTACAGACGCCTAAACAGACCATAGCAAAGTGCGATTGTCGCTATTTAATTCAACATGCAACGGCGAGGCTTTTATGCCGTCTAAGCCTCAGCGTCGAGAAATCACGCATATCGATGATGACCTGAGGAATCCGCAGATGAACAAACGCATGTTGGCCTGGATGTTTTGCCTGGCTGCGCCCGTGGCCCAGGCTCAAATGCTCCAGCCGGGGTTGTGGGAACTGACCTCCAGCAATATGCAGGTCGATGGTCAGGCGTTGCCGGACATGCAGTTCATGCTCGGCCAGCTCAAGAACCTGCCGCCTGAACAGCGCGCGATGATGGAACAGGCCATGCAGAAGCAAGGTATTACCTTGGGCGGGCAGGGCGTGCGTTTCTGCCTGACTGAGGCTCAGGTCAAGGCCGATGATATTCCGCTGACCGACCCCAAGTCCGGTTGTAATCAGCGCGTGACGGACCGCAACGGCAAAACCTGGAATTTCCAGTTCAGTTGCCCACGAGCCCAAGGTACAGGGCAGGCGCAGTTTCTCAGTGATCGTGAGTTCACCACCCGCGTCAAAGGCACCTTCAACGCATCCGGCCAGCAACAGAACGGCAGTATGGACACCCGCGCCGTATGGCTGGGCGCCCAGTGCGGTAACGTCGCGCCACGTAGTTGATCCATGAGTGTTCCACGTGGAACATCTGCTGTGGATGTAATGCTGCCTTCCCACCCCAATTCTGGCCTGAAATCGGGAGGGAATGAGCTGGCTGTTTTCACAAAGATTGCGCCGATTTGACTGATCGACATTAATCTTTAGGAGCAGCTTTAGCTGCGAAGCCAGCTGTTACCGCTTCTGCTCGTGACACCCCGTCACCCGCCCGCAGCTGATGCTGCTGCGGGTGCCGTTCGAGCTGGACACTCTGGTGATGGTGGTCCAGCCCACCTTGCGAATCGTCCCCACCCAAATTTCACCATCCGATGCCAGCCCGGTAAAAAAGGTCAGTTGCCGATAACGGCTGTTGGTCTGCGCCCAGCGGCGGGCGCTGGCGGACTCGTAGCCGCGCAGGTAAGTGGTATCGCCCTGAGTCGCCACGCTATAGCCGTTTCCTTCCAGATCGCTGCAGGACAGTAGGTTCAGGCTGCGCACGCAGGTTGCCCCGCCGGTTGGCGTACTGGCGCCTGCCGCCAGAACACAGGTGCTGCTCAGCGCCAATAACACACTGGCAGCGATGGTTTTCACAGGCATGCGAGCGCCCTTCGTCGAACAGGTTGGCAAAACCGTATTGTTATACTATAACATTGTTGGTCGTTGAATCCGCTGCCACAAAGCCAGCAGAGCTTTGCCCAGCCTACCTGAACCAAACCTGTTGGTGAGTCCTGATGCCGAACCGTCTTCCCGTTACCGTCCTGTCCGGCTTTCTTGGTGCCGGCAAAAGTACCTTGCTTAATCACGTGTTGCGCAACCGTGAAAACTTGCGCGTGGCGGTGATCGTCAATGACATGAGTGAAATCAACATCGATGGCAGCGAGGTGCAGCGTGACGTCAGCCTCAGCCGCGCCGATGAGAAACTGGTCGAGATGAGCAATGGTTGCATCTGCTGCACCCTGCGCGAAGACTTGCTTGAAGAAGTCAGCCGTCTGGCACAGGACGGCCGCTTCGATTACCTGCTGATTGAGTCCACCGGCATTTCCGAGCCGCTGCCGGTGGCGGAAACCTTTACCTTTCGCGATGAGGCCGGTACCAGCCTCTCGGACATTGCGCGCCTGGACACCATGGTCACGGTGGTGGACGGCATGAATTTCCTGCTCGACTACCAGGCCGCCGAGAGCCTGGCCAGCCGCGGTGAGAGCATGGGCGATGAGGATGATCGATCCATCACCGACCTGCTCATCGAGCAGATCGAGTTCGCCGATGTGATTCTGCTCAGCAAGATCGACCTGATCAGCTCCAGCGAGCGTGAAGAGTTAATGGCCATTCTCGGCCGCTTGAATGCTCAGGCGCAGATTGTGCCGATGGTCATGGGCCAGGTGCCGCTGACCACCATCCTCAATACCGGCCGCTTCGATTTTGAGCGCGCGGCCCAAGCGCCGGGCTGGCTCAAGGAACTGCGTGGCGAGCATGTACCGGAAACCGAAGAGTACGGCATCGCCTCGACGGCCTACCGGGCGCGGCGGCCGTTTCACCCGGAGCGCTTTTTCAACTTCCTCAACCGGCCCTGGCTCAATGGCAAGCTGCTGCGCTCCAAAGGCTTTTTCTGGCTTGCGAGCAAACATCAGGAGGCCGGCAGTTGGTCGCAGGCCGGTGGCCTGATGCGTCATGGTCCGGCCGGTCGCTGGTGGCGCTTCGTACCGCGCGCCCACTGGCCGCAGGATCAGGAAAGTCTCCAGGCGATCATGAAGGAGTGGAATGCAGCCACCGGTGATTGCCGCCAGGAACTGGTGTTCATCGGCCAGAACATCGACTTCACCCAACTCAACGCCGAGCTGGACGACTGCCTGTTGACCGATGCCGAGATGGGCATGGGCGTCGAAGCCTGGCAATTGCTGCCTGACCCGTTCGGGGGATGGCATGAAGAGGACGCTGCCTGATGCTCGCGCAAGTTTTAACGTTTCGCCCACTGGTCCGCCAGGTACAGGGCGACAATCCCGATATTCTCGGGGAGGTGTTGCAGGACGGCGTCAATCTGGCGGTCTGGCAACGCCATTTGCCGCTGCACATCCAGGATTTCGCCAGCGCCTTGCTGACCCTGAACGAGCCGCTGTCAGAGTCTTTGGCACTGGAGGTAAAAGGAGGCGATCTGGAGCCTGATCTGCAGCGTCTGGCTGCCGCTTATGCCGATGTGCAGGGCCACGCCGGGTTCGTCGCTGACGTGTCCTGGCTGGTCAGCGCCTACGCCTGCCTGCTGGGTGCCGAACGGGTCGGCCTGCGTCTGCGGGCGATGGACACCGCCATGTGCCCGCGTTTTCATGTCGATCACGTGCCGATGCGGCTGATCACCACCTACGCCGGGATCGGCAGCCAGTGGCTCAAAGAGCGTGACATGGATCGCTCGCGCCTTGGGCAGGCTCAGGCCGAACCCAAAGACCCGGCGCTGATTCAGCAAATTCAGTGCGGTGCAGTGGCGCTGCTCAAGGGCGAGCGCTGGATCGGCAACGAGGGCCATGGCCTGATCCACCGTTCGCCGCCGTTGAGCCGTAACGAACGACGCCTGATTCTGACCCTCGACTGGCTGGCCTGACCCTCAAGGGGTCTGCCACTGCCCTTGGCTCTGGCCCTCGCAAAACGGTTTGAGGTACGCAGCATCGCTGGCCACGCCGTAATAGTGGATATGCTCGCGATAGGGCATATTGGCAACCTGAGCGTCACGGCATACGCCAAAAGCGCCTGCCGGGCATTGCTCGACAAACTGTACCTCGACCTTTTGCCCGGCCAGTTGCGGCTGGCAGAAACTGTCGTGGAACAGGTTGTCTGGCACTGAGACATTCTCCTGACACACCTTCACATCCAGGCGCTGCGCCTGGGTGTGGACAACACAGGCTGCGGCCCGCACCTGGCCTGAGGCGAGTGTCAGCAGTGCTGTCGCCAGCATGGTTGCCCATCGTGATTGCAAACCCTGTCCTCCTGAAGCGAACTGATGCTGCAGAACATTCCCACTCATGTCATCGGTGGCCCGTTGGGCGCCGGCAAGACCAGCCTGATCCGTCACCTGTTGGCGCACAAACCCGCTGACCAGCGCTGGGCGGTACTGATCAACGAGTTCGGCCAGATCGGTCTGGACGCCGCGCTGCTGACCACCGGCGCCGATGGTATCGCACTTGGCGAAGTGGCTGGCGGCTGCCTGTGCTGCGTCAATGGCGTGCCGTTCCAGATTGGCCTGGGTCGGCTGCTGCGCAAAGCCCGGCCCGACCGGCTGTTGATCGAACCGTCGGGTCTTGGCCATCCGGCACAGTTGATTGCCCAGTTGCAGCAGCCACCCTGGCAGGGCGTGCTGCGGGTGATGCCAGCGGTCATGGTTCTCGATGCCCAGGCATTGGCGGCCGGCCAGCCATTGCCCGATACCCAGCAGCAGGCGCTGGCGGCTGCCGGGTTGCTGGTGCTTAACAAGGCTGAGGGTTTATCCGACGCTGTCCGCCAGCGGCTGGCCGAGCGTTTGCCGGCGTTGCCACGGGTCTGGTGCAGCCAGGGCCGCTTGTCATTGTCACAGTTGCCGGGTGTGGACAGTTTGACAGCTGTGGATAACCCTCAGGCTGAGCAGGCACTGCCAGCGAGCATTCAGGCAGCAGCGCCGCACTGGGCAGATGTTGCGACGCCATGGGTGCTCAGCCAGGGCAGTGCCGACGGCTGGAGCGTAGGCTGGCGCTGGCACCCTTCGCAGCGTTTCGATTGCAGGCAACTGGCGCAGTGGCTGGCTGCCCTGAACTGGCGACGCGCCAAACTGGTGGTGCACAGCGAGCAGGGTTGGTGTTCAGCCAACGCGCTGGCAGGGGCGGGTGTGCAATGGCAAGCCAGCGAGTGGCGCCAGGACTCGCGGCTGGAGCTGATCTTTGATGAGGCTCAGGATGTGGCGGCCCTTCAAGCCGGGTTGAGTGCTTGCCGAATAGCCTGAAAAATCATTGCTTCCATTTCTGATGCGACTGGCGCCATTCGTCGAGACGGATCACTTCGGCAGACGGTGGTGGCGGCTTGATCTCGAAAGGATAGGGGGCCAGCTCGATCTGCGCGCTGTGCGCGCCGAATTGAGTAATGCTGCCAGGATGACGCTGTTCGCCAGTGACGGTGAATTCAAAACTGTAGATACGCGCCAGGCGTTTGCGGCCATGGGCGTCGGCGGTCCACGCCAGACGCTTGAAGGCGACGTTCTCGTCGAGCAGTTCCAGATCGAGCCGTGCGCAATGTTGCTTGACCCGCTCCAGCGCTTTTTCACGCAGACCGTGGGCATGCCAAAGCCAGGCTGCCCCGGTGGCGAGCAGCATCAGCACAAAAATATTACCCAGGGTCAGCATGACGGTGTACTCCAGCCGATGAGCCAAACAGGCTGCTACAGATTAACTGGGTGCGATCAATTCCAGCCAGAGCGGGCGCAGTAAATTTCGCACGACTGCATTTGTGTCCTGTTACGCAACGCAGATGAAACGTATCTGTATTTTTACCAAGCTGGCGCGAAAAGCCCCTTCCTTCAGCTGGGGGATGAAAGCGCCACCGCGAAGCGGTCATAGGGGTTAACATCCATAAAACCGCCCCATCCTGTGTTTCATGACTGAAATGAAAGCGACCAAAACCCTCAAGATTCGAGTGCGAGACAAGCATGCAGCGCAACTGCGTGAAGCTTCTCGTGCTGTGAATTTTGTGTGGAACTACGTAAACGAGTTGAGCAGCCGCTCGATTCGTGAGCGTGGTCGTTTTCTGTCGGCGTTCGACATTCACAAGTACACCAACGGGGCCAGCAAAGACCTGGGGCTGCACAGCCAATCGGTGCAGGC
>NZ_JANJFL010000050.1:0-9906 GCF_024584215.1 Pseudomonas sp. LJDD11
CACGGTGATGTTCTTCACCGTGCCAGGCACCTCGCGGCTGTTGCGGTAGCGCAGCCAGCCCAGCTTGGGCAGAAACAGGCGGCTGTTGGTCTGGTCGAGCTTGATCTGTTTCGGGTCGGGATAGCGGAAACTGTCGCGCCGCCCCGTCTTCTTGAACCGGGGAAAGTCGGCTCGCTTGGCGAAGAAGTTGGCGTAGGCCCGTTCCAGATCCTTGAGGCTCTGTTGCAACGGGTGAACAGGCGCATCGGCCAGCCATGCGGTTTGCGGGCTATTGCGCCATTCGGTCAGCAACTTGCACAGGCCCGCATAGCCGAGCTTCTTCTCGCCTTGCTCGTGGCGCTCCTTCTGCAACGCCAGCGCCTTGTTGAAGACGAAGCGACAGGAGCCGGCAAAGCGGCGCATTTGCCGCTCCTGCTGGCCGTCTGGCATGAGTTCGTACTTGAAGGCTTGAAGTCGTTGCATGCTGCTCTTGAGCCATGAGCAATGAAGACGCCATTAGGCGCGGACGGCACGGTGTTTTCAAGGTGCATGCCCATGGGGTCTTTGTAACGAAAGATCGCTGTAGAGGGGCATACTGTGTCGCCGTATTACTGCGCATCATCCTGTGGCGGTGCATCCATCGAACAGCAGCAGCCCCCACTGCGACCGAGGACGGCTACGCCGTCCGCGCTATCCTTCCCCGCCCTGAACGGCGGGGCTTGTCGCGCCTCGATGGTCAAGGCGCACACTGGTTATACGCTGCAGAAGTATCGGCATGACCTTCGGCCAATGGCGCCAACAGGCACGTCGGTATGCCGCCATGTACGTTTTTTCGCTAGTCCAAACATCATCAATCCTCGTTCGGCACCAGCGGCGTATCCAGCACCTTCTGATAAAACACCAGATCCAGCCACTGGCCAAACTTGTAAGCCGCCTCGCGGATCACTCCGCTGCGTTCAAAGCCCATCCGCTCATGCAAGTGAATGCTCGCCTGGTTACCCAGGTCGATACCGCCAACCAGCGTATGCACACCGCGTGAGCGTGCCTGTTCGATCAGGCTGCCCAACAGGTATTTACCCAACCCGGCACCGCGATGATCCGGGTGGATGTACACCGAGTGTTCGACGCTGTACTTGTACGCGGCGCGGGTGCGGAAGGTGCCGTAGGTGGCAAAGCCCAGCAGTTGACCTTGCTCGCCTTGCACACCGATGACCGGAAAGTTGCCGGCGCGCTTGGTTTCGAACCACGCCTTCATGACGCTGATATCCCAGGGCTGGTAGTCGTAGAGCGCAGTAGAATGGCGAATTTCGTGGTTGAAGATGTCCAGGATGGCCTGCGCATGGTGCTGTTCTGTGCAATCGATCATTTGCATTTATGACGCTTCCCGGCTAAAACACAATTAGAGACGATTCGTATCCTATAGTGGATTTTAAATCATGAGAAGCCCAACCGAGACGCCAAGATGACGGCCAGCCCACCCAGCATTGATGATCTGATCGCCCGGCGTATTGCTCACCTGCGCACGCAACAACGGCTGAGCCTGGCGCAATTGGCAGAACGTTCCGGCGTCAGCAAGGCGATGATTTCCAAAATCGAACGCCTGGAAAGCAGCCCCACCGCCGTGGTGCTGGGCAAGCTGGCCGCCGGGCTGGGCATAGCCCTGACCGAATTGCTGGCCGACGACACGCCCGATGATGCATCGCGGCTAAGGCGGCGCGACGAGCAGGAAACCTGGCGCGATCCGTCCACCGGCTATCTGCGCCGACAGGTAGCGGAGCTTGATGAGGCCAGCGGCAGTGAACTGGTCGAGATCGACCTGCCGGCCGGCAGCCGCATCGACTATCCGCGCTGGCAGGCCAATGCGTATCGGCAGCGGCTATGGCTGCTGGAAGGTGAACTGCAGGTCACCTATGGCGAGCAGGTCTATCAATTGCAAAGCGGTGATCACCTGGATTTCGCGGTGGATCAGCCGGTGAGCTTTGTAGCGTCTGATGCTCGGGGCTGCCGGTATTTGCTGAATATTCTGCATGCTCGGACCTGAGGCCGGCCCGGCAAGTGGCGCAGACCATCATCTTTTGCCGCTCTTGAACGCCAGCATCCCGCCCAGCACGACCATGATCGATCCACCCACGACCCACCTGTCCGGCACTTCGGCAAAAGCGAACACGCCCACCAGAGTGGCAAACACCAGCAAGGAGTAGTTGAACGGTTGCAGGGTCGAGGCTTCGGCGTATTTAAGCGACTGGATGAGTAGCAGTTGCGCGCTGACGCCAGTGACGCACAGCACGCCGATCAGGCTCCACTGCACAGGGCTGGGTTCAACCCAGTTGGCCAGGCCGAAACCGCTGGAGGCCAGCGCGCCGACCACGCCCATGTACAGGGTGTTGGTCGCAAAACTGTCAGTGCCGCCGATCTTGCGGCTGAGCACGTTGAACACCGCAAAACACAACGCCGCGGCCAGCGGGATCAGCCCGGCCAGATCAAAGGCAGCAGCGCCAGGGCGCAGAATCACCAGGGTGCCGGCAAAGCCGATCACCGCCGCGACGATCTGGCGGCGGCTGACCCGCTCGCGCAGGAAGATCACCGCAAGGGCGATGGCCAGTAGCGGGAATACTGCATACAACGCATGAGTTTCCGCCAGGCCCAGGTAGCGCAGGGCCAGGGCAAACAGGGCCAGTTCAATAACGCCCAGCAGACTGCGCAGTATCTGAAAGCCCCGATGGCTGCTGCGGGCGGCCACCCGCAGCCCACCTTGTCGCCAGGCCAGCACCAGTGCCAGCAGCACGAAGACCCAATAACGCATCATCACCAGTTGCGCAGCGGGCAGGTCGCGGATCAGCAGCTTGGTAATACCGTCCTGGCTGGCGAAGATCAGCATCGATAACAGGCACAGGGCGATCCCCAGGCGGGTGCGGTTGACAGGCGGGTTGTCAGCGGTGGTGAGCATGAGGGTGGCTGCATCCAGTCGAAAGATGCCGCAGGTATAAGCCAGGCAACGGATAGCCAATTGTCTATGGCGGACATCGGACGCAATCAGGTATGCGCAGGTCGTTTCCGACGATCTGGCAGGCCGGGCGGTTGTCCGGCCCGGCCTGCTGTCGGTCAGTCTTCAGCCACCAGGTAGGTGCTGACCATCATCCGTGCCGGGCGAGCGGCCACGTAACCGAGGATCGCCGCGACCATGGCGTTGCCCTTGGACTCGTCGCCCAGCACGCACAGCGCCGCCAGCGCCATGGCAAAGCCGATGCCGACAAAGCGCAGCAGGACATTGCGATTCACCGAACGCACGCTGTCGCCGAGAAACTTGTAGGCCGGCAAGTACGCCAGGCTGATCAGGACCCCGATCAGCAGCGCGTTTATCAGGTACTGGATATTGAAGACACTGATGATCGCCACAATCATCAGCCATGCGTACAGACTCTCGATTACGTTGTGTCTGGACATCGACGCCTCCTGATCCCTGGTAGGGCTGTTGCCCACCCTCGTGTGGAAGAGCCCCCGTTGCGGGGGCTCATGAATCAGGTTAGGCGCTGTATGGCAAATGGGCCAATGGCCGATGACCGATTTTACCGGCCACGACCGCCCTACTCCCGTCCGGCGCGCCACTCGCGCAGGCGCAGGTTGGCCTTGGCACCGATGCTCAATAGCGGCTGGGGCGGCAGTTTCTTCGGCTGCTCGTAACCGCTGAGGATCTGCACCATCCGCGAATCCAGACCCAGCACATTCTCTGCCGCCGCAATACCGGCCGCGGTGGATTTCGACGCACCCAGGCCGTTGCAGGCTATGGCGGCGTACAAGCCGTTTTCGACCTCGCCAAACACCGGCACGCTGTTGACGGTCAGCGCCATCGGCCCACCCCAGCGGTATTGCATCTGCACATCCGGCAGGCCCGCAAAGCGTGTGGCGAACTTCTGGTCGTGGACCCTGCCCGCCGCGCGAATGTGCCTTTCGCTGATTTCCAGCCCCGCGTGGTACGAATACCGCGAGCGAATCAGCAGCCGGTCGCCCTGCTCGCTGCTGATCCGCCGCACCGTGGTGCCCATCGGCAAGGCTGGTGTGGCGGCCCAGTCACGCTGGCCACTGAGGCGCCTGGTATCGAACGGTTCGCTCAGCGACGCGTAGGTGAACACGTGCAGCAACGTGCCCTTGAACAACCCGAAGCTCTCGGCATGACCGTTGTTGGCCAGAATGATCTTGCCAGCGCTGACCGTGCCTTGCGGGGTCTTCAATTGCCAGGTGCTGCCGGTCTTCTCGAAACGCTGCACCGGGGTATTCTCGTACACGCTCACCGGCGCGCGCAGCCCATCGGCCACCGCCCGGATATACGCTGCCGGCTGAACCATCACGGTGCCAGGCATGAACAGCCCTGAGGTGTACATCGGGCAGCCGGTGACCTCATGGATCTGGTCGCCGTCGAGAATGCGGTGCGCCTCGCCCAGGCCGTCGAGCTGTCTGGCGTAGCTGCGGATGTGCTCATCGCCCTTGGCGCTGATCGCCACGCTGTAGCGACCGCAGCGGTCGAGAACCTCACGTCCCCAGCCAAACTCGTCGGCCATGTCGGTGGCCAGCCCAATGGCCGTGCGGTACAGGAAAATGTCGCGCCGGGCGCGCTCGGTGGAGGTGTCACCGAAGTCTTCGGAACTGACTTCGTGAGGCAGGTCGATGATGAACCCCGAGTTGCGCCCGGTGGCGCCCTCGCCGACCACACCGGCTTCCAGCACCGCGACCTTGAGGGTCGGGTCCAGTTGTGACAGGCGCCGGGCGGCAGACAGGCCAGCAAAGCCGGCGCCGATGATCGCCACATCGACACTGACCACGCTGCTCAACGACGGAGCCGGCTTGCGCTGCGCGAGCATGGCGACCCAGCCCGACAGGCTGTTGTGCTTGGGAAACTTCGATGCCACGTACATAGCTGCTGCTCCGCGACGGTCAGGCCAGGCTGGTTTCATAAGCGGCCAGCGGCGCGACCACCGCCTGCAGGTGCTGCAGCTTGTCGGCCGACAAACGGGCCAGCGGACGGCGCGGGTTACCAGCGGCGTAACCGGTGATTTCGGCGGCGGCATACACCGACTGCACATAATCACCCTGCCAGATCAGCGACATGACCGGCTCCAGCTCACGCCAGATTTCCCGCGCGCGGTCCCATTGTTTTCCCAGCGCAGCATTGACCAGCGCCACACAGGTGCGCGGCGCAATATTGGCTCCGCCCCAGATCAGCCCGGCCGCACCGGCATATAGCGCGTAGGGCACCAGCGGGTCAGCACCGTTCATGGTCGGCAGACCGGTGCGGATCAGCGCCGCCTGGGCCGCCAGGTCACCGCTGCTGTCCTTGACCGAGACAAAGTTGGGGATTTCGCTCAGTTGTTTGAACAGCGAAGGCGTCACTTCCACACCCACCGCCTGTGGCACGTTGTAGCCAATGATCGGCAGCCCGGCCTCACTGACGGTGGAGTAGAAATCGATAATGCCCTGGTCATCGGTCGGGCCTTCGAAAAACGGCGGCAAGACCATCACGCCATTAGCGCCGACGCTGGCCGCGTGCCGGGTGCGCTCGACCACCTCGTCAGCCAGCAGTGCGGAGGTCTGGGCAATGATGCGGGCACGGCCATTGATGACCCTGGCGCCAAACGCTACCAGTTCCTTGGACTCATCCTTGCTCAGATACACATGCATGCCGGTACCGGAACTAAGCACGAAACCCTGAATACCTGCCGCGAGATAGCGCTCGATCAGTTGCTCGAAACGGGCATAGTCAATCTTGCCCTGAGCATCGAATGGAGTGGTGATGGCCAGGTTGATACCGGAAAACTGGAATGCAGACATTGAGTCGCGCCTCTTGTTGTTCGTGATGTCGTTGCAGGTCAGCCAAAACCAGGCCGCAGGCAGCCAGCAGACGCTGTCGAGAGATCGACAATGCCCGTTGCAAACCTGGTGGCTGAGCCTCGATAACGCAGGTGAGGAAGTTGCAAATAACCCCGCTTCAGCAAGTAAATGGCCTGCGCGGGCTGAGTTAAAGAGTAATTACGAACAGCAGAGGGTTACAGCGACATTTATGCCCATCAATTGATGAGCTGGCGTTATGCATTGGCTTCAATAAACTCGTCTGGCCTATCACTGGCGAACTGTTCCAGCAGCCAGTCGCGTAACAGGCAACAACTGAGGTCGCGGCTTTTGGCCTCGTTGAAACTCAGGTAATGCCGGGTTTCACGGTGCACCAATTGTTCAGCCACCGGGCGCACCAGCAGGCCCTTTTGCAGATACGGCTCGACCAGATAGTTCCAGCCCAGGGCCACGCCCTGATGGGCCAGGGCCAACTGGATCAGCAGGTTGTAGTCGTTGGAGTTGAAGTAATGCGGCGCATCGCTGGCGCGGGTCTTGATATCGATGCTCTGGTAGGCGAACCACACGCCCCAGTCGACATGTTCGGCAATCTGCGAACGGCCGAACGGACTGAGGTTTAACAGCGCGCCATCGCGAATGCCGGTCAGGCTGCGCAGTTGCGGGTGTTGTTCAAGGTATTGCGGGGTGCACACCGGGTAGATGACATCACAGACCAGCGGCTGGCTGTGATAGCCCTCGTGGGTCTTGGCGATCTTGCAGATGATGATGTCCGGGTTGACGCCGTTCTCCATCACCAGAAAGTTCTGGGTCACCACCAGATTGATGTCGATTTCCGGGTAAGCCTCGAAAAACGCCGGCAAGCGTGGACCGAGCCAGAAATTGGCAAAGGCCGAAGAACAACACAGCGTTACCACCTGCTTGGGGTTCTCGCTGCTGCGAATGCGGTCAGCGGCCTGGGAAATATTGGTAAACGACAACTGCACCGCATCGAAGAAAATCGCCCCGGCTGCGGTGAGTTCCACGGTGCGCCCGGCGCGATTGAACAGCGCGGCGCCCAGGTGTTCTTCCAGCTCGCGGATCTGTCGGCTGATCGCCGCCTGGGTCACGCACAGCGCCTCGGCGGCACGGGTAAAGCTCTGATACTTGGCCGCTGCCACAAAGGCTTTGACCGCCCGCAGGGAGGGCATTTTGATCAGTGCCTGATCGGGCTCGGTGTGTTTGACCATAACCTTAGGTAATCAATTGACTATAGAAAAATTTGATTTTTATACCTGATGCCTCGCCCTAGACTGATCGCAAGCAGCAGCGATAGCAGCGCAAGATTTCGCCAGAGCCTAGCTCAATTACCTGAAACCTTGAACAGATTAATTCAGGAATCCGCCCTGCGTGCAATAAACGGCCCACGCAATAAGAGCCTCAGCTTATTTGGAGTGCACATAATAATGTCCCGCATCAACGCTGTATTAGACCTGATCAAACAACGCAAGGCGCAACATGCACTCCCTGGTGCGGTTTATAACGACCCGGCTGTTTATGAGCAAGATCTTGAGCAAATCTGGCACCGTGAATGGATCTTTGCCGGGCATACCTTCGAACTGGAAAAACCCGGCCAGTACCTGACCCTGCAGATTGGCAGCTATCCGATCGTGGTCATTCGCGGCAAAGATGGCGAAATCCGGGCCTTCCATAACGCCTGTCGCCATCGCGGCTCGAAGGTCTGCACCGAGGCCAAGGGCAAGGTCGCCAAAATGGTCTGCCCCTATCACAAGTGGACCTTCGAGCTGGACGGCAAGCTGCTGTACGCCGGCCACATGGGCCCGGACTTCAACCCCGCTGATCACCATTTGAACCCGGCGCACTGCGAGGTGGTGCACAGCTATATCTATGTATGCGTGGCCAAGGTCGCGCCGGATTTCGAAAAATTCCGCAGTGCCGTTTCGCCGTTCATTGGCCCGCACTACCTGGAAGACTGCAAGGTCGCTTTCGAAGCCAGTCTGGTGGAAAAAGGCAACTGGAAGCTGGTCTTCGAAAACAATCGCGAGTGCTACCACTGCGACGGCACCCACCCGGAATTGCTCAACTCTTTCGTTGAGAACGTTTCGGTCCAGGGTCTGGGCGGCGAAGAGGATCTGGAACTGGCCGAACACTGGAACACCTGTGAAGCCGCAGGCCTGGCCAGCCGGATCAATATGGACCCCAATGGCCAGTTCCGCATGACCCGCATTCCGCTCAATCATGGCGCCAGCAGCTACACCATGGACGGTAAACCGGCCGTGGCCCGGCGCCTGGATCGCAGTGGGGTGAACAACATCGGTGCGCTGCTGTACTTCAACTACCCCTCCACCTGGAACCACTTCCTGGGTGACCACGCGCTGAGCTTCCGGGTGCTGCCGCTGGGGCCTGGTGAGACCGTGGTGACCACCAAATGGCTGGTGCCCAAAGACGCCGTGGAGGGTGTGGACTACGAGATCGAGCGGTTGACCAAAGTCTGGATGGCGACCAATGACCAGGATCGCATGTTGGTGGAAGGCGCGCAGGTCGGCGTGACCTCCCCGGCTTATCAGCCCGGCCCGTATTCGCCCTTGGTGGAAAACGGCGTCTGCCAGTTCGTCGACTGGTACAGCGAACTGATGATCCGCCGCCTGAGCGAAGCGGGTAACAACCGTATCGTCTGAGCCATACCTAAGCCGCTCCTAAGGGCGATGAGACGATTGGAATCAGGCAATAACGCATCACCCAATAACTACAATATTACCCCCGGTGCGTAGCCGCGAAGGGATCCACTTCCCTTACAACAGAAGTATCTGCGTACCGAACTGACTCACGTTCAATTTGAACGGACTGCCAATTTACCTGAGTGTGCGAAAGGATCTTCCTGCGCATGTTTGATTAATTGGTCATAACGATAACAAGAGGGTCGTATGAGCCAAGCGGACGAAATTCTTTCGGTCAACAATATATTCAAGGTGTTCGGTCCCAACCCGAACATGGCCATGGACATGCTGCGCCAGGGCGCCGACAAGAATGAGATTTTCAACAAGACCGGCCACGTGGTCGGGGTCTTCGATGCCAGCTTTTCAGTCAAGCGTGGCGAGATCTTCGTGATCATGGGCCTGTCCGGCTCGGGCAAGTCGACCATGGTGCGGCTGTTCAACCGGCTGATCGAACCCACCTCCGGCAGCATTCATCTCAACGGCAAGGAAATCACCGGGCTGTCGGACAAGGACCTGCTTAACGTGCGCCGCAAGGACATGGGCATGGTGTTTCAATCCTTTGCCCTGATGCCGCACATGAGTGTGCTGGAAAACACCGCCTTCGGCCTGGAAATTTCCGGCGTATCCGAGCAAGAGCGCCATGCCCGGGCCAGTGAAGCGCTGCGTCAGGTGGGCCTGGCCGGTCACGAATACAGTTACCCGCATCAACTGTCTGGCGGTATGCAACAACGGGTCGGCCTGGCCCGCGCGCTGGCCAACGACCCGGCGATCCTGCTGATGGACGAGGCCTTCTCGGCCCTCGACCCGTTGATTCGTCACGAGATGCAGGGTGAACTGATCCGCCTGCAGGCCGAGCAGCAACGCACCATCATTTTCATCTCTCATGACATCGAAGAAGCCATTCGGATCGGCCACCGCATCGCGATCATGGAAGGCGGTCGGGTGGTGCAGATCGGCACCCCGCAAGAGCTGATCAATCAGCCGGCCAACGACTACGTACGGACCTTTTTCAAGGGCTTCGACAGCTCGCGGGTGCTCAAGGCCGGTGATGTGGCGAAATTCGATCCGGCCAGCGTGTGCAAGGTCAACGGCAAAGCCGCCCAATTCAGCAGCGGCGGTTCGTACGGTTATCTGGTGGACGAGAAAGGCCAGTTACTTGGCGTCGTCGATATCGATGCCTCGGGCGCGGTAAGCCCCCACGTTGCCGGTTCCAGCCATGACCAGCACAAGCAGAACCCGGTGTACACCGACACCCCGCTGCACGAAGTGCTCGGCATCGTCGCCCGCCTGCCCTACCCGGTTCCGGTACTGGACCGTGGCGGTGCGTTCAAGGGCACGATTTCCAAGACCCTGTTGCTCCAGACCCTGAGCC
>NZ_JANJFL010000051.1:0-8399 GCF_024584215.1 Pseudomonas sp. LJDD11
GCAGCAGCCCCCACTGCGACCGAGGACGGCTACGCCGTCCGCGCTATCCTTCCCCGCCCTGAACGGCGGGGCTTGTCGCGCCCCGATGGTCAATCAGCCAGCCACTCCTGCAGCAACTGCGTGGTGCGCTCAGGATGTTCCAGCGGCGGTAGATGCCCACACTCGGCAAGTGTCACCAACCGTGAGCCGGCGATTTGTTCATGGATGAACTGTGCCTCAGCCGGCGGAGTGATCTGGTCGTCCTCGCCCACGACCACCAGGGTCGGCACCTTAATGTGCGCCAGTAACCCTGAATAGTCGGCACGCTCGATGATCGCCTGCTGCTGGCGAATGAAGCCGTCGCGGCCAACCTGTTGCGCCATGTCCCTGACCTGTTGCGCGGCAGCTGTACCCAGACTGTTGCGGTGGATCAGCTTGGGCAGCAACTGCGGCGTGACGCCCTTGAAGGTGCCCATCTGCGCCAGCTCCAGCAAGCCGCGACGCACCCTGGCCCGGTCGGCACTGTCGGGCCGCGCCATGGTGTCAAACAATGCCAGGCGCACTACGCGCTGCGGCGCCTGGCGCAGAATCTCCATAGCCACATAACCGCCCATGGACAACGCCGCCAGGGCGAATTGCGGTGGCGCCGCTTGCAGCACCCGTGCGGCCATCGCCGCAATCGAAGTGTCCTGGGTCAGGTCGGGGATCTGCACATGACGGTCGCGAGCGATCAGCGCCTGCTGCTGCGCCCACAGGCGGGCATCGTTGAGCAGGCCGGGGAGCATGACGAGAGGAAGAGTCAAAAGGAGCAGTCCAGTCGGGCGAAGGGCCACAGTTTAAACCGCCTGTGCAACAGAGCAACCGTCTGGCCTGCCCTTTTCAGCGCCTTTGAGCAGGCACGCAGAAAAGGCCCTTGATTGCTCAAGAGCCTTTTGCGCAATTGAATTGACGCGGCTTACAGCGGCGGCGGGATGGTCGCCAGCAAGCCAATCAAAATGGTCACCGCCAAGAACCCAAGCATGAAAAACGCCATTTTGCCCATCAGATTGCTCCCATAGCCCTAAAAGATCATGGGGCCATGATGCCGCAGCCACTGATCCGGTTACAGATTCAGAAACCTGAATAAAAACCGGATCAGATGGCCGACTGTTCTGCGGCCAGCGCCTGTTGGTCGATATAACGGTTGCCGATTCGCGCATGAGGCCGGCCACCATCGGCGGCGCCCAGCACCACCACGATTTCGTCGGCGCGTGGCGCGTCGTCGATGCGCAGCTCCAGGGTCAGGTAGTGGGAGCGCATGCCCTCATCGTCCTTGTGCATCATCGGCACCTGAATGGAGGTGCCCGCCCCGCCGCGCTTGTTGGTGAACGCCAGGTAACTCTTGGCGTCCACCGCCTCACGAAAGTGATTGCCGAAGCGCAAGGTGTGGATCAGCGCCGAGGCATGCTCGATTTCGCCCGCCTCCCCAACCACTGCGGCCTTGCCATAGGCCTCAATGCGCGCAGCACCACCGATGGCCTGGGCCAATTGCGCAACGATTAATTGCCCAAGGTCCGAACAATGCTCACGGATCTGCGGTTTGAGGTCCTCGACAAAGCCGCGCCCGTGCCAGGGATTGGTGATGATTGCAGCCACCGCAGCCATGTTCAGTGGCGTGTGCACTGGCTTGCCACCTTCGATGAAGATCTGTTCTTTATACGTGACGAGTTTGCGGATCTGAAATGCCATGAAACCTCCGATTTATGAACACCGTATTACGGTATACCAATGTTCTATGATCTAAAGGCACGGATAACAGGCTCAGATACAGGCGTTTTTTGCAGAGCAGCGTCTTCAATGCCTCCGATTCAGCTTCATGCCAAACAAGTCATCTGATCCGTAAATAAATATCGAAAATGCATCTGGTGTCGTTTTTTTCCCGCAGGCATGCTGACGCCTCGATCCGCATGACACGACCTGCCCATGAAGCGCTACGAACAACTTGCCGAAGACATCGCCCAGATGATCCGCAACCGGACCCTAAAGGGCGGCGAAAAGCTGCCCTCGGTACGGGTCGCCAGCCAGCGCTTTGCAGTCAGCCCCTCAACCGTGTTCCAGGCCTATTACCGGCTTGAAGACCGCGGGCTGATCCAGGCGCGGGAGCGTTCGGGCTATTACGTGCGTGAACATGCCAGCCGCTCGCTGAGCGAACCGGCCATTCATCTGAGCCCTTCACTGGGCACCGAGGTGGATGTCAGCGAGCTGGTGTTTTCGGTGCTGGGCAGCTTGCAGGACCCGCAAACCGTGCCGTTTGGTTCAGCGTTTCCCAGCCCGGACCTGTTCCCCCTGCCGCGCCTGGCCCGTTCCATGGCCCACAGCGTGCGCGGGCTGCTGCCCCATGCGGTGATCGCCGACATGACCAGCGGCAACCAGGAACTGCGGCGCCAGATCGCGCTGCGCTACCTCAACAGCGGCGTGCACCCGGAACGCGAAGAACTGGTCATCACCAATGGCGCGATGGAAGCCCTGAGCCTGTGCCTGCAAACCGTGAGCCAGCCGGGCGACCTGGTGGCCATCGAGGCGCCGGCGTTTTATGCCTGTTTGCAGATGCTCGAACGCCTCAAGCTCAAGGCCGTGGAAATTCCGGTGCACCCGCGTGACGGCGTGGACCTTGAGCAACTGGCCGACCGCCTCGAGCAATTGCCGATCAAGGCCTGCTGGTTCATGAGCAGCCTGCAGAACCCGCTGGGCGCGAGCATGCCCGATGCCAACAAACAGGCGCTGTACGAGTTGCTCAAGACCCATCAGGTGCCGCTGATCGAAGACGATGTCTATGCCGAGCTGTATTACGGCAGCCGCGCGCCACGCCCGGTCAAGAGCCTGGACACCGAAGGCCTGGTGATGCACTGCGGTTCGTTTTCCAAATGCCTGGCACCGGGTTACCGGGTCGGCTGGGTGGCGGGCGGACGCTATGCGCAAAAAATCAGCCGCCTGAAACTGATGACCAGCATTTCGCCCTCGGTGCCCGCGCAAGCGGCCATCGCCGATTACCTGCAACACGGCGGGTTCGACCGGCACCTGCGCAAATTGCGCCATGCCCTGGAGATGCAACAAGGCGCGATGCTCGCCTCGGCGGCGCGGCACTTTCCGGAACAAACCCGGGTCACCCGGCCAACCGGCGGATACTTTCTGTGGTTTGAGTTTCCCGAACGGGTCGACTCGCTGAAGCTTTACCAAATGGCGCTGGCGCAGGGCATCAGCATCGCGCCAGGGCCAATGTTCTCGGCACAGCGCGGCTTCAGCCATTGTGCACGGCTCAACCACGGCTACCCGTGGACCCCGCAGCGTGAAGCGGCAATGGGGGTGCTGGGGCGCATTCTGCAGGCGTTCTGAGCGCGCCCTTTAGCCGTTGAGCATGCCTTCGACCTGCGCCAGGCTGACCCTGGGAATCACCCGCTCAGGGATCCGCGAACGCGCCGACAGGTTGTACACCGCGAAGTCCTCACCCACCACCTTGTCGGCCATGATCTGCAGGGACGGCAAAATGCGCCGCTGAAAATGCTGATCCAGGCCGCAGGGTGAATTGGCCGGATCGTTCGGGCTGGTCTCGTAAAAACGCCCGGCCGCCTGATCCAGATCCACGCCCACCAGAAAGACCTTGCGAAACCCCGAGTGATAGGCGATTTGCAGGGCCAGATACGCCACCGTGCGCGCATCAAAAAAGCCTTGCGACAGGTCCTTGCTGAACCCCAGCGAACGGGCACGACGGCTCCAGAAAGCGCCGCTGCGCACCAGGTTGCGCTCGCGGCGCAGCAGCGTGCGCAACAGCGACGGCGGCCCGGCCTTCTTCAGAGGCAGGACTTTATCTGCCGACAGCGCAGGCAGGTCGTCCAGCAGCTCGTCCCAAACAGCCAGGCGCTGGCTACGCTGAACGGCCTCGTTGAACAACTGCGGTTGCTGGCGTGGAAAATCCTTGTCGGTGCAGGCGTAACAGAAAGGTCGGATGCTGGTGCGGGCGAACATCGAGATCGCGCCGTTCATGGTAATCATCGGCACCTTGGCAAAACGCTCAATAGGAAAGTCCCGCGCCGATGGGCCGGAGGCGACGATAAATACGGCGTTGTGCTCGCCGCTGCCTGTGCTACGCCGTACAAGCGGGTGGTTGCTGGCCAATGGCACGATGCTGCTCCCTGGTCTGGCCGGATACCCGACGCTTCAAATCTGGCCGACAGGTATAAACGTCATTCTTTTCCGGGGAATCGCCGCTTGGTAGTGCTCTGCTACACAGCTGACACATTCGCTGATCTGCCTGCGCGACCGACCTCGTAGGAGCGGCTTTAGCAGCGAAGCTTTTCGCGGCTAAAGCCGCTCCTACGAATGAAGCGCTACCCGGTCCCAAGGTGCAACATCGCCGCCAAATCGCTCGGCCAGAAACTCGATAAGCAAGCGCAGCGGTAACGGCTGGTGGCGCCGCGACAGGTAGACGGCGTGGATATTCATGGTATCGAGTGCATAGTCGGGCAACACCACCTGCAGTGTGCCGCGGGCCAGCGCCTCGCCCACGTAATAGGTCGGCAGCATCGCAATCCCCGCACCCGCCAGTGCGGCGGCCAACACGATGGAGGTTTCGTTCGCCGTCAGGCTGCCTCGCGCTTGTACGACTGTCAGTTGCTCGCCCTTGCGCAGGTTGTAACTGGTCGCAAAGCCATGGCTGTGCAGAATGCTTTTATGCGCCGCCAGATCCTCGGGGCTTAAAGGCGTACCGACCCGGGCCAGATAAGCCGGCGACGCGCACAGGACCGATCGGCAGACCGCCAGACGCCGAGCGACCAGTTCGTCATCGATGCGCTGGCTGAGGCGAATGGCCAGATCGATGCGGTCCTGGACCAGATCGACCGTCCGGTCGACCATCACCAGGTCAATCTCGACTTTGGGGTGCAGGGCCTGAAACTCCACCACCGCTGCGGTCAATTGCGCCTGCGCGAACGACGGCGCCGAGGTCAGCCGCAGCCGCCCCTGCACCTCGCCGGCCTGACTGGCTTGCGAAACAATGTCGCCGGCCAGGCTGACCATTTCCCGGCAGCTCTTGAGCGCCTGCTCACCGGCATCGGTCAAGGCCAACCTGCGCGTGGTGCGGTGTAGCAGACGCACGCCCAGCCAGGCTTCCAGCCCTTCAAGGTAGCGGCTGGTCATGGCCCTGGACATGTCCAAAGCCTCGGCGGCAGCGCTCATGCTGCCCCGCTCGACAATCTCTACAAACACCCGCATGGCGGTAAGACGATCCATTGATATGCTCGATCCGGTTGACAAACTATTGCCTGAAGCGAAGTTTATCTGCGCCTATTGAATCAATACAGTGCTCTCCACCCGCAGCAGCCGCTGCAATCCAGCTTGGAGAACACCTTTGATGACGATCCCGCGCCTTTTCACCCGTCTGGCTGCCGTCGCCGCACTCTCGCTGTCGGCCGCTGCGGCCGCTCAAGCCGACCCACTGGACCTCAAGGTCTACCATGCCGATGCCAACAGCTTTAACGTCAACGCCGTGCTGGTCACCGGCAAGACTGACGCGCTGCTGGTCGACACCGGTTTCACCCGCGCTGACGCGCTGCGCATCGCGGCCATGGTGCTCGACAGCGGCAAGACCCTGAAGACCATCTACATCAGCCAGCCTGACCCGGACTACTACTTCGGCATTGATATCCTCAAAGGCTACTTTCCGGATGCCCAAGTAGTTGCCACTGCGCCAACGATCAAAAAGATCGAGGCGACCCTGCCGACCAAGCTGAGCTTCTGGCCCGCGAAAATGGGCGCCAATGCCCCCGCACATGTCAGCCTGCCTGCCGTGCTTGAAGCCAACGCGCTGACGCTGGAAGGCCAGACCCTGGAAATCCGTGGCGCCGACGGCCGCCTGCCGCATCGCAGCTATGTGTGGATTCCCTCGATCAAAGCCGTGGTCGGCGGGGTCAATGTGTACGCCGGGCTGCATGCCTGGACCGCCGACGCTGCCAGCGCTGAAGACCGCGCGGCCTGGTCGGCCAAGCTTGCGGACATCGCCGCCCTGAAACCGGCCATCGTGGTGCCAGGGCACGCTGCACCGGGCGCCGCGCAGGACGTTTCGCAAGTGACCTACACCCAGCAGTACCTGCAACGCTGGGACACCGAACTGAAGAAAGCCAAAGACAGCGCCACGCTGATCAAGGCCATGCAAACCGCTTATCCCAATGCCGGGCTGGGCATCGCCCTGGATATCGGCGCCAAGGTCGCTACCGGCGAAATGAAGTGGTAAGGGAGCGCGCATCACGCGCCAGTCAGGCGTCAGCTCTTAATCGACGCTGCTGTGTATCGATGGCAATCCCGCACACCCCTTGCCGGGCGCCGGCGCGACGCTGGCAGAGCTTGATTCGCAGCTAGACGCAATACTGTTCTATTAAACCTGTGGGAGCTAGCTTGCCGGGGTGCCGGACCACAGCGAAGGCGGCGGCACATTCGCAGCAGATGCTGTGACTTTCCTGGCCCTTTCGTCGGAATGCCGCCCAGACCAAGGTCGCTCCCACAGAGATCTGTGGTGCTTATCTGAACAGTATTGCAGCTAGACGCGCATTCGGAGGGAGGCAGCTCTGCCGGCGAATGCAACGCATTGCCCGGCCAAGCCGCCCCTGGTGTCAATCGCGGATGATGGCCAGCGCATCGGGCTCTGGCCCGGCCTTCCAGCGCTGCTGAATAGTCCATGTGGCGGTGTCGATCACCGCCACATGGTCACCGCCACTGACCGCCACAAAGGCGCGCTTGCCATCGGGAGCAACAATCGCACCGATCGGCAATGCCGCTTCACCGAGCATGGTCTTGCGATAGCTCACGCCCTCCTGAGCCAGGGCGATGCGCTTGATCTCCTTTTTCTGCGCGACATCGATAACCGACAGTTCAGCCGAACGCGCATTGGTGACCAGCGCGTGTTTGCCATCCGGGGTCATGACAATACGGATCGGAAACTGGCCGGTCTTGATCCGCTCGGTGACTTTCAGACTCTGCGTATCAACAAACACCACTTCATCGGCTTCGCGGTTGCTGACCAGCACTTCGCGGCCATCCTTGCTGATCGCAATGCCCTCACTGCCTTTGCCGGTCTCGACCTCGGCGATCTTCTGGTACTGCTCAAGATCCACCACCGACAGGCGGCCGCCGTCAACGTGGGTCACATAAGCACGGGTCGCATCCGGCGACAGCTCGACCATGTGCGGCTTGCCACCGCCAATGGCGATGCGCTGCACCACCTTGCCCTGTTTCAGGTCCACCAGCAGCAGGCGCTCGCTGCCCTCGGTGGTGACTGCAATGCGCTGGTTATCCGGCAGAAAGCGGATGCCGTGAGGAAAGGTGTCTTCGCCCAGGTCCACGGTGCGCAGCACCTTGCGCGTCGGCCAGTCGATCACCGTCAGGCTGTTGTTGGGCTTGCCCGGCGCACCGTAATTGCCAACCACAGCCAGTTTATTGTCACGCGACACGATGACCTCATGAGGACCGGTGCCCACCGGCAGACGCAACAGTTCCTTGCCATCGGCCATGCTCAGCGCCGAGACGCTGGCGCCGTCCTTGTTGCCGACCAACAGCACCTCGGCAGCCTGGGCCAGTGGCGCACCCAGCAACAGGCCGGCCAGGCAGGCACGGCGCAGGAATGGGGGGATTGAATGCAACATCGACAGTCTCCTTGCAGCGGTGAAATTCCATGATTGAAAAGCCGGATTTCGACTCGCTGCCTGCACTGTGAGTTCGCGACTAGAGCGTTTGCGGATGTTGCAGAGGTTGACATCCTCCCCGTCCTAAAGGGCTGGGATTCCCACAATTGGACGCTCATGCCCGAGCGCGAGAATGTTCTTTGCGGCGTTGACGTCGCGGTCGTGGGTGACACCGCACCCACAACAAGTCCATTCCCTTATTCCAAGCCCTGCGATACCTCTGGGCCTCGAGTCCGGCAATTGCTTGCAGCTCGAACAGGTTTGGGTGGTGTTTCTCTCGCTGACAACCTTGAAAACCGTGCCTGCGTGATCGCATTTGTATTCCAGCATGGTTTTCAATTGGCCCCAGCCGGCGTCCAGCACCGACTTGGCCATCCTGGTTTTCGCGAGTTTCAGTGAGTTCACATCGCCCACCACAATGACGCCACAACGCGCGACCAGCGCGTTGCTGAACTTATGCAGGCAATCCTTGCGGCGGTTCGCAATTTTGGCGTGAATCGCCCGCACACGGGCTTTCTTGCCGGCGCGCTGGGCCGTGCCCAGGGCGCTCTCCAGATCCCGGTAGAACCTGCCGCTTTCAAGGCGATCACCGTCGCTGCAGGTGGCCGTGGTTTTCAGTCCGAGGTCGATACCCACCGCGTCCTGGCCTGGCGATAACTGGCGGTCGACCTCGACCACGACGTTGAAATACCAGCGTCCACGGCTGTCCTC
>NZ_JANJFL010000052.1:0-7757 GCF_024584215.1 Pseudomonas sp. LJDD11
CAACTTGGACACAGATTAAGGATTTACTGGAATGGGATAAATCGGCTGAAAAGCGTTTTACTGTCACCCTGGAGGAGACAATAGAAGGGTCAGATGACGAGTGCGGTCAGAATTTTGGTTACCATGCGTCATTGTTCACTGGTTGCGATAACTTCCATGGCCCTTGCCGCACCGCCTGACCTGACCGACACCGCGATTCCCGTTCAGCCGCTGGCGCGCACCTACCCGCGCGGGCTGTATATCGAGCCGCACCAGCATGTATGGGGCCAGGTGCTGTATGCCTCGTCAGGCGTGATGTGGGTCGAGACGCCTCGGGAGGCGCTGCTGGTCCCACCTCAACGCGCGGTCTGGTTGCCGCCGGGTGTCGAGCATGGCATTCGTGTGGTCTCGGATCTGGAAATGCGCAATATCTACCTGCGCCCGGCCATTGCCCTGACTCTTGAAAAGACCGTGCAGGTGTTCGAAGTGGGCAGCCTGCTGCGCGAGCTGATCATCAGTCTGGTCGCGCTGGACCGTGAAGCTGAACCTGACTACTACGATGCCTTGGTCAATCTGGCGTTGCTCGAACTGGCCCGCGCCCGCCGTTCGCTGATCCGCATCCCCATGCCGGACGGCGCCGACCGCCGCCTGATGAGCCTCTGTCAGGCGGTGATTGACGAACCCTCGCTGGACATCCCTTTTGAGCAACACGCAGAGAGCGCCGGTGCCAGCGTGCGCACCCTGGCCCGCCTGTTCCGGGCTGCTCTGGGTATGGGCTTTGCCGAATGGCGTCGCCAGGTTCAACTGGCCACCGCCGTAGCCAGCCTGATCCAGGGCCATACCGTCAGCAGCATCGCCCACCGCCTGGGCTACTCACCAAGCAGCTTCAGCGACATGTTCCGTCGGGAACTGGGGGTGGCGCCTTCGCAGTATGGGATGGGGTCGTAGCAGACCTCATGGCTACGGGACAACTGTCCCGACCCTGATTACCCCGGAAGTCACCCCGGAAGTCGGGCGGTTGGTAACGGCTCTTGATTGTTATGCCAGACGCCTTCAATCGCCGCCTCTCATAGACACCAGACTACCAAGCTGGCCGAAATTCAGAAGTCCTTGGCCGGTAGCCTTTTGCGTCTGTCCCTAGACTCTGGCCATTCCCTGATTGGTCCGGAGTCCTTCCATGAGCTTTGTCATTTCCCTGGTCATCGGCATTGCGGTCGGTGTGCTGTACGGCGCGCTGGATTTTCGTTCGCCGGCGCCGCCCACCGTGGCACTGGTCGGTCTGCTGGGCATGCAGCTCGGTGAAAAAGCCTGGCCCATGGGCAAACAATTGGTCACGGCCTGGCTGTCCTGAATCTTCTATCTGAGTGGAGTTACTGATGAACGCACTGCAATTTTCCCGCACTGGCGACCTGGCAGCTTTAGAGTATGTCGAACTGCCGCAACCGGTTGCCGCCGAGGGCGAGGTGCTCATCCAGGTGAAGGCCGCCGGGCTCAATCCCAGTGACGTAAAGAACGTCTTGGGCCGCTTCCCGTACACCGTACTACCGCGAGTGCCGGGCCGGGATTTTGCCGGTGTAGTGGTTGAAGGCCCGCAAGGTCTGATTGGCCAGCAAGTCTGGGGCACCGGCAAAGAACCGGGGTTCTTCCGTGACGGCTCCCATGCGCAATGGCTGACCTTGCCGGCCAATGGTGTGGCGCTCAAACCCAAGGCGCTGAGCTTTGTTCAGGCCGCCAGCCTGGGCGTGCCTTACACCACCGCCTGGGATGCCTTGCAGCGCAGCGGTGTCGGCGCCAATACCCGGCTGCTGGTGATCGGCGGCAACGGGGCGGTCGGCAGTGCAGCACTGGCACTGGGCCGGGTGCTGGGCGCTCAGGTGCTGGGCGCGGTGCGCCGTCCTGAGCAACAGCAGGCTCTGGCCGCCAAGGGGATCGACAGCATTGTGCTGGGCGAACCGGATGCGCTGGCCGGGCAAGTGCAGGCGTTTTTCAGTGGCGGTGCCGACGTGATCTTCGACACCACCGGCTTTTGGCTGGCGCCATCGGTGGCGGCGTTGGCGACCTGGGGACGCATCGCGATTATTGCTGCGCCGGTAGACGGCCAGGTTCAGCTACCGTCACTGACGCTATACCGCAAAGGCGGTTCGGTGGTCGGGATCAACTCGCTGCTTTACGACTGCAAAGCCTGCGCCGCGATGCTCGACCAGTTTGGTCGCTTCTTCGATGAGGGGCTGCTGGAACTGCCAGGTGACCTGGTGGAATCACCCTTGAGCGAAGGCCTTGCGCGCTATGGCGAGGTCAATGCCGGGCGCAGTGACAAGATCATCCTGATCCCCTGAGCGCCATCCACAGCTTAACTGTCCAGCGTCAGAATCTGCAGAAACAGGGCGAAAAAGCCGAAGAAGATCCAGAAGATACTGAACAGCCACGGCGCGCGCAGGGAGAACAGCAGGGACTTTTTCGGCCCGGTTTCGCTGGACTCCCAGTCGCTGAACAGCGGCGAGTCGTCATAGGTCAGACCAATGACCGGCTCGCTTTGCAGCAACTGCGCCTGCTTGTGGTGCCAGTGCTGGATGATCTCGCAGGCCGCACGAATGCCTGGCCAGGCGCTGAGGGTGTTGAGCAGGCCGAGCAGGGCCAGCATCGGCGGAATCACTACAGTGAAAATCACCCCCCAGTCAGGGTTGAGGTTAGCCATTGACGAGGCGTAGGCGATCACCATAAACGACTGCGCAGTGAGGTAGGCGTTGGTGCGGTTGGAGAGGTTGGTGGTCTCGTATTGGATCTCCCGGCGGTAGAACTCCAGGCGCTCCTTGGGTGAGCCGAACAGCCGGGTGTTCTGTTCCTTGACGACCTCCTCGGGCGTTTCGTGGGTAATGATTCTGGGCACGCTGCTGACCTGCAAGGCTGGATTGGCTCGGTAGACTCCTGCCTGACGGCGCGGTTCGACTGATGTGACCAGCCGCTTTACAAGCATTGCAGAGTTTTACCTTTGCCCCTTAAGATGAGAACGATTTTCAAAAGCGGGATCATTCAGGGTGTCTACGTCCTCCACTCACAAGCTGGGTTTCTTCTTCAGCGACCACCATCGCTGGTTGCTGCAGCACATCCAGTGGCGGCTGGGACGCTCAAACGGCAACCATGCCGACGCCGAGGACACCGCTGCCGAAGCCTTTTGCCAGATGCTTGCATCCAGGGTCGACCCGGACAGCATTGAGCAGCCGCGCGCCTATCTGTCGACCATCGCCCGTCGTTTGATTCTTGACCGGCACCGGCGCAGGCAACTGGAAATCGCCTATCTCGAACGCCTGGCCCTGCTGCCCGAGCAGGTCGCGCCATCGCCGGAAGACCAGCATCTGCTGATTGAAGCGCTGGTGACCATCGACCGGGTGCTCGACGGTTTGCCGATGCTGGTCAAGACCGTATTCCTCTACAGCCAGCTCGACGGCATGAGCTATGTCGATATTGCTGCCAAGCTCAATCTCAGCGAGCGGACGGTCAGTCGTTACATGAAACAGGCGCTGTGCCAGTGCTATATGGCTGATAGCAGCTCGTGAGCCGGCCTGCGATTGACCCGGTTGGTGAACAGGCCGTCGACTGGATGGTGCGCCTCAGCGCCGGCCAGCACTCGGCAAATCTGCGCGCTGAATTCGATGACTGGCTGCGCCGCGACCCAGAGCACGCCCGGGCCTGGCAACGTCTGCAAGAGCGCATTGGCGGCTCGTTCAATGTGGTTCGCTCGCTGGAGCGCCACAAACCAGGCCAGGCCGAAGAGGCCCGGCGCCTGTTGCTCACGCCCTCCACGACGCGCCGCGATGTGTTGCGCGGCCTGGCAGCCATTGGCTTGCTGGGGGGCGGGCTCTGGTTGGCGGCGCGCAGCGGCCCCGGCCTGGCACTGTTCGCTGACCTGCGCACCGGCACCGCCGAGCGCCGCAGCCTGACCCTGGCGGACGGCAGCCGCCTGAGCCTGAATGCCGACAGCGCGGTCGACCTGGACTTCAACGCCAGCCAACGCTTGATCATCCTGCGCCGTGGCGAACTGATCATTCAGGTCGCCGCCGACCCACAGCGGCCCTTGCGGGTACGCACCGAACAGGGCGAAGCCCGTGCCCTGGGCACGCGCTTCATGGTTGCCCAAGAGCAGGACGCCACCCGCCTGGTGGTGATGGAGCATGCCGTGCGCGCCCGCCTGAACGATGGCCGCGAGCAGGATGTGTTGCAAGGTCAGGGCGCGCTGTTACGTACTTCGAGCATCGAGCCGCTGGGCCGCGAAGCACTGCGCCGCGCCGCCTGGCTGGAAGGGCGCCTTAATGTACTCAACGAGCCACTGGGCGAAGTGATCGATGCCTTGCGCCCCTATACCCACGGCATCCTGCGGGTGGCGCCCGAGGTACAGGATCTGCGCGTGCAAGGCGTGTTCCCGCTGGATGATCCGCAGCGCACCCTGCAGGCGCTGGGAGAGACCTTGCCGATCAAAGTCGAGCATTACACACCCTGGATAACCGTGATCGGCCCGCGTTGAGGACTTGTCGCCTGCAGAGCAGCCTCCCACAGTGGCCAGTGTCGTGCTTGTGACTTGAGTGCGACGCCAGCCCGGTGGGAGGCACTGCTGGCGAATGGCGGAGAGTCTAAACAGGGAAGTTTTGAAAATCTTTCTCATTCGTGTCCGGTTTTTCGATCTCGTCCCACCTATTTCCTGAAACGACCCTTAACACGATCATCAGGAGCATGTTGTGCACAACCCTTGGTTCCACGCCCTCCCGCTTGCCCTCGCTGTAGCCGCCATCAGCGCCCCGGCCATGGCCCAGGCTGCCCAGCCGTTCAACATCCCGGCCGGCAACCTGGCCGATACCCTGAACAGCATTGCCAGCCAGGGCGGCCTGGTGCTGTCGCTGGACCCGAGCCTGGTCAGCGGCAAACAGGCCCCGGCCATTCACGGCGAAATGACCGCCACCCAGGCGCTGCAAAAGGCCGTGGCCGGCAGCGGGCTGGATGTGTTGGTGACCAGCGGCGGCAATGTCACGCTGGTGCCGGCGCTCAGCAACGAGCAGGCGCTGGAGCTGTCGTCGGTGACCATTTCAGGCAAGGCACCGGGGTCTATTACCGAAGGGACGGGGTCGTACACCACCGGCTCGACCAGCAGCTCGACGCGTTTGAACCTGACCCCGCAGGAGACGCCGCAGTCGATTACGGTCATTACCCAGCAGCGCATGGAAGATCAGAAGCTGGACAACCTTATTGACGCTCTGGACGCGACCACCGGAGTGATCGTCAAGATGGCTTCGATGGGCGCTGATGCTCCGCAGATGTGGTCGCGTGGCTCGGTGGTCAATAACTTTCAAATAGATGGTGTGCCCAGCTCGTCATCACTGGCCAACTACCTGCAGAGTACGACGGCCTACGACCGGATCGAGGTGGTTCGCGGAGCTACGGGAATGATGAGCGGGATGGGCAGTCCATCAGCGACCATTAATATGATCCGCAAGCGTCCGACTTTTGATCCGCAGTTGACGATCAAAGCCGAAGCCGGGAGCTGGGACCGCTACGGTACAGGGCTGGATGTCTCCGGTCCGTTGACTGAGAGCGGTAATATCCGGGGCCGCCTGGCGGCGGACTACAAAAGCCAACATGCCTGGACTGATAACTATGAGCAGGAAAATACCGCACTGTTCGGCATCACTGAAATCGATCTGAGCGAACGCACACTGCTGACGCTGGGCTTCAATCACCTTAAGCGGCATACCGATTCCCAGACCCGCGTGTTCCCGGTTATTTATACCAATGGCCAGAAGACGGGCAGCAAGGCATCTGACAATGACTCACCTGACTGGGCTTACTACGATCACCAGCTCAATAGCCTATTCGCTTCAGTCGAGCATCAGTTCGACGGCGGATGGAGCCTGAAAACCGAGCTGAACCACACCCAGTACCACTACGACAGTTATGTCGCGGCCTTTCTCGGTACCGTCGATCAAACCACGGGGGCTGGCGGCAGGCTATCGGCGTCGCACTGGGCAGCATCGGTGGAGCAGGACAGCCTCGACAGTTATGTAACAGGGCCGTTTTCCTTGCTCGGCCGCGAGCACGAATTGATTGGCGGTGTGACCTTGTCACAGTTGCAGTCCGACAGCCCCAACTACACACAGACCTCCGCTGCTTACAATATTGCGAATCCATTTGAATGGGCGAAAAGCACTCCACAGCCGGCTTACAGAAAAACCGGTAAAACCGAATCCACCGAATACCAGTACTCCGCTTATCTGAGCACTCGCTTACACCTGAGCGATGCAGCGCGTCTGGTCGTTGGTGGCCGGGTGACAGACTGGAAACAGAATCGCGATACCAGCAGTTTCACCACCGGTAGCAAGAGCAAGACCCGTAGCCGGGAAAGTGGTGTGTTCATTCCTTATGTGGGGCTTACTTACGCGCTGGACGATACCTGGACGGCATATGCCAGCTACACAAAGATCTTCAACCCCCAGCCTTATTACGTCAGGGACATCAATGACCAGCCATTGCCGCCTGAAGAGGGGACCAGTTACGAAACCGGCATAAAGGCGAGCTTCAACGACGGCAAGCTCAACTCCAGTCTGTCGCTGTTCAAGACCGAGCAGGAGAGCCTGCCTGTCTGGGATGCCGGTACCCGTTCGTACACTCTGGAAAAGGGCACCGATACCCAAGGGGTCGAGCTGGACTTCAATGGTGAACTGGCGCAAGGCTGGAATTTCAGCACGGGCTATGTGTACAGCGTGACTCGCAACTCTGACGATAAACGGATTCTGACCAGCGCCCCGCGACACAGCCTCAAGACCTTTACGACCTATCGTTTGGCGGGTGACCTGGACAAGTTCACCGTGGGCGGCGGCGCCACATGGGAAAGCGAAACCGGCAGCAACCTGAATGTCTACAGACAAAGCAGTTACGTGTTATTCAACCTGCTGGGGCGCTACGACATCAACGACAACCTCTCGGTCTCATTGAACGTGAATAACCTGTTCGATAAAGAATACTTGTCATCGTCCAATGAGCACTTGGGTCTCTATGGCGCCCCGCGCAATTTCATGACCTCCCTCAAATACACCTACTAAACCCCGACCTCGCGCGCGCCTGACCATCTGGGCGCGACAAGCCCCGCCGTTCAGGGCGGGGAAGGATAGCGCGGACGGCGTAGCCGTCCCCGGTTGAAGTAACATGGCGACACAGATGCCCCTCTATGGCGGTATTTCGTTACAAAGACCCCATGGGCATGCATCTTGAAAACACCGTGCCGTCCGCGCCTAATGTCGTCTTCATTGCTCATGGCTCAAGAGCAGCATGCAACGACTTCAAGCCTTCAAGTACGAACTCATGCCAGACGGCCGGCAGGAGCGGCAAATGCGCCGCTTTGCCGGCTCCTGTCGCTTCGTCTTCAACAAGGCGCTGGCGTTGCAGAAGGAGCGCCACGAGCAAGGCGAGAAGAAGCTCGGCTATGCGGGCCTGTGCAAGTTGCTGACCGAATGGCGCCATAGCCCGCAAACCGCATGGCTGGCCGATGCGCCTGTTCACCCGTTGCAACAGAGCCTCAAGGATCTGGAGCGGGCCTACACCAACTTCTTCGCCAAGCGAGCCGACTTTCCCCGGTTCAAGAAGAAGGGGCAGCGCGACAGTTTCCGCTATCCCGACCCGAAACAGATCAAGCTCGACCAGCCCAACAGCCGCCTGTTTCTGCCAAAGCTGGGCTGGCTGCGCTACCGCAACAGCCGCGAGGTGCCTGGCACGGTGAAGAACATCACCGTGAGCCA
>NZ_JANJFL010000053.1:0-5705 GCF_024584215.1 Pseudomonas sp. LJDD11
GCGTCTGGTGGCGTACTACACCGCTGCCCATGCCCTGGAAATCGCCACCTTGAGGGCGCACCTGCTGGCAAGCCTGCCGGAGTTCATGGTCCCGGCGCAGTTTGTCCATCTGCCGGCCTTGCCGCTGAGCCCCAACGGCAAACTGGACCGCAAGGCCCTGCCGGCGCCGGATGCGCAATCGCTGGCGGCGCGTGAATACCAGGCGCCACAGGGCGAGCTGGAAATCACCCTGGCCGGGCTGTGGGCCGAGCTGCTGGGGGTGGAGCGGGTCGGACGGCAGGATCACTTCTTTGAGCTGGGCGGGCATTCGTTATTGGCCGTGACCCTGATCGGCCGTCTGCAACAGCAAGGAATCGAGGCCGATGTCAGGGCGTTGTTCGAGCAACCGACCCTGGCCGGCTACGCGGCAATTACGGAAAGAATGGAGATCGTCCTGTGAGCCTGAATGACGTATTGGCGGCCCTGAAGGCCAAGGACATCCAGTTGGCGCTCAAGGATGACCAACTGGTGGTGCAAGGCAACCGGCAGGCGCTCAGCGAGCCGGGCATGCTGGCGATATTGCGCGCGCACAAGCCGGCGTTGCTGGAGCTGATTCGCGCAGGGCTATACGACCCCGGCAACACCGGCCAGGTCACGGTGCCGGCCAATGCCATTACCGAAGCAACCACCCGGATCACCCCGGCGATGCTTAACCTGGTAAGCCTGGACCAGGCCCAGATCGACGCCATCGTCGCCACGGTGCCGGGCGGGGCGGCCAATGTGCAGGACATCTACCCGCTGGCACCGCTGCAGGAGGGCATTCTTTATCACCATGTCAGCGCCAGTGGCGGTGACCCTTATGTGCTGCAGGCGCAGTTTGTGTTTGCCAGCGAACAACGCCTGGACGCCTTTGTGCTGGCCTTGCAGGCGGTGATCGACCGCCACGACATTCTGCGCAGCGCGGTGCTCTGGCAGGGCCTGCCAGCACCCGTGCAAGTGGTCTGGCGCCAGGCCTTTCTGATTCAGCAGGAAGTGCTCGCTGCGCCCGGCCAGACGCCCCAATCGGCGCTGCAAGCGCACTTCGAGCCGACCCGTTTGCGGCTGGACGTCAGCCGGGCGCCGCTGCTGCAACTGGGCTTCAGCCGTCACCCAGAAAACGGCACGATCAGCGCGGTGCTGCTGTTTCACCATATGGCACTGGACCACAGTGCACTGGATGTCGTGCGCCATGAAATGCAGGCGTTTCTCAGTGGCCAGGGCGGCAAACTGGGCAAGCCGGTGCCATTTCGCAATTACGTGGCCCAGGCCCGGCTGGGCACCAGCGAGGCCGATCACGAAGCGTTTTTCCGCGACATGCTCGGTGCGGTCCACGAGCCGACCTTGCCGTTTGGTTTGCATGATGTGCAGGGCGACGGCAGCGCGACCCGCGAGACCGGCCTGAACCTGCCGCCGCCACTGAGCCTGCGCTTGCGTGAACAGGCGCGCCAGCAGGGCATCAGCGCCGCCAGCCTGTTCCATCTGGCCTGGGCGCGGGTGTTGAGCGTGCTCAGCGGCCAGGCCCGGGTGGTGTTCGGCACGGTGTTGATGGGCCGCCTGCAAGGCGCCGAAGCCACTGACCGGGCGCTGGGCATTTTCATCAATACCTTGCCATTGCGGGTGGATATCGACGGCGCGGCCACCGACCAGGCATTGAAAGCCACCCATGCCCGGCTGATCAGCCTGATGCGCCACGAGCACGCACCGCTGGCCCTGGCCCAACGCTGCAGCGGCGTGGCGGCACCGGCGCCGCTGTTCAGCGCGTTGCTCAACTACCGACACAGCGCCAGCGGCACCGTGGCCGGCGCCAATGCCGAGGCGCTGGCGGCCTGGGAGGGCATCGACACCCGTCATGGCCGCGAGCGCACCAACTTCCCGCTGACCCTGAGCGTCGATGACCTGGGTCGTGAGTTCAGTCTCAGCCTGCTGAGCACGGCGGGCATCGACGGCCCGCGAGTCTGCCAGTACATGCTCTGCGCCGTGGAGCAACTGGTCCAGGCGCTGGAGCTGACCCCGCAGATCGCCATTGATAGCTTACCGATCCTGCCGGCGGCTGAGCGCCGCCAGCTATTGAATGGCTTCAATGCCACGGCCGCGGATTATCCGCAGCACCTGACCATTGATCAGCGCGTGGCCGCGCAGGCTGCCGAACGGCCCGACGCCGTAGCCGCCGTGTATCAGGGCCAGAGCCTGAGCTATGGGCAACTGGAGCAGCGCGCCAACGGCCTGGCGGCTCAACTGCTGGCGCAGGGCGTCCAGCCGGATGAGCGGGTGGCCGTTGTCGCCCGCCGTGGCCTCGACACCCTGGTGGGGTTGCTGGCGGTGCTCAAGGCCGGTGGTGCTTATGTGCCGGTCGACCCGGCGCACCCGGCCGAGCGGCTGGCTTACCTGCTCAGTGACAGCCAGCCCAAGGTGGTGCTGACCTTGAGCGAGCTGGTTGGCCGGCTACCGGTGTTGTCAGTGCCGGTGATCGAACTGGACCGTCTGCCTGTAGCGCAACTGAACGGCGAGCTGACTCAACGGGCCACGGTCAATAACCTGGCCTACGTGATCTACACCTCTGGTTCCACCGGTTTGCCGAAAGGGGTGATGGTCGAGCACCAGACCTTGAACAACCTGGTGGACTGGCACTGCGAGGCCTTTGACCTTGGCGTGGGCAAGCATACCTCCAGCCTGGCCGGCTTCGGTTTCGATGCCATGGCCTGGGAAATCTGGCCGGCGCTGTGCAGCGGCGCGACCTTGCATCTGGCCCCGACCCAGGACGGCGAACAGGACATCGAAGCCTTGCTCGACTGGTGGCGTGCCCAGCCGCTGGACGTCAGCTTCCTGCCGACCCCGGTGGCCGAATACGCCTTCAGCCAGCAACAGCCGCATCCGGCCCTCAAGACCCTGTTGATCGGTGGCGACCGGCTGCGCCAGTTCCAGCGTGATCCGGGCTTCGCGGTGGTCAATAACTACGGCCCGACCGAAGCCACCGTGGTGGCGACCTCTGGGGTGATGCAGGTGGGTGAGCTGCTGCATATCGGCAAGCCGATGGCCAATGCCAGGGCTTACGTGCTGGACGAGCAACAGCAGCCGGTGCCAATCGGTGTGGTCGGTGAGCTGTATGTCGGCGGTGCCGGTGTGGCTCGCGGTTATCTGAACCGTGAAGACCTCACCGCTGAGCGTTTTTTGACTGACCCGTTCAATGGCGGGCGGATGTACCGCACCGGCGACCTGGTGCGCTGGCTGGCCGATGGCAACCTCGAATATCTGGGGCGTAATGACGACCAGGTGAAGATCCGCGGGGTACGCATCGAGCTGGGCGAGATTGAAAGCGCATTGGCGCACGTACCGGGCATCAAAGAGGCGGTGGTGCTGGCGCTGGAAGACGAGCCCGGCCAGAGCCGGCTGGTGGCCTGGTTCACCGCTGCCCAGGTCATGGAGCCGCCTGTGTTGCGTGAGCAACTGCTCGGCGTATTGCCGGAGTACATGGTGCCGGTGGCGTTTGTCAGCCTTGACGCGCTGCCGCTGACCGCCAACGGCAAGGTCGATCGCCGCGCCTTGCCGCGTCCGCAGCGCAGTGCCTTGTTCAGCCACGGTTACCAGGCGCCGCAGGGCGAACTGGAAACCGCGCTGGCGCAGATCTGGGGCGAGTTGCTCGGCGTGGAGCGAGTGAGCCGCCATGACCGCTTCTTCGAACTGGGCGGGCATTCGCTGCTGGCCATGCGTCTGGCCGCCCAGGTGCGCCAGCGGCTGGGGGTGGAGCTGAGCCTGGGCGAGCTATTCGCCAATGGCGAGCTTGCTGCCGTGGCCCAATCGCTGAGCCGCGCCAGCCGCAGCAGCCAGCCAGAGATTATGCCGGTGGCGCGCAATGAGCCGCTGCCGTTGTCGTTTGCCCAGCAGCGGCTGTGGTTCCTCGCCCAGATGCAGGGCGCCAGTGCGGCCTACAACATTGCCGTACGGCTGCGCCTGAGTGGCCGGCTCGATGAGCATGCCCTGCAACGCGCGCTGAGCCGTATCGTGGCCCGCCATGAGACGTTGCGCAGCCGGTTTGTCGCCCATGACGATGAACCGCGGGTGCACATCAGCCCGGCCGAAGGCGGGGCGCTGCTGCGCGTCAGTGACGCGCAGGGGCTGGATATCGATGCGCTGATGCGTGAGGAGGCGGCGCGGCCTTTCGATTTGCAGCACGACGCACTGATTCGTGGTCAGCTGCTGCGTATTGCCGACGACCAGCATGTGCTGTTGTTGACCTTGCACCACATCATCGCTGACGGCTGGTCGATGGGCGTGCTGACCCGTGAACTGGCCGCCTTGTATCAAGCCTTCAGCCAGGGGGCGGCCGACCCGTTGCCGCCTCTGGCGCTGCAATATGGTGACTACGCCGTGTGGCAACGGCGCTGGCTCAGCGGTGAAGTGCTCAGCCAGCAGGCCGACTACTGGCGTCAGACCCTGGCCGGGGCTGCGGCGCAACTGCTGCTGCCCACCGACCGCCCACGCCCGGCGCAGCAGGACTACAGCGGCGCCAGTGTGCCGTTCGAACTCAATGCCCGGCTGAGCGCCGGGCTCAAGGCCCTGGCCCGGCGTCACGGGGTGACCCTGTATATGGTCATGCTCAGTGCCTGGGCACAGTTGCTTGGGCGCTTGTCCGGTCAGCAAGAGGTGGTGATCGGCTCGCCGGTGGCCAACCGTGATCCTGCACAAATCGATAACCTGATCGGGTTGTTCGTCAATACCGTGGCCCTGCGCATCGACATCAGCGACGCGCCTGACACCCGGACCCTGCTGGCACGGGTCAAGGACCGGGTATTGCAGGCCCAGGCGCATCAGGCATTGCCGTTCGAGCAGGTGGTCGAGGCTGTGCGCCCGGCCCGCAGCCTGGCTTACAGCCCGATCTTCCAGACCTTGCTGAGCTGGGACTCGGGGCTGGATGGCGGGCTGGACGGTAGCGCCGATGGCCAGCCGATGCTGGGCGAGTTGCATCTGCAAGGTATTGCCCAGCACAGCCAGGTGGCCAAGTTCGACCTGTCACTGAACCTGGGCGAAACCGCCAGCGGTATTGGCGGCAATCTGGAATACGCCAGCGCCTTGTTTGATGCCACGACCATCGAGCGTTATGCCGGCTACTTGCAGCGCACCCTGCAGGCCATGCTGGATGCCGAGCAGGCTGCGCTGGAATATGCCGACATTCTCACGGCCGAGGAACGCTGGCAGTTGCTGGAAGGCTTCAACGCCACCGCGGTACCTTACGATCTTGAGCAGACCCTGCACGGGCTTTTCTCTGCCCAGGTGCAGCGCACCCCGAATGCTACGGCATTGCAGGCCGGTGAGCAGGTGCTCAGCTATGCGCAACTGGAGGCGCGGGCCGATGCCCTGGCTCAGGTGCTGATTGAGCAGGGCGTACAGCCCGATGCGCGGGTGGCGATCTGTGTCGAGCGCAGTGTCGAGATGGTGGTCGGCTTGCTGGGCATCCTCAAGGCTGGCGGTGCCTATGTGCCGCTGGACCCGGCGTATCCGCTGGAGCGCCTGCAGCACATGCTCGAAGACAGCGAGCCGGTGGTGTTGCTGGTGCATCAAGCGACCCGCAATCTGTTGCCCGTCAGCGGCATCCCGGTCATCAATCTGGAGACAATTGTGGCTGGAGCACCTGTAGGCGCGAGCTTGCTCGCGAATGCATCGGCCTCAAATCTGGCCTATGTGATCTACAC
>NZ_JANJFL010000054.1:0-4944 GCF_024584215.1 Pseudomonas sp. LJDD11
AACTCATCGCCACCGCTCATGTCCTTGAGCAACAGCACATCCGGCCCGAGCGGGCTGGTGACTTGGGTCATGCGGGTCAGTTGCTGAAAGCTCATGGCGGTGATCTCGTTGGTTATCTTCGGTTCAGGGCTGGGTCACGGATCCAGCCACGTATCCCGAATACCTTTGGAGCGTCGGTACAGGTACAACCCGATTCGTGCAGCCAGCATCAACGTGATGACGATTCCGGCTGGCCACCAGCTATTGGGCAGGTACCTGTCCAGAACGCTGTAGAGAATTGCGAACGGCAGGCCAACCACGAACACGATCAAGAACTGCTTAAGCATGGTTATTCACACTCATCTTTTTCTCCTTCCCCGAACAGGCACTTGCCTACGGCTTTGGCTGACTGCCAGCCTGCCTGGGTCGCTACGGTTTCTTTGATGGTCTTGGCATGGGCGGCTTTGCGTGCTGCCAGCTTGGCCGCACGGTTGGCGGTATTGGCAGCCTGACCTGACAGGGACTTGATGGCTTTACCGGATTTCCACACGACCTTGGCTGAGTCCTTAAGGCCGGGCGCGACGGTGCTCACGGCCGCTGAGACGGCCACTTCTCCCCAATCGATATCAATGCACCGCAGCTTGATGTCCATCAAGCTGCGGTCGTTGTCCCAATTGTCTTTGACCTGGCCCAAGACCTGTTTGCCGGCCTGTATTCCGGCATCAGCGGCGCCCCCCATCGCGGCCTTTAGCAAGAGCCCGCCAATGATCACCAGCGGCACGAACAACCCGCTCGGGTCATACGCTACCGAAGGCGCATTCAGGGCATAGGTGTAGGCATTCGGCCCGCCGCGAAAACCGATCGGGTCCTGGCTGGCATAGCGGCCGGCTTCGGGCAGGTAGTAGCGATGGCGGTTGTAATACAGGCCGCTTTCTTCGTCGTGGTACTGACCCTGAAAACGAATCGGCTGGTCGGTTGCGCCGCTTTGTTGCGTCACCGCCTGCCAGTCATCATTAAGGGCCTGCCAGACCACTTGACCCTGTTCGTTGCTCAGTTGCAGCGGCGTGCCGATATGGTCGGTGTGAAAGAACTGCAGCGCCGGTGCCCCCAGAGCAGGCTGACACTGTGCGGGCAGCGGCTGGTCGGCTGCGGCCATTTCGCGCCGCAGGGCCAACAGGTCCGGGCTGTCCGGCTCGCGGCTTTGCTCGATGCGCATGAGCGGGATGAAGCTGTCGGGCTCATGCACGGTGGTGCGCAGCAGGTTGTCGAACACCTCGGCGCACTGACGCTCGCCATCCCAGCCAAAGCGGATCACCTGCTGCTCATCGCCTTGCAGCAGGTGCTTGGCGATGCGCCTGGAAAAAGCGTCATAGCGGTAACGGGCCTGGGTGATGGCGCCGTCAGGACCCTGGCGGGTGACACCCACCAGCCGGTTGGCGCCGTCGTATTGCAGGTGCAGGCGTTCACCGTCAGGCGCGGTACGGGCGATCAGATTGCCCTGGCTGTCGAAGTGGTATTCGTAGCCTTCAAGGCGGCCGACGCGATTGCCTGTCCATAAGCCGGCTGGCGCACTCTCGGCTTGGCTGAGTTGCGAGCCGACATAGCCTGAGCGGTACAACTCGTTGTGGGCGTAGTGCTGTTGCCGGTCACCCGTGCCGTCTGGTCCAGTGTCGAGGCGGTTGCCTGCCGGGTCGTAGCGGTAAGGGCGGGGCAGTTCGCTGCCGTGCTGGCTGGAACTCAATCTGCCGCTCAGGTCGTAGCGGTAGTGCAGGTCGGGCCTCAAGTTGTCGTTGACCCGCAACAACTGGCCCAGCGAGTCATAGCGATATTGGCGCTGCCAGTTATCGGCGCCGGCCAGCGTCGAGCGGCTGGCAGTCAGGCGGCCCACGGCGTCGAGTTCACGGTGCTGTTCGAGCAGCGCCTGGGGCTTGCCCTGCAGGCGCACTTCGCGGTGCAGCTCGCGGTGCAGGCTGTCGCGTTCGAACGCCATCTCGACATGGGCGGCGAGCACACCATGCAAATGCCCCGAGCCGTAACTCAGCCAGGTCACTGGCGGGGCATCGTCGTACTGGCTGGTCTCGCGCACGCCCAGCGGATCATGCTGATGGGCCACACTGTAAACCCAGCCATCGCTATGAATCTGGCTTTCCAGGCACAGGTTGCCAGCCTCGTCATAGGCCAGCCGCACTTCGCAATCCGGTCCCTTGACCATCGCCAGGCGGTCGTCAGGCAGCCAGTTGTAGTGTTCCGTGAAGGCCTCGCTGCTGGCGGTCGCTGGCAGGTGGCGGCAGATCAACTGGCTGTCGCGGTTGTACTCAAAGTGCGTCTCGCGGCCTTCGGCATCGATCCGGGTGAGCAGCTCATCGGCCTGGTTGTAGCGGTACTGCTGGCGGCGGCCATCGAAGCCGGTTTCTTCGATCAGGCGGTCCAGCACGTCGAAGCCGAAGCTGGCCTGTGCGCCGTTCTGGTTGGTCAGCATGCACAGCCGGCCGGCAGCGTCGTAGCTGTAGTGCAGGCTGTCACCGGCCGCATCGCTGGCTTGCAGCAGGCGCCCGGCGCGGTCCCAGACGAAACGTGTGGCGTGCCCATGGCTGTCGGCGATCAGCGTCTGCCGGCCTTGCGGGTCGTAGTCGTAGACCAGGCGGGTGCCGTCCGCCAGGTTGACCTCGATGACCTGCCCGAGCCGGTTGTAGCCGTAGCGGGTGCTGTGGCCTGCCGGGTCAGTTTCAGTCAGCAGGCGGCCTTCGCCGTCGTATTCATAGTGATGGGTCTGCCCCGAGCAGTCAGTGACACAGGCCGGCAACCCCAGACGGTTCCATTGCACCCGTTTCACGCCACCCTTGCTGTCGGTGATCCGGGTCGCGCGGTCAGGCAGGGCGGGATCATCGTAGCTGTAGTGGATCGTGCCGTTGGGGCTGGTCACGCAGGTCAGGTTGCCGGCCGCATTGCGTTCGAAGCTCCAGCGCCGGCCCACCGCGTTGACCAGTTCCTTGAGCAGCCCGGTCTCTTCATCAATCGTCTGGCGATAGTGCTTCTTGCCCGGTGATTGCTCGGCCAGCACCCGGCCCTGACCGTCGAGGCGCCGCCGTGACTCGCGGCCCAGCGGATCACGCATGGCCACCTGACGGCCATAGATGTCATGTTCGAATTGCGTGCGGCTGCCATCGGCGCGCACCAGCGCGGTCCAGCGGCGCTCGCCGCCCTGACCGCTGAACTCATAGCGCTCGACCCGGCCCAGGCTGTCGATCACGTCGGTGGCGTCGGGGTAATAGCGAAACTCGCGGGTCAGGCCGTCGGTTTCGATCTGTTTCAGCACCCGGCCATGGGGCTGCGTCACGTCCCACTCATAGCGCACCTCCAGGCCGCCCGGTTCGCCGTGGGCGACCATGATGTGGTTGCTCCAGGCGAACACCCGGACCACTTCGCCAATGCGGTCGCGCACGGCAATCAGGTCGCCGCTGGCATTGAACTGATAGCGCACCAGCCAATCGTTGCCGCTGGCCTGCGGGTCGAAAAACTCCGGCACCGGGCCGTTGGGGTTGGCGAGGATCACGCCGCACAAACGTATGCCGTCATCCTCGGGACTGGCTTGGCAGGCCTGCTGATAGACCAGCACATAACTGCGCCCGGCGCTGTCACGGATGTTGCTCAGAAAGCCCCGTGGGCTCCAGTTGAACAGGGTCTGGTAGCCACTGCGGCCAAAGGTCGAATGCAGGCGCCAAAGGTCGTCGGCCTGGCGCATGAAGCACAAATGGCTGTTGCCATTGAGCACCACGACCACGTTGGGGTTGTGCTGCAAGGTGGCAGGCACTCTCGCCCAGCGGCCTGACCAGGGGGCTTGCGGGGTTTGCGGGTCAAAAGCCGCGCCGCGGCGCAGCCAGAGTTGCTCACTGCCTGAATACCACTGCTTGCCCGGCTCCAGCGCCGCAAAGCGAATCCGCCGGCCCTGGGCGTCGGTCAGGGTGCAGCTTTCGCTGTCCAGCTCCAGCAGCATGCTTTCGCCGGGCAGCGACCAGCCCTGGCCGAGCCGGCTGATGCGCGGATTACTCGACAGGTAGCCACGGCTGAAGGTCAGGGTGTCCGGTGCCGCCAGAGCAAAGTCGACTTCTTCGGGCAACAGTTTGCAGCCCAGCATCGGGTTGACCGGCTGGCCGACGAAGGGCACACAGGCCGAGGCGCGGTCGGCCAGGCCTGACGCGACACTGCCGACGTGCACGGTCGGCGAGCCGGTGGCAATCACGTTGCCGGAGACTTTTTCACCGACATGCGAAACGGGAAGGCCGCTCATGACGCTATTCCTGGTTGTCCATGCTGTAGATCAGCAGTTGATGTCGACATTGGGCGAAAGAATCTCGATTTCGTTAGCCGTGATACGAATGGTGCTCTGCCCGCAAGCCAGGCGAATTTCCTGGTCGGCAGTCAGCTCGATGACCTTGCTGCCCAGCTTGATGGTCTTGCCGTCCATGTTGATCGTCGAGCCGTCGTCAGTGCCGCCGACACTGAGGGTGTAGGCCTCGCCTACCGAGGTGGATTTCTTTTTCAGCACCTGGGTGGTCTGGCTCATGCCGACCAGGGTGTTCATCATCATCCCGACGTTGAGGCTGTAGCCGAAGCCGACGTTTTCCATCCGGCCCATGCCGACGTTCTGCAAGGAGGCCATGAGGATGGTTTCCGATTTGTTCATGCCGATCTTCACGGTCTCGTTGCGATCAACCGTCTTGCTGCGGTTGGCATGCACGGTGATGGTTTCGTTGTTATCCACGGTCTCGGTACGGTCGTGCTTCACATGCACGGTTTCGTCATGGTCGATGGTCTTGCGCCGGTCATGCCCGACCCAGTGGGTTTCGTCGTTCTCGACCTCGATGTCCTGATTACGCTCGGCATGGATGAACAGCTGCTCCTGACCCTTCTTGTCCTCCATGCGGATTTCATTGAAGTTGGCCGGCGTGCCGCCCTTGCTGGAGC
>NZ_JANJFL010000055.1:0-4442 GCF_024584215.1 Pseudomonas sp. LJDD11
GCGATCAATGTACTAAGGGCGGGACACGCCCGGTTAGCCTGTGAAGTGAGCGCAGAGGTCATGGCGCCAGCAGCAGGAACCCACCGAAGCGACTCGGGGGCGGCCCGATGCCGCGCCTGAGCGCCGTAGGAATCTCCGGCCTTCAGGCCGGGGAGGATGTCAACGCTTAATGGGCCGGATCGAGTTCGATACACGCTACTCGAACAGTTCGATCAGGTAATCGGCCACCACTCGTAGCAGATGTATTGCTTTTACTGGCCTCTTCGCGAGCAGAGCTCGCTCCCACCGGGTTTGCGTCGTGCTCAAGTATCAGGCATCACGCCACCTCGGTGGGAGTGGCCGGCCGACGCCCCGGTCAGCCGACGAATGCGATGTTGCGTTCACAACTGAAATAACGGGCTTGCACAGGACCATAGAATCTCCCACCTTGGTCCGCAGTGCTTATCTGAACAGTTTTGCGGCTAAAGCGGATCGCCGGGTCCTACAAACTCCACGAAACCCCGGCATAAACCCCGGCGCCTTCGCCCGGTGTCGAGCGGGCGGTATCAACCCCGCGATCGTCGTAGCCTGGCGTCACGGTCGTGGCGTAGCGCTGGTTGGTCAGGTTGCGCAGGTCCAGCCAGGTCTGCCATTTCTGGTCCGGCGAGTTGTAGCCCAGCGTCGCGCCAATCAGGGTGTAGCGATCGGCGTAGAACGAGTTGGCATAGTCCACCGCCACTTTCGCCGCATGCTCGGTATTGAGCCCGACATACACGCCGCTGGGGTGGGTGTAGCGCACTTCGGCCTGGTAGTAGTGCTGTGGGATGCCCGGCAGGCGGTTGTCGCCGAACCGCGGGTCATCACGGTAGCGGAAGTCGTTCCAGGTGTAGGCCTGACGCAGTTCGACCTTGCCGGCCGGACCTTGCCACAGCGGGCTGTGCAGGCCCAGCTCAATGCCTTGGTGCACGGTCGGGCTGGCGTTGTTCTCGGCAATGATCGACGAGGTGGTCTGGGTCGCCGCCTGAATCTCGACGCTGAGCAGCTCATGACGAACCTGCGAGTAGTACCAGGCCAGGTCCCACTGGCCGAACCGGCTGTCGCCGCGGCTGCCCAGTTCCAGAGTGGTCGCGGTCTGGTTGTCGAGCTTCACGCCGCCGCTTTGCAGGCCGGTTGAGGCGCCGCTGCCGGCCGGGAAGTACTTGTTCGAGCCCCAGATCATCGACCAGGCGTGCGGCGGCTCCACCGAGCGGCTCAGGTTGCCGTACACCTGCAGGTCCGGGTTGATCTGGTAACGCAGGCCGAGCCGTGCGGCGTAGTCCCACTCGCTCATGCTCAGCGGGTCGCGGGCGTCGGGGTAGGTGACTTCGGTCTCGCGGCGGGTGTACAGCGCGGCAACCCCGGTGCTCAGCCACAGGTCCGGTGCCAGTTCCAGCTCATTGGCGATGTGCAGCGTGGTGTCCGAGCCCAGATAGCTGAAGTCGCGGGTGCGGGTGCCCGGTGCGTAGCCGGCGGTATTGCCGGTGGGAATGCGCACGAACTCCGAGCTGCCATTGTTCGGCAGGCCTTTGGTATGGCGCAGGCCGACGGTGGTCTGGCTGGCCATGCCCAGCAGTGTGTCCTGGCGTACATAGTTCAGGGTGCCGCTGATGTCGGTGTAGGCCACCTTGAGGCGGTTGGTGCCTTCGCGCAGGTCCATGGGGTAGTCGTGATAGACCAGCCCGGCCTCGATGCGTGAGCTGTCATCGATGTAATAGGTGGTCTTGTTGGCCAGCCAGGTGCTGCCCGGCTGAATACGTTTGTTGTCGCGGGCCACATTAAGCGGGCTGGCCGCGCGGCTGTCGTGACGGATCTGCTCGCGGGTCAGACGGCCCGGCGTCTCGTAGTCGTTTTCCCGGTAACGGAAATAAAACCGGGTTTCCAGGTTCGGGCTGAGCCGGTAGCCGAGGTTGGCGGCGATGCCCTTGCTGCCACCTGCGGTCTGGTCCTGAAAACCGTCCGTGCTGGAGTCGGTCAGGCTGACGTAGTAATCCAGATCGCCCAGCACCTGACCGGAGCTGATCTGCCGTTTGCTGTAGCCATGGCTGCCAACTTCGTAGCGCAGTTGCAGCGGCGAAGCATCACGGCCAGTGCGGGTTACATAGTTGATCGCACCGCCCAGCGACAGCGCGCCCTGGTCGAAACCGTTGGCGCCGCGATACACCTCGACCCGGCTCAGCCACAGCGGTTCCTTGAGTTCATAAGGGGTGCCGCCGGGGCCGGTCAGCGGCAGACCGTCGAGCATCTCGAACAGCCCCGAGGCATGGCCGCCAGGGGCACGGTTCAGGCCCGAGCCACGAATGGAAATCTTGCTGCCTTCGTTATGCGCGGTGCGCGCATAGATGCCCGGCTGATAGCGGAACACATCTTCGCTGCTGCTGACCCGGCCCTGATCGACCTGGCTCATGTCCACCACATTGGTGGCGCCCGCCACCTGGCGCAATTGCTCTTGGGCGGTTTCGACGGGGCTGGCGGCCGTGGCATTGACGGCAATGCCCGACAGGGTCACGGCACCCTCTGCCGCCAGTGCGCAAGGCGCGCCAAGCAACGTGGCGCTGAGCGCAAGGGGAAGGGCAGGCTGCACACGCATCGCAGGGTTCCTTGGGACAATAAACTAAAAAGGGATGGTCATTCGATGCCGGGCCGGCGGCTGGCGTCACGTCATGCTGGCACTTGAGCGAACTCTTTTACCGCTCGACAAGTCGTAGCCAGTAAGACGAACAGACATCGGGGAAACACAGCGTGGCGGACAACAAGATACGGGTCGACAATGCGGCCACCGGGGACATATCCCAGCTGGGCAAGAACATCTTCTTCGCTGCCGTGGAAACCACCCGCATGCCGATGATCGTCACTGACCCGAACCGGCCGGACAATCCGATCCTGTTTGCCAACAAAGCCTTCCTGAACATGACCGGCTACAGCAGCGAGGAGGTGCTGGGGCACAACTGCCGCTTCCTGCAGGGGCCTGAAACCGACCCTGAAATGGTCCGCAGCGTGCGCGAGGCGATTGCTCAGCGCAAGGACGTGTCGACCGAGATTCTCAACTACCGCAAAGACGGTTCGAGTTTCTGGAACGCATTGTTTATCTCGCCGATCTTTAACGAGAACGGCGACCTGATCTATTTCTTCGCCTCGCAACTGGATGTCAGCCGCCGCCGTGATGCCGAAGACGCGCTGCGCCAGTCCCAGAAAATGGAAGCCCTCGGGCAACTCACCGGCGGCATTGCTCACGACTTCAATAACCTGCTGCAGGTCATGGGCGGCTACATCGATCTGATCGGCAGCGCTGCCGAGAAACCGCAGATTGACAGCCAGCGCGTACAGCGCAGCGTCTACCACGCCAAGGCCGCCGTGGAGCGCGCCAGCACCCTGACCAAGCAATTGCTGGCCTTCGCCCGTAAGCAGAAACTGCATGGTCGGGTGCTCAACCTCAATGGCCTGGTGGGCGCCATGCAACCGATGATCGAGCGCACCTTCAGTGCCGATGTGCAGGTGGAAACCGATCTTGACCCGACCTTGGGCAACTGCCGGATCGACCCGACCCAGGCCGAAGTCGCGTTGCTCAACATCTTCGCCAACGCCCGCGACGCGCTGGTCGGCAGGCCTGAGCCGAAAATCTTCATCGAAACCCGCAACCTGGAAATTCATGACCTGGCCGGCATGTCCCATGACGGTCTGCTGCCGGGGCATTACGTGAGCATTGCGATCACCGACAACGGCATCGGCATGCCCGCCAGCATCCGTGAGCGGGTGATGGACCCGTTTTTCACCACCAAGGACGAAGGCAAGGGCTCGGGCCTCGGCCTGTCGATGGTCTATGGCTTTGCCAAACAGTCCGGCGGTGCGGCGCGCATCTACACCGAGGAGGGCGTTGGCACCACCTTGCGTCTGTACTTCCCGGTCGACGAGGCCAGCGTCGCTCACCATGAAGTCCATTACGTGCCCGAGCGGCGCCAGGGCAGCGAACGCATCCTGATCGTCGAAGACCGCCCGGACGTCGCAGAACTGGCGCGTATGGTGCTGGACGACTACGGCTACACCACCGAAATCGTCTACAACGCCCGCGAAGCGTTGAGCAAGTTCGAATCCGGCGCCCGCTATGATCTGCTGTTTACCGACCTGATCATGCCCGGCGGCATGAACGGCGTGATGCTGGCCCGCGAGGTGAGGCGTCGTTATCCGGGAGTCAAGGTCCTGCTCACCACCGGCTACGCGGAAAACTCCATCGAGCGCACCGACATTGGCGGCTCGGAGTTCGATGTGGTGTCCAAACCGTGCATGCCCCACGACCTGGCGCGCAAGGTCCGGCAGGTGCTGGATGGGCCGAACGGGATTGCCTGACCATCTGGGCGCGACAAGCCCCGCCGTTCAGGGCGGGGAAGGATAGCGCGGACGGCGTAGCCGTCCCTGGTTGCAGTGGGGTG
>NZ_JANJFL010000056.1:0-4145 GCF_024584215.1 Pseudomonas sp. LJDD11
CGTGGGCGACCCATTTTCTGCTCTGGAGAAACCAGATCCTTGATCAATTCCCACGATGCGTCGGAGAGTTCTTAACGCTTTGCCATGCGGGCCTCCAGCCAATCATGGCGGCAATTTTACCCGTACTGACTTTTCGTACAAAACCTAGTTTTAACTTCTGTCAGGTACCGGATCATGGTCTGTTCTCTTCAGGTGCAATGGCCCGGCATTTTACAACCGGCAAAGCGGTGGCGGGGGAGAAAGCTGGCCGGATGGTTCAGTTATGTCGATATCTTGAAACCTTTTGACACATCCGGGGCTCTGACACAGCAATCAATGGCTTCACTCGAAGGGACACGCACATGGGCTCTGTACTCAAGCAGGAAAAGTTTCTGCTGCTGGCGATCATCGCGACGCTTGGCGCTTACTCGCTTGAGCACTGGCTGTTGGGTAATGGCAAGACCGTGGCGCTGGTGGCCGGTCTGGCGCTGGTGGGGTTTATCGTCTGCGCGTCGCTGCGGGTGGCGCATCATGCCGAAGTCCTGGCCGAGAAGGTCGGTGATCCTTACGGCACCATGATTCTGACCTTGTCAGCGGTGCTGGTGGAGGTAGTGATCCTGGCGATCATGATGAGCAATGAACCCTCGCCAACCCTGGTGCGCGACACGATTTACGCGGCGGTGATGCTCGATATCAACGGCATTCTCGGTCTTGCGGCCCTGATGGGCGGGCTCAAGCACGGCGAGCAGGCCTACAACGACAGTTCGGCGCGTACCTACAGTGTGATGATTCTGACGGCCATGGGCGTGTCGATGGTCGTGCCGGAGTTCATCCCGCAGGGTGACTGGAAGCTTTATTCAATGTTCACCATCGGCGCGATGGTGGTGCTCTACGCGTTGTTTCTGCGCATGCAGGTCGGCCCGCACAGTTACTTTTTCAGCTACAACTACCCGGAAAAGAAGCGCCGCCAGGACGCCGCCCAGCATGCAGGCGGCGCCAGTAAGCTGAGCATGTCTATCGCCATTCTGGTGCTGGGCGTTGTTGTGATTGGCGCATTGGCCGAGGTCATGGCCCAGACCCTGGATCTGGGGCTGGAGGGCAGCGGCGCACCGCCGGTGATGACCGCAATCCTGGTCGCGGCAATCTCGGCCTCTCCGGAAATTCTCACCGCTTTGCGTGCGGCGCTGGCCAACCGGATGCAGGCGGTGGTCAACATTGCGCTGGGCGCGTCGTTATCCACAGTGATTCTCACCGTACCGGTCATGGAAGCGATGGCGCTGTACAACGACCAGCCGTTTCAGATGGCCATGACACCGGTGCAGACAGTCATGGTATTCATCACTTTGCTGGTCTGTGCGATCAATCTCAATGACGGGCAGACCAACGCCATCGAGGGCATGACGCACTTCGTGCTGTTTGCCACGTTCATCATGCTTTCATGCCTTGGATTGTGAGGAGAATGCCTGTGGATAACACAGGCACTTGCTCGGCGGGTCACCAGGCGATGGTTTCGCCCTTGTAGTTGATAAAGTGGTGACCGCCCTTGCCGGCATAGTCGGTCAGTTGCTTGACCAGGCCAGTGGTGCTGGTCAGCACGTCGATCTCGGCGTTTTCGCCACCCATGTCGGTCTTGACCCAGCCCGGATGCAGTGACAGCACAGTCGGGCGAGGCTCTGGCAGTTTGCCAACGAAGGTATTGGTCATGGAGTTGAGCGCGGCCTTGCTGGCTTTGTACAGGCCCAGCGTGTCGCCGTCCGGGCAGGCAACGCTGCCCAGCACTGAACTCATGAAGGCCACTACGCCGGTATCGGGGCGAATCTGTTCGATCAGGTATTCGGCCAGGCGGATCGGCGCCACCGCATTGGTCATGAACAGTTGGCCCAGCTCTGCGGCAGTGGACTGCGCAGCGCTCTGGTGCGCGGCGCCGAGCACGCCGGCATTGACGAACAGCACATCGAACACTTCGCCCTTGAGCTTTTGCAGCAAGACCTCTACCGAAGCGTTTTCATCAATGTCCAGTGTCTCGATGCGGACATCGGGGATGGCTCTGAGTGCGTCGGCCTTGAACGGATCGCGTACGGTGGCGGTGACTTTCCAGTTCTGTTCTGTCAGGCGCTGGACAAGACCCAGGCCCAGGCCGCGAGATGCGCCAATGATCAGCGCCGTTTTTTCAGCGGGCATGGAAAACTCCTTGTTGTGGATAGCGATGGCATCAGGTCTCGCAGCCTACTCCAGGCTCTGGCCTGTGGATACCTTGTTTCAGATCCTCTGATTGGCCGAGAGTGCATTCAAATTCTGGTCAAAAAACGAGCGATTGTTCGCGGCCCCGGCGCGACATGCCATAGCGTCAGGCGTGCACTTGTTATCCACAGGCTGCTCCACAGTTAATGTGCGAAACCTGCTGAGGTGGGGATAACTGCTTGGGCTGATAGCTTTGAAAAACGCTTAAGTGCTTGTTTGTCTGCTATTTTTAGTAAATACCAGGGGTTTGAACAAAAAACGACCAATACTCTGCAGGTCTTGTCCGGTAAGGCTCTTGGGGTAATGTGCTCAGCTTATCCACAATCAGGCCCACAGCAGATGTGGGCAAGTATGTCGCTCAGTCTGCGTTCGATGAGTGCAGTAAAATCCGCCCGCGGCTCAGATCGGCCAGTTGTCGGCGCAGGGTTTCCAGTTGCTCCGGGCTGACGGCAATGTCCAGCTGTACCCCGTTGGCGGTAAAGCTTTCTTCTTCTATAAGGGCATCGGCCTCGCTGAGGCGTAACTTGACCAGGGCCAGCTCACTGAAACTGCACGCCAGGCTGAACGCTTCGCGGTTGATCAGCAGCACTCGTTCAGCCTGCTGCAGGCATTTATTCGCGCCGCCGCCATAAGCGCGGGCGAGGCCGCCGGTGCCCAACTGGATACCGCCGTACCAGCGAATCACCAGAACGACCACTTGATCAAAGTCTTGCGCTTCAATGGCGGCGAGAATGGGCCGGCCTGCCGTGCCACCCGGTTCGCCGTCATCATTGCTGCGGTACTGGCTACCCAGTTTCCAGGCCCAGCAGTTGTGGGTGGCGTTCAGGTCGCTGTGCTGCTCAATGAAGGCCTGCGCTTGGGCGGGGCTTGAGACGGGGCCGGCGAAGGTGATGAAGCGGCTTTTACGGATTTCTTCGCGGAACTCGCAAAAGCCGGCAAGGGTAGAGGGCATGCGCTGCATCCGTCTGATTGCGGGATGCGCATTTTACAAGGCCGGCGGCACTAACCCACAACCTTTGAGGATGATGCGGATCAGATTCTCGGTGGCCAGGTCCATGTCCTGGCGGCTCAGCCGGCTGCGCCCGGTAACACGACAGATCTGGCTGGCGAAGTCAGCGTAATGCTGGGTGCTGCCCCACAGCAGGAAAATCAGGTTAACCGGGTCGACGGGGTCCATCTTGCCGGCATCGATCCAGGCCTGGAACACGGCAACCCGTCCCTGGAACCAGAGGCAGTAGTCCTTATTGAAATGCTCACTCAGGCATTCGCCGCCACTGATGATCTCCATGGCGAAGATGCGCGACGCCTGTGGATAGCGCCTGGAGAACTCCATTTTGGTCCGTATATAAGAAGCGAGTGCCTCGGCGGGGTCATCCTCGGCGCTCAGGTGACTGAAGGTTTCGTCCCATTGCCCGATGATGTTGCTCAGGACCGCGATGTACAGGCCCAGCTTGTTGCTGAAGTAGTAATGCAGATTCGCCTTGGGCAAACCAGCATTCAGCGCGATGGTGTTCATACTGGTGCCCTTGAAACCATGCCGGGCAAATTCGTCTTCGGCCGCTCTGAGGATGAGCTGCTGGTTTCGCTGCCGGATACGACTGGCAGGCTTGCTTGGCGATGAGCTGTGCGCAGGGACTTCAAGAGGCATGTGGCAATTCCGCAGGGCTGTCGTTCAAGGGTGCAGAGATAACGTACCTGTAAGGTTCCTACAAGCTTAATTGGTAATTTTGTCTGACAATCTTACGGTGTGGTGTCGTCTTCTCGTGCCCCGTGGCATAGACTCCTTATATCTCTCTATATATAAGGTGCGGATGACGGGAGGCTATCGGCAGCCGTTTTACGGGCTTGGCTGGTTAATTTCGAGATATTTGAAATTAACGGTTGACGGGGTTTCAGATGTCCTTATAATGCGCACCACTTCCAAC
>NZ_JANJFL010000057.1:0-3844 GCF_024584215.1 Pseudomonas sp. LJDD11
CCGTTGATGAATGCCTGGGTCGGGAATTTCAATTCAGCGGCCAGCGCCTTGTATTGGTCTTTGCTCAGCAGTTCAGCCATTGGCGTGTCCTTGATGATGGGTTCAGGGGGAGTGGAGGCGAATCAGACTTCATGCCGGACTTCACGCGACGGCGGATAACCGAACACGTCGCTGTAGCACTTGCTGAAATGGCTGCCTGACACAAAGCCGCAGGCAATCGCCACTTCGAGCATCGAAAAGGTTGAGTTCTGAATCAGCCGGCGTGATTCGTTCAGTCGCAGTTGCAGGTAATACTTTTGCGGCGAAGTCCCCAGTTGCTCGCGGAACAGCCGCTGGATCTGGCGCTTCGACAGGCCGGCATAGTGCGCCAGTTGCTCCGGCTCCAGCGGCTCTTCAAGGTTGGCTTGCATCAGCGTGATCAGTTCGCGCAACGGCTTGCAGAGCTTGCGGCGCGGTGACTCACTGGTGCGCTGAAAACGGCTATGGTCGTAGTCGAGCAGGCTGGTCACCGCCTCGGCCAGGTCCGGTTCGCAGGCCTTGGCCAGCCACTTGCGCATCACCTCGAAGGCACCGGCCGGGGTGGCGGCAGTGAGGCGGTCACGGTCGAACACCATGCTATCAAGGCTTACATTGGCATTGGGCGAGCGTTCCGAAAGGGCAGTACGCTGTTCGGAGTGAATCGCGCACCGGTAACCATCGAGCAGCCCGGCCCGGCCCAGATACCAGGCGCCGTTCCACAGCCCGCCCAGAGTTATGGGAAAACCGGCGAGCTTTTTCAGCAGGCTGACCAGCCAGTCCGGCACCTGGCGCGGGGTGCGCAGGCCGCCACAGACCATCATCAGGTCGAGATCGGCGATGCGGATGTCGGTCAGTGGCGTGTTGGGCCGGATTGGAATGGCCAGGTCGCTCATGACCTCGCTGTTGCGGTAGCCGAACGTATGGACCTTGACTGAACCAGGGCGGATCAGGTTCGCGGTGGTCAGCACGTCCAGCGCCTGGGTGAAACAGGGCAGGGAGAAATTGTCCAGCAACAGAAAGCCTATGTTCGCGGTTCGCTGGGCCGCGTGCGTTGCAGGTCGGTGCTGCGCTGCCGACGTTGCAATCGTCTCGCACCAGCCATTGTCTATCGCCGTGGTCATGATGGGCATTGTTGCGTGCCAGTGTCTGAAAGAAAGCTGTCCTCAAACGGATAATGGGTCAGCAGCTCATAACCGGTGTCGGTCACCAGCAGTTGGTTCTCCAGCTTGATACCGTCACGTCCGCCGACTTCCCCTACATACGCCTCCACGCACAGCGCCATCCCCGGCTCCAGCACGCCTTCGTAGCCGTAGGACTCCAGGTCTTCCGGATAACGGATGCACGGGTACTCGTCGCACAGGCCGACACCGTGGAACATCACCCCGTAACGCTGCGCACGGCAGCTCTCAGGCAGGCGGTGGCCGCGGCTGGTCAGCTCGGTAAAGCGCACGCCGGGTTTGACCATCTCGATATTGCGGGTGATGTGCTCATGGGCGATACGGTACAGGCGCTTTTGTTCAGCGGTCGGTTCGAGGTCGCCACAAATCCAGCTGCGCGACATGTCGACACACATGCCATAGACGCCGATCAGGTCGGTGTCGAAACTCAGCAGATCACCGTCGCTCAGTACCCGCGGGCCCGATTCCTGAAACCAGGGGTTGGTGCGCGGCCCGGAGCTGAGAATGCGCGTTTCGATCCATTCACCGCCACGGCGGATATTGCCGGCATGCAGAGCGGCCCAAACGTCGTTCTCGGTGGCGCCAGCACGCATCGCCAGGCGCATCTCGGCAATCGAGGCCTCGCAAGAGGCCACCGCGCAGCGCATGGCGAGGATCTCGTCCGGGCCTTTGATGGCACGGGCGAACTCGGTGACTTCCTGACCACTGCACACTTGCACGCCAAGGGCATCAAGGGCGCGCAGCCCGGCCACTTCGATGCGATCCACCGCCAGCCGGCGATTGCTGCCAGCATGGCTGCGCAGCAGCTCATCGACTTGCCCGGCGAAGCGGCGGGCGTGCTGTTCGGTGTGTTCACCGGTCTCGAAGTAGAAAAACGAAGCGCCGCTGCGCAGCTCGCTGACCAGCGGCAGGTGCGCCGACAGGTGATCGCAGCCGTGAAAATCCCACAGCACCACATGGCCACTGGCGGCGACGAAACAGGCGCGGGCCGGGTTGTGGGTGGTCCATAACTGCATGTTTGTGGTGTCGGTGGCGTAGCGGATGTTCAGCGGGTCGAACAGCAGGATGCCGCCCAGGTCGCGCTTGACCAGTTGTTCGCGAATCCGTTGCAGGCGGTATTCACGCATGCTCGGCAGGTGCGGGGCTTGCAGTCCCAGGCTGGCCCATTCGGCGAAGGCCAGCGGGGTGGGGCCGATCTCGACGCGATCGTTATCGTCCTCTGAACCATCGGCTTTGAGGGCGGCCCGTGGTCGGGCCGGGTCGATACGGCGGGCGTGGGTGGGGATGGAAAAAGGGCTGCTCATGACGGTCCGGGCTCACGGTTATTGTTATGAAACAGGCTGCTGTAGGGCTGTAGGAGCAGCAGTGACCTTCGCAAAAGCTTCGCAGTTGAAGCTGCTCCTACGGGGCCGGCAAGCGAGCTTATTGTTTGGCGGCGTCGCGTGATGCCTGCAGCCACTGGTCGAACTGCGCACGGTGCGCGGCGACCCATTCCTTGGCGTGGCGGGTGACGTCTTTGGCCTTGTTCTCGCCTTGCTGCATTTTCAGGTTCTGGGTGCTCTCGTCATCGGTGCTGATTTGCACCAGCGACAGGAACTTCAGCGCTGCGGGGTTCTTGGCAGCGAAGTCCTTGTTGACCACGGCAACCACCTTGTCCACGGCAAAGCCCAGATTTTTGCCCTGGTACATCGTATCTACGCCGTTGTTGCCGCCGGGCAGGTCGGTCTTGGGCACCGGCAGCCAGACCACGTCCTTGCCTTCGACCAATACGCCCGAGATCCACTGCGGTACCCAGGTGTAATAGAGGATCGGTTTGCCCGCCTTGTAGCGAGTGATGGTGTCGGCCATCAGCGCGAAGTACGAGCCGCGGTTGACGTTGACGGTCTTCTCCAGACCATAGGCTTTCATGTGGTGATCGATGGTCAGCTCGCAGCCCCAGCCGGGGTTGCAGCCGGTCAGGTCGGCCTTGCCGTCACCGTCTACATCAAACAGCTTGGCGATTTCCGGCTTTTGCAGGTCGGTCAGGCTGGTGATGTTGTGGGCTTCGGCGGTCTTCTTGTCGATCAGGTAACCCTGCAGCACGCCGGGCAGAATGTCGCCTGCCTTGACCAGGGTCTTGTCGCCACCGGCCTTCTGGTAGAAGGTGTCGTGCAGGGTGTTCCATAGGTGGACGGTGAAGTCGGCATCGCCGTTGGCCAGGGCAACCATCATCACGGCATATTCGGTTTCCTTGGGCTCCTGGATCTTGTAGCCCAGCTCACGCAGGCCTTCCATGGCCACTTCGCCGCGAAAACGCTCCTCGGCAATCGGCGGGAAGATCGGTGTGACCTTGACGCCATCGCCGGGTTTCTCGGCAGAGGCCGAGGCACACAGCGAGGCGATGGCCAGCGACAGCGCGGTCGCACACTGCACAAAACGCCGGGAAACGTGGATCTTGTTCATCGTTGCTTACCTTCTTCTGGTTTTTATCCAAGGGCGGCAGATCAAAAAGAGCGAGTCATCAGGCGGTCTTGCGCCGACCTGTAGAAGGGTTGGAACCCAATATTCGCAGCACCAGGCCGACCGGGCCGGTATGGAACCAGCGCCGGCCAGGCTCGGCGGCGGTTCTTTCACCCATCGCCTGGGTCAGGCGGTCGAGGAAGATCGCC
>NZ_JANJFL010000058.1:0-3431 GCF_024584215.1 Pseudomonas sp. LJDD11
CGTGGGCGACCCATTTTCTGCTCTGGAGAAACCAGATCCTTGATCAATTCCCACGATGCGTCGGAGAGTTCGTAACGCTTTGCCATGCGGGCCTCCAGCCAATCATGGCGGCAATTTTACCCGTACCGACTTTTCGTACAAAACCTAAGGCTGAGCGCTGTGTAGCGCCAAGAGCGTGATGGATCTGGCCAGTTCGCCCTACGCAATTGCTCCACAACCTCACCCCCGCCGCGCCACCAATAACGCCGTCGCCGCACTGGCCAACAACCCCGAACACACCCGATTGAACATCTGCTTGCTCGACGGCCTGGCAAACAGCCGACGTGCATGCACGCCCATCCAGGCGTACAGGGCAATCGCCACGCATTCGAGCAGCAGAAACAACGCGCCCAGCACGGCAAATTGCGCGGTCACGTCGCGGGACTGGTCAACGAACTGCGGCAGGAATGCGGTAAACAGCAAGATCGCTTTGGGGTTGCCGATGGCGACCAGAAACTCCTGACGCGCCAGCCGGGCGAGGCCCGGAGAGTCGGCGGCGGCCATGCCTTCAGCTTGCGGGGTGGCGCGCCAGAGCTGGAAGGCCAGCCAGAACAGATAGCCTGCGCCGATGATTTTGATGGCGTGGAACAGCCATTCGGAGGTGTGCAGCACAGCGGCCAGGCCGACGGCCGCCAGGGCAATCATGATGGCGAAGGCCAGCAGGCGCCCTGCTCCGCCGCTGCAGGCGCGGGCGAAGCCGTAGCGGCTGGCGTTGCTGACCGACAACAGGTTGTTGGGGCCGGGCGCCATGTTCAGGGCGAAACAGGCCGGGATGAACAGGGCAAGGGTGGACAGCTCCATGGGATTCTCCGCAAGACAGGGCAGCGAGTTGCAATCTGGCATGCACACCCTGCCCGCTCAAGGCACAGCCAAGGGCTTTTATCCGGGTTGACTGTACCGCCGCGATACATCCGCTCAAGCCTGGCAAAACCCTGTGACCCTCTGCGCCACTGACTATGGCGATGTCTGGCTAGCCTGTCGGGCACCGTTATCAAGCAAGGAGGCTTCGATGTTGCCAACAATTCGTTTCCTGGTTGCCGCTGTGCTGTTGTCTGGCAGTGCGACCTTGCAGGCCGCGCAATGCCCGGACTGGGAGCCGGCCAAGGCCCGTCAGCAAGTACATGCCTTGCAGGAGCAGATCTTGCAGTGGGACGACAGCTACCATCGCCAAGGCGTATCACTGATTGCCGATGAGCTGTACGACCAGGCCCGGCAACGTCTGTCCACATTGCGCAGTTGCTTCAACCTGCCTGCCGGCGCCGCCGACGACCCGTTACTCACCGCACGTGGCCGGGTGCTGCATCCGGTGCCGCATACCGGGCTGGGCAAGCTGGCTGATGACAAGGCTGTGGCCCGCTGGCTGGCCGGGCGCGAGGACGTGTGGATTCAACCCAAGGTCGATGGCGTGGCGGTCACGCTGGTTTATGAGCAAGGACGTCTGGCGCAGGCCATCAGTCGTGGCGACGGCCAGCAAGGCCAGGACTGGACCACCCAGGCGCGGCGTATCGCAGCCATTCCCGGTCAGTTGCCCGAACCACGCGACCTGCTGCTGCAAGGCGAGTTGTACTGGCGTCTGAACGGCCATGTGCAGGCCACCGACGGCAGCCTCAATGCCCGCAGCCAGGTGGCCGGTGCCTTGGCCCGCCATGATCTGAGTGACGAGCAGGCAGCGCAAATCGGCCTGTTCGTCTGGGACTGGCCCACCGGCCCGCAACAACTGCAGCCGCGCATGGATGAGCTGGCCGCCTTGGGCTTCAGCGACATGGCCCATTACAGCCAGCCGCTGGCAGGCATTGAACAAGCCCGCGCCTGGCGCGAATTCTGGTATCGCAACCCGCTGCCCTTCGCCACCGACGGCGTGGTCCTGCGCCAGGGCAGTCGCCCGCCGGCCGAGCGCTGGCAGGCCAAGGCGCCGTACTGGATAACAGCGTGGAAGTACCCCTACGCGCAAGCGCTGGCCGAGGTGCGCAAGGTGACCTTCAACATCGGCCGCAGCGGGCGGATCACGCCGATGCTGGAGCTGGTGCCGATTCGCCTTGATGACCGCACCATAAGTTCGGTCAGTGTCGGTTCGCTGCAACGCTGGCAGAAGCTGGATGTCCGCCCCGGTGATCAGGTGGCGTTAAGCCTGGCCGGGCTGACCATCCCGCGCTTCGACGGTGTACTGCTGCGCAACAGCGAACGCGTGCCGCTGCATGTGCCAGACCCACAGGCTTATCACCCGCTCAGTTGCTGGCAACTCACGCCCGGTTGCGAAAGCCAGTTCAAGGCGCGGCTGGTGTGGCTGTCTGGCAAGCAGGGGCTGAACTTGCCGGGGGTCGGACCGGGTACCTGGGACAAACTGCTCAATGCCGGGCGGCTCGACGGTTTGCTCGACTGGATGACCCTTGAGGCCGCCGAGCTTGTTAAGATGCCCGGCCTGGGTGAGCTTAGCGGCGCTACACTGTTTGCCAATCTGCAGAGCGCCCGGGACAAACCGTTCCGCCTCTGGCTCAAGGCACTGGGCCTGCCGCCCACCGGTAACGCCCGCCTGGCCGATGACTGGCAGACCCTGGCGGCGCGTAGCCTGGAGCAATGGCAGGCCGAAGCCGGGATCGGACCGGGACGTGCTGCACAGTTACAGGCATTTTTTCTCGACCCGCAGGTTCAGGCGCTGCGCAGTCAGTTGAGCGCCTTGGGTGTTGCGGGATTTTGATGCCGGGTTGTTATCTGCGCCCGGCTTGCACAAGGAGTTCACATGAAGCTGTTTTCCCCATTGATCCTGGCGCTGGCGTGCGCGCTGGGGTCGCCAGCGGTACTGGCCGCGGAACAGGCACCACCGGCTTCGGGCTGCCTGCTCAAGAGCCAGGAAATCAACGGCAAGATTCAGCAAGCCAAGGCTGACGGCAACAAACGTGAGCAGGCCGGGCTGGAAAAGGCGCTGAGCGAAGTCAACGCCAACTGCAGCGAAACCGCTTTGCTCAAGCAGCATGAACAGAAGGTGCTGGATGCCAAGCGTGAAGTCAGCCGCCGCCAGACCGACCTGAACAAAGCCATGGCCAAGGGCGACCCGGAGCGCATCAACAAGCGCAAAGACAAACTGGCCGAGTCGCGCAAGGAACTGGTCGACGCCCAGGCTGAGCTGGACAAGGTCCAGACTCAGAATTGAGAGACGGCGATATCAGTCCATTCGCGGCTGAAGCCGACACTGTTTACTTAATGAACCACCGCATTCGTCGGCTGAGCCGACTCCCACCGAGTCGGCGCCGTACCTGCTTCTTAGGCACGACACAAATTCGGTGGGAGATCGCCCGCCGCCTCGGCGCCGCGCTGTCGCGTAGCCAACACGCAACCCCGTAGGAGCAGCTTTAGCTGCGAAAGGCTTCGCAGCTAAAACTGCACCTACGGGAGGG
>NZ_JANJFL010000059.1:0-2857 GCF_024584215.1 Pseudomonas sp. LJDD11
GCGACCACCTTGAGGATCACACCGTGCTCAATCTTCTTGCCGCGCGGGTCCTGCATTTTCGGGTAATCGATGTTCTGGACTTCGACCTTGCCGGCCCCCAGGTACACCACGCCTCTGTTGCCTGTACTCATTGCTACTTCTCCTTTTACAAAAACTGCGGGCGATGCAAATCAATCGTTGAGAAAGCTGCTCTCGAACGGGTAATGGGTCAGCACTTCACAGCCGGTCTCGGTCACCAGCAACTGGTTCTCCAGCTTGATACCGTCCTTGCCGCCAACCTCGCCGATATAGGCCTCCACGCACAGCGCCATGCCCGGTTCCAGCACCCCGGCATAGCCGTGCGACTCAAAATCCTCGGGGTAGCGGATGCAGGGGTATTCGTCACACAGGCCCACGCCGTGGAACATCACCCCGTAACGCTGGGCGCGGCAGCTCTCGGGCAGGCGATGACCCTGGGCGGTCAGCTCGGCGAAGCTGAAGCCGGGGCGCACCATCTGGGTGTTGACGCTGATGTGTTGATGGGCGATGCGGTACAGGCGTTTTTGCTCGGCGCTCGGCTCCAGGTCGCCGCAGATCCAACTGCGCGACATGTCCACGCACATGCCGTACACGCCGATCAGATCGGTGTCGAAGCTCAGCAGGTCGCCATCGCTCAGTACCCGTGGCCCCGATTCCTGATACCAGGGATTGGTGCGCGGGCCGGAGCTGAGAATCCGGGTTTCGATCCACTCGCCGCCGCGGCGGATATTGCCGGCATGCAGCGCGGCCCAGACGTCGTTCTCGGTGGCGCCGGCGCGCATCGCCAGGCGCATCTCGGCGATAGACGCTTCGCAGGACGCCACCGCGCAGCGCATGGCGAGGATCTCGTCCGGACCCTTGATGACCCGCGCCAGTTCAGTAACTTCCTGGCCGCTGTGCACGTCGATGCCCAGTGCATCGAGGGCACGCAGGCCGGCCACCTCGATGCGGTCAACGGCCAAGCGGCGGTTGGAGCCTGCGTGGTTGCGCAGCAGTTCATCGATTTGCCCGGCGAAGCGTTTAGCGTGCAGGTCGGTGTGCTCGCCGGTTTCGAAGTAGAAAAACGACGCGCCGCTGCGCAGTTCGCTGATCAGCGGCAGGTGTCTTGATAGATGATCGCAACCATGGAAATCCCACAGCACCACATGGCCGCTGGCCGCGACGAAGCAGGCACGGGCCGGGTTGTGGGTGGTCCACAGTTGCATGTTGGTGGTGTCGGTGGCGTAGCGAATGTTCAGCGGGTCGAACAGCAGGATGCCGCCCAGATCGCACTTGATCAGTTGCTCGCGAATGCGTTGCAGGCGGTACTCGCGCATGGCTGCCAGCTGCGGCGCCTGCAGGCCCAGGGCATCCCACTCGGCGAAGGCCAGCGGGGTCGGGCCGATCTCGACCCGGTCGTTGTTGTTTTCCGAGCCGTCGGGTTTGCACGGGCTGTCGGTAACGCGGCCCGGCTCGATACGCCGGGCGTGGTGCGCGATGGAGAAGGGTGAGGTCATCATGGCTGGACGTTCCTTGTTTTTGTAATGCCAGTCGTCAAAAGCTTCGCTGGCAAGCCGGCAGCCACCGGACAGGGGCAGCCGACTGCCAGCGAACGGTTTACGGCTTCTTGGCGGCGTCCCGGGCGGCCTGCAGCCAGCCGTCGAAGTCGGCACGGTGTGCGGTGATCCATTCCTGCGTGTGGCGACGGATGTCTGCCGCTTTGTTTTCGCCGTTCTGCATCTTCAGGTTCTGCGCGCTTTCGTCGGCGGCGCTGATCTGCACCAGCGACAGGAACTTCAGCGCCGCCGGGTTCTTCTCGGCGAACTTGCGGTTCAGGACGGCTTCGACCTTGTCCACGGCAAAGCCGAGGTTTTTGCCTTGGTACTGGGTGTTGACGCTGTTATCGCCGCCCGGCAGGTCGGTCTTGGGCACTTCAAGCCAGACCACGTCTTTGCCCTCGACCAGCACACCGGCCACCCATTGCGGGGTCCAGGTGTAATACAGCACCGGCTTGCCGGCCTTGGCGCGGGTGATGGTGTCGGCCATCAGGGCGAAGTAGGAGCCCTGGTTGACATGCACGGTCTTGTCCAGCTCGTACGCCTTCATGTGGTGGGCGATCACCAGCTCGCAGCCCCAGCCGGGGTTGCAGCCGGTCAGGTCAGCCTTGCCATCGCCATCCACATCGAACAGCTTGGCAATTTCCGGTTTCTTCAGGTCGGTGATGTACTTGATGTTGTAGGCATCGGCGGTTTTCTTGTCGATCAGGTAACCCTGCAATACGCCCGGCAGAATGTCGCCTGCCTTGATCATCGCCGCGTCGCCACCGGCCTTCTGATAAAAGCTGGCATGCAACTTGTCCCACAGGTTGACGCTGAAGTCGGCATCGCCGAAGCCAACCGCCAGGACCATGGTGGCGTATTCGGTTTCTTTGGGTTTCTGGACGTTGTAACCCAGCTCACGCAGACCCTCGATGGCGATTTCACCGCGAAAGCGTTCTTCATCGACGGTCGGAAAGGCCGGGGTGATCTTCACGCCGTCGCCCGGTTTTTCGAAGCTCGCCGCGCTGGCGCCTGTCGCCATGCCCAGTGACACGACCGCCAGCGCGACGGCGCAGGCACATTGGCTAAAGCGCTGGGATATCTTGAATTCAAACATCGTGGCATACCTTCTTCTGGTTGTTATTCAAGTACGGCAGGTCAAGAGGGGAATGAATCAGGCGGTCTTGCGCCGCCCTGCAGCCGGGTTGGCGCCGAACAGGCGCAGCAGCAGGCCCAGCGGCCCGGTGTGATACCAGCGCCGGCCAGGCTCGGCGGCGGTTCTTTCACCCATCGCCTGGGTCAGGCGGTCGAGGAAGATCGCC
>NZ_JANJFL010000006.1:0-28529 GCF_024584215.1 Pseudomonas sp. LJDD11
AGTCCGAAAGGTAGAGCCGGTTTGCGAATAAGAGAATGGACTTGCGTGTGCTGCGGTACAGCCCACGACCGCGATGTGAACGCGGCCCGGAACATTCTTGCGGCGGGGCATCGCCGTCTAGCTGTAGGAATCCCCGCTCTTTAGGGCGGGGAGGATGTCAAGTGCTACAACCGCTGATCCAATCCAAAACGCTTCTTCAAGGCAAACCCAAGCAAGCTGCCAGGCAGTAGCCAGGCCATCAGCGGCATGACTTTCGAGCCATTTCCAAGCCGTAACAGGCGCGGCGGGCGAGGGCGTTGCAGGGCGGCGACCACGCCACGGGCGAAGTCTTCAGCGGGTGTCGGCTTGTCCTGAGAGGCGCGTGCACGTGCGCGGATGCCTTCGCGGATCGGCCACCAGGGCGACTGTTCATCAAGTAACTGCTCGGCCTCATGGCTGGCGTTTTTCGCAAAGCTTGAAGCAATCGCGCCCGGTTGTACTTCCATCACCTGAATACCGAACGGCGCCAGCTCCAGACGCAACGCTTCGCTAAGCGCATGCACCGCCGCCTTGGAAGCGCAATAGGCACCGGCGAACGGCGTCACCAGCACACCCGAGACACTGCCGATATTCACCACCAGGCCGCGATTGCGCCGCAATGCCGGGAATAGTGCACGGGTCACCCCGACCACCGCAAAGACATTGGTTTCAAACTGACGCTGCATCGCTTCGACACCGCCATCGAGCAACGGCCCCATCGCACCGTAACCGGCGTTATTGATCAGCACATCCAGCCCATGGGTTTCCAGCCGTGCAGCCAATTGCGCCAGCCCGGTGGCATCGTTGACGTCCAGTTGCACAGCAGTGAAACCCGCAGCGGCCAGCGCCGCGACATCTTCAGCCTTGCGCGCCGTGGCCCAAACCTCATGACCGGCGGCATGCAACGCATCAGCCAACGCACGGCCAATGCCGCTGGAACAACCGGTGATCAGAGTAATGGGCATATAGAGTCCTTATAAAATACTGCTTTTAATGTCTGCCGTTGCCGTTGCCGTTGCCGATCTGCTCTTGCTTTTCAAACCGAGATGGCACAGACGACGCGAATCGCGACTTGGGCGCTGGCCCCCCGAATCGATGCCGGACGGAGGGAAGTTCGCCCGCAGGGCGGACCCAAGCCAGGAGCAAGCGTCGGGGTGAAACCCTCAGTTCAGACAACTGCGGCAACGATCCTTGCACCGACATCAAGCTGTTCGCGGCCTTCGCGGCTAAAGCCGCTCCTACCTGGCCCACTCAAATTAGTTGGAAAAACTCCCCTGCAAATGCTCGGCCCGAAACTCCAGGCTCTGCGCCCGATAGCCACTGCGCAATGCCGGCAATGGCAAGCACTCCTGCCACGAAGCGCCAGCCTGCAACTCACCCGGCCCACGATAACGCGCCGAATTGTAGGTGTTATCCACCAGGTTCACCGTGTCGCCCGGCACATAAGCCGCCACTCGCCAGCGCAACTCACGCAGCGGCGTCTTGTTGGTATTGGTGATGCTCACCTGCAACGGCCGGTCGGCCGGGCAGCTTTGTGCCAGATTCAAACGCAGGTCGAGGCGCTCCAACTGGCGGGTTTCCCGGCTGTCTTGCCAGATGACCGTGGCAGCCACGATACCCAGCGCCATGGCGGCCACCAGCGACACCGGCAAAGCCTTGGCCGGATAGCGCAATAGCAAGATGAGCCAGGTCAGGATCAATAAGATGCCGATCAGCATGGAAGAGTGTCCTCGCACGTGATGATGCGGGTCATCCTACCACCGGCATAACGACAACGCCCTGCACAAAGGCAGGGCGTTATCAGATGCTGCAGGTGTTGCGGTGCTGAATCAGCGCGCGATGGTCTGGGTCTTGACCCCCGACTCGATGGAGTCGGTGCGCCCGTAGACATCCTCGAAGCGCTCGATATCGTCCTCACCCAGGTAGCTGCCCGATTGCACCTCGATGATTTCCAGCGGGATCTTGCCGGGGTTTTTCAGGCGGTGCACCGAAGCGATCGGGATGTAGGTCGACTGGTTTTCGGTCAGCAGGAACACGTTCTCGTCGCAGGTCACCTGGGCGGTGCCCGAGACCACGATCCAGTGCTCGGCGCGGTGGTGGTGCATCTGCAGCGACAGGCTGGCACCCGGCTTGACCGAGATACGCTTGACCTGGAAGCGCCCGCCCATGTCCACCGAGTCGTAGGAGCCCCATGGACGATAGACTTCCAGATGGTTCTGGGTTTCGCTGCGGCCACGCTCGTTGAGGGTGTTGACCATCTGCTTGACGCCCTGGACCTTGTCTTTGTGGGCGATCATCATCGCGTCTTTGGTTTCCACCACCACGATGTTGTCCAGGCCGATCACCGACACCAGCTTGCCGTTGCCATGGATCATGCAGTTGCGGCTGTCTTGCAGAACCACATCACCCTTGGTGACGTTGCCCTGGTTGTCCTTCTCGTGCACCTCCCACAGCGACGACCAGCAACCCACATCGCTCCAGCCGGCACTCAGCGGCACCACACAGGCACGCTGGGTCTTTTCCATGACCGCGTAGTCGATGGAGTTGTCCGGGCAGCAGGCGAAGGTGGCTTCGTCAATGTCGATGCTGCCGGCGTCCTGCTTGCTGCGCTCAAGGGTCAGCACGCAGGTGTCGTAGATGTCCGGATCATGCTTTTTAAGCTCTTCGAGGTAGCGGCTGGCGCGGAACAGGAACATGCCGCTGTTCCAGTAGTAGCCACCGGCTTCGACGAACTCTTTGGCGCGTTTTTCGTCGGGTTTCTCGACGAAGCTCTGTACCCGGCGCACGCCTTCGGGCAGCAGTGAGTCGCCAGTGGAACGGATGTAGCCGTAGCCGGTTTCCGGTTTGGTCGCCGGCACGCCGAACAGCACCATCTCGCCACGTTCGGCGGCAATGGTAGCCAGCGCCAGGGCGCGTTGCAGGGCTTTCTGATCTTCGATCACGTGGTCGGCCGGCAGCACCAGCATCAGGTCGTCGTTGCCTTCATTGACCATCAGCATGGCGGTCAGCGCCACGGCCGGTGCCGTGTTGCGGCCGAACGGCTCCATGATGATCGCCTGGGTGTCGAGGTTCAGTGCGGCGAGTTGCTCGTTGACGATAAAGCGGTGTTCCTTGTTGCACACGACGATGGGTTCTTCCATACCCTCAAACACCAGGCGCTCCAGAGTCTGCTGGAACAGCGTGTGTTCGCCGGTCAATGCCAGGAACTGCTTGGGAAATTGCTTGCGCGACAGTGGCCAGAGTCGAGAACCGCTACCGCCTGACAGGATTACTGGAATCATTTTTCTTCATCTCCGAAGTATTCAATAGGGGCTGTACGGGTACTGCCATTCTTGCGTCTTGTTGTTGTTCCAGAGCCCCGGCAGGTGCCGGGGCAGCAATCGGGTTAGCGGGTTTCAACCGGTGGCTTGACCCACACCGGCGACAGGCTGCTGCCACTGCCGGTGACGTACAGCACCGCTGCCTCACCGCGCTCCAGGGCGACCGGTTTGACGTCAGAGACTTTTTTGTCGCCGTTGTACAGCGCCAGGCTGACCTTCACCGGGTTGATTTCACGCTCGCCAGTGCCCTTGGCCGCGACGCTCTTGACCACGTCGGTCTTGCCGTCGGCGGTTTTCAGGGTCAGTGGCTGGTCGCTGAGGTTTTGCAGACGCACCAGAGACTTCTGCTTGTTCTTGAACGGCGCTTCCTCGACCAGTTGCGGTTTGCCGTTGGCGTGGTTGACCAGGGTGTAGTAATGATCGCTGGCCAGCTTCACCGGCACGCTCTGGCTGCCGAGTTTGGCGGTGTAGTCGCCGCCTGGCATGAAGCTGAATGCAGTGCTGCCCAGCGGCGCGACGTCATTGAGCGCCGTGTTGCCGACGCTGGCGCTGACTTCGCTGTTGCTGGCGTTATAGACCCGCACGAAGGTCGAGCCTTTCGGGGCGGTCGGGCCGTACAGGGCGGCGTCACCGGCGGCCTGCACCGGCAGTGCGGCGATGCCCAGTCCCAGGCTCAGGCTCATGGCCAGCGCGCAGCGCTTGATCAGGGTGGTGTTGGCCGAACGATTGGCAGTGGTCTTCAAGGTCATAAGGGCAGTCCTCTCAGTTTTGCGCCCGCTCGGGCGACTCGGATGGTTGGGTGTTCTGTGCCAGGTTGTCCTGGCTGGTTTGCGGCTTTTTCAGTTGGGCGATCCAGTTGGCATCGAATTCACCCAGGTCGTTGTGTACCGGCAGGTAGCGCTCGGGGAATTCCCAGATCACCACTTGTGGCGCGTTGTTTTTGAACTCTTCGGTCTGCAGGTACTTGAGCATTGGCAGCACTGGGCCATGACCGTCTTCGGCGTAGTTGACGACATCACTGCGCAGCGCCTGCTTGAGTGCCCCCAGGAAGTTCCAGTTCGGGTTGGCGCTGTAGCTGGTGCCGACCAGGCCCACCGGGATTTCGCTGTCGGCGAACAGCGCCTCGTCACCTTCACTGGCGCCACCGACTGCTTCGGTGTTGCGCTTTTGCAGGGCATCGGGCTTGGGCAGCAGGTTGCTGAACAACGGATCGAGCGGCAGGAAGTTGGTCAGGTCGCCCTTGTACTCGGCAGTGCCTTGCTCAGCGGTGACGAAGGTCTGCTCACCATTGAGTTGCACCTGGCGGTCAATGGCCATGCCCAGTTGCTGCGCGGCGACTTCGGCACCCAGCGGGGTCCAGTGGGTGTCGGTGCGCAGGAATACCTGGCCACGCTGCTTGGCGTCCTTGAGCGGTTGCAGCAGGTCAGGGGCAAGAATGCCGGCCTGGGCGACCTGTTGATGGAAGCGCTGGTACAGATCGGCATGCAGGCGCGCCGGGGTGTGTTCACCGATGAACTCAGGGTACAGACGGGTCTTGGCCGGAATGATCGCCAGCACCAGCTTAACGTCCTGTTTGTTCAGGGTGTCTTGCACACCGCGAACCAGCGCCAGGTTGTCGGCCAGGTTCTTTTCGCCGCCGGCGATGGCGTCAAACTCTTCATCGGTGAACAGCCACTGGTCCTCACCCAGGACTACACCTGGGCGGCCCTCGTTGAACAGCTTGTAGTCCAGCGCCGCCCACAAGTTGGTGCTCAGGCGCTTGATCGGAAACTCATCGTCGTAATGAGTTTCCACCGCCTTGGTCCAGCGTCCGTTGAGTACCGTCTGCTGTGGGGTCTTGGTGAAGCTGGCGAAACTGCCCAGCGACCAGAGCCCCAGCACGATCAGCAGGCTCATGAATACCGCGATGTAGAGGATGCGTAATGAACGGGTCATGTCAGGCTCCTCAGAACTGGAAGTACAGGAACGGCGAGAAACTCTGCGCCGACAGTTTCAGGATCGACGCGATGAACAGCAGCAACACCAGCACGCGCATGGCGTAGCGTGGCCAGTCAGCCTGCCAGTAGGCCGCCTGCACATTGGCTTCGCGGCCCACGGTGAAGCCCGGCTCATGGATGCTGCCAGCGGCATCACCCGGGACCGCCTTGATGGTGCCAGGCTGGTCAGTGGCCGGGCCGTCGGCCTTGGCTTTGCCTTGTTTGGCCGGCCGGTCGCTGTAGAAGTCGCGCAGGCCAAAGAACGCCAGGGTCGCGTAAGCCAGCACCATGGTTGCGATCTGCAGACCGGTCAGGTTGGCGCGGGTCAGTTCCGACAACTGCCAGTCGCTGAAGCTGAACATCGCGCTGTACATACGGGTGGCGACGTGCAGGTTCTCGGCACGGAAGATCACCCAGCCGATGACCACCAGCAGGAAGGTGAACGCCCAGCGGATCACGTTGAAGCTGTAAGGCTTGGTGTTGATGCCCACGGCTTTCTCGATGGCCAGCCAGATACCGTGCCAGGCGCCCCAGATCACGTAGGTGATGTTTGCGCCGTGCCACAGGCCGCCAAGCAGCATGGTCAGGAACAGGTTGCGGTAGGTGGCGATCTTGCCGCCGCGGTTGCCGCCCAGGGTGATGTACAGGTAGTCGCGCAGCCAGGTCGACAGGCTGATGTGCCAGCGCCGCCAGAATTCGGTGATCGACTGGCTGATGTACGGCTGTTTGAAGTTCTCCATGAAGCGAAAGCCCATCATCAGGCCCAGGCCGATGGCCATGTCGCTGTAGCCGGAGAAGTCGAAGTACAGCTGTGCGGTATAGGCCAGCGCACCCAGCCACGCATCACCGGTGCTGGGGTTCTCCAGCGCGAAGCAATGGTCGGCAACCACGGCCAGGGTGTCGGCGATGAACACCTTCTTGATGAAGCCCTGCATGAACCGCGTGCAGCCTTCGGAGAACTTGTCCAGGGTGTGGGTGCGGTTGTTGAACTGGTCGGCCAGGTCACGAAAACGCAGTACGGGACCGGCGATCAGGTGCGGGAAGATCGCTACGAACGCGGCAAAGTCGATCAGGTTACGGGTCGCCGGTGTGTCACCCCGGTAGACGTCGATGATGTAGCTGATGGACTCGAAGATGTAGAACGAGATACCGATCGGCAACAGTACGTGGGTCAGGATGAACGGCTCCAGGCCCATGGACGTCATGATGGCGTTGAGGCTGTCGACACCGAAGTTGGCGTACTTGAAGTAGCCCAGGATGCACAGGTCGACCGCCACCCCCAACAGCAGCCAGCGCTGCGCCGTCTTGGTCCGTACCCCGGCGGCGCCCACCTTCAGGCCGATCCAGTAGTTCCACACCGTAACGGCGATGAACAGGCTCAGGAAGTCGATACGCCACCAGGCGTAGAAAATGTAGCTGGCGATCAGCAACAGCAGGTTGCGGTAGCGTTGCCCGCTCACGTAGTACAAGCCGAGGAAGATCGGCAAGAACAGGAACAGGAACACGTTGGATGAAAACACCATCCGTCTTTACTCCGTCAGTCCGGCAATAAGGGCCAATGCCCCCCCAAACCCCCCCATGAAAAACAGGAGGGACATCGCATTGCTATCTGTAGGAGCGGCTTGAGCCGCGAAATTCGCTGTGAATCATTCGCGGCTCAAGCCGCTCCTACGGTGTTACCCAATCACTGGTTGTCACGGTCGTGATTAGGGTCATAGACCCGGGTCAGGTCCCCGCCCAGGCGGAAGGTCTTGAACGGCTGCTTTTCGTGCTTTTCCTCCAGCACCTGGGCATCACAGGTGTAGAGGCTGCAGTACGGTTCCAGCCAGGCGAATTTCGGATCTTTTTTCAGATCCGTCATGTCCTGCTTCTCGCCACCACGGTCGGCAAACTCGTCCGGGTCGCGTACCCCTTCAAGCACCCGTTGGGCCAGGCGCTGCAACGCCGCGTTGTTTTCCTGGCGCAGGTCCACACCATTGGCGCGGGCGAAACTGGCGACCATCGCCAGCGGCGGCAGGGCGTAGTTGTGATAAGCCAGCGCGCGTTGGCGACGTTTCATTTCATTGGGCAGGAAACCTTCCGGGCTGACCTGATTGGCGGCGACCCGGAACTCTTTGACGGCCCAGTCGAACAGGTCGCGGCGGTTGGTCGCCACGGCGGTGGCCATGACTGACCAGGCGGCCCAGTACGAGTGGTTGTTGATTTTTTCCAGCGGCAGGTTGCTCCAGTCGCTGATTACCAAGTCACCGAGCTTGCTGAACCAGGCTTCGATTTCCTGGGCCTGCTGCTGATGGTTGGCCAGCGGCCGCGAGTCGGAGAACTTCAGCCGCAGGTACGCCGCCGACATGCTGCCCAGCGCCCATTTGCGCATCGACTTGCCGGTATGGTTGAACTCCTGCGACTCAAGCGCACCGGCGCGGGCCCAGGTGGTCAGGATGTTGAGCGCGCAATCAAGCTGCTCGGGGCGGCCGTCACGCATGTATTGCATGACCACCTTGCTCACCCCGCGCTCCAGGTCGGTGATGTCCTGGGTGGCGTTACGAAAGGCTTTTTCTGCGTCTTCGTTAAGGGTTGCACGGGCCTTGTCGGAGCCCTCGTATTTGCTGCGAAACACCAGCGCACCGGTGTACGGCTGCGGGATGGCGGCACAACTGAAGTTGTGATCGCCGGTTTTCATCTTCTCGATAGGGGCCGAGTAACCCTGGGGCGGAATCAGCGGCGCTGCTGCCGCAGCCGCGCCGCTCCAGGCGGTCGCGGCCAGGATGGCCAGCGACAGCAGGGCGGGGCGGACAGGTCGGGATATCTGCATAAGTCACCTCATAATCCGGCTTGCGCAGAATGCTGTTGGGTACCTGGCAATGCATTGCGTTTGCACACCTGGGCTTTGACTTTCTGTGGCTCACTACCTGCTTCGGGTCCTTCGATTTCCAGGGCCAGCAGTTGCTGGCTGGCCCAGTCTTCGTCTTCGCGCAGGTCGAAGGCGAAGCGTCCATCAGTGTCGGCGGTTTCCGGTTTTTCGATCTTCAGGTCTTCATGGCGGCCGTTCATGTACCACAGGCGCGCCTTGAGGGTTTTTACCGACGTGTCTTCAAACTGGATGTCGACCCGGTTGGCCGAGTTGCGAATGTCCTTGATGCCGTTCTTGCCGTTAACCAGCACTTCGTTGTTGCCGGGCTTGAGGCTGGTTTCGGCGCTGAGCACCGCAGGCTTGGCATCGCAGCCGTCATCAAGCAGGGCAAACATCTGCCGCCAGATACTGTCCTGGTCCAGGCGATACAGTGGCGAGAATTCCCAGACGATGATTTTCGGCGGATTGTTGTGGAAGTCTTCGCTGCCCAGATACTGGATCATCGCGCCTTCCAGGCCGCCACCGGGGAAGGCCACGTTGAGCACGTCGGCACCGATGTATTCCTGCAGGAAACCGCCGAAGTTGTAGTTCTTGCCGCTGTGGCTGGTGCCGACCAGGGTGATCTTCGGGTTACCCGAGTCACCGAACAGGTCGCCGTCACCGGCTTCGCCCTTGGGCTCAGTGGCGAACTGGTCCATGTACTGGATCGCATAGCTGGTGCCACACAGCTGGCCGGCCATGTTGTGCAGGGTGCCGGTCTTGCCCATGCGCCCGGATTTGTGGCTTTCGAATTCGCGCTTGGGAATCTCGTCGAAGCCCGGGATCTGCTTCACCGTCTCGGCCACCACCTTGGCGGTGCGCTGGGCGCCATAAGGGGTCCAGTGCTGGTCACCACGGAAGTAGAAATCATGGTCTTGGGTTTCACTGGTCAGCGGGCTCAGGTCCGGAACCCAGTAACCCATCTTGCTGAAGCGGCCGAGCATGGCCTGGTAATTCTTCAGCGCGGTGTCGTAATCGTATTTGGCGCGGTCTTGCGGCAACAGCTTGTTGCGGTCGACCATGCCACGGGTTGGCTGATAGACCACCACCAGGTCGATGCCCTTGCGCTTGAAGGCGCGTTGCAGTTCTTGCAGGCGCTTATAGCCGGCCGGCGTGGTGTCGAACTCGGTGCGCAGGTCTTCTTTGGTGCGGAACAGCCAGTCGCCCTCAGCCTGAATCAGGGTAGTGAAGTTCTGCTGATAGCGGGTGGTGTAGTTACTGGCATCATGGGCAGCCGGGCACAGTTGGCAGCACGGCTCGGCAGTGAAGTTCGGCGCCTGGCTGTCATCGGCACGCGCAGCGCTGGTAGCGGCCATCAGGCCCAGGGTCAGGCTGGACAGGCCCAGCCATTTGATCAGGTGGCTATGCATGGAAGTCTCTCGGCTCATGGGCGCAGCTCGCTCTGGCTTTCGACGGGATCGATCAGTACGGCGCGTTTCTGGCGCACCAGCAGATCGAGGATCTGCTCCTGGTTCTCGCCCAGTACGCCGTTGAAGGTGATGCCATTGCTTTTGGTCGGTGCCAGCATGGCCACGTTGTAGAGTTCGACGCTCAGCGGCGAGTCGATTGCCAGCGGGCCGGAACCGTTGCTGGCCAGTTGGCCGCCGACCACGATCAGCGAAACTTCGGCGTCGAACGGGTCCAGGTCGATGTCGCGGTCGGTGTCGTTCAAGTCCTTGATGTGGCCGTAGACGCCCATCAGGCCATTGCCCAGGGCAAGGTTGTCGTAGAGCTTGATGTTGGTGCTGTTACGCACCCGGATACCGTGGCGACGGTTGGCCACCACCCGATTGCCCCACAACAGGTTGTTGCCGCTTTCGTACAGGGTGATGCCGTCGGTGTGGTTCTGGTAAATCTCGTTGAAGGCGACGATATTGCCGACGCTGTTACGGTCCAGGACCACGCCGGAGAGCTTGTTGTCGTAGCTCTTGTTGCGAAAGATGAAGCTGTTGTCCACCTCGCGGGAAATGATGATCCCGTGCTTCTTCTTGGTTCCGTACACGGTGTTCTCGGCGATGATCAGCCCGTGCGAGCGGTCGTGCGGGTCGATGCCGTAGACGATGTTGTCGCGGTAGGTGCTGCCCTTGATCACGAAGTTTTCGGTTTCATAGCAGTAGAAGCCGTACCACAGGTCCGAGAATTCCGAGTCAATGATCCAGCCGGTCGGCTCGGGGCGGTTAAGCACCTTGGCCGCATTGGGCGTGTACTGGGAAATACTCACACCGTAAGACTTGCTCTGGTCATAACCCAGGCTGGCCATCTTGCTGCTGGCGATCCAGGTCTGCGAGCCGCCCCAGCTAAGCAGGAACGGGCGGAATTCGCCGGCCTTGCGCCACGTGGAATGGCCGTTGCGGGTCTCGCTCCAGCCGTTGACCTGGGTGTTGGCGATCAGCAGCTTGCCTTCGTTGACCAGAAACGCGCCGCGCTCCTGAGACAGGCGCAGTTCGGTGGTGCGCTTGTCGATTTCCAGGCTGCCGGTTTGCTTGACCAGAATCGGCACGCGGGCGATGAATACGCCGGGCGACACTTCGCTGAGCATCTGTTTGGGCACCTGGCGGGCGACGTCCTGCAGGCTGGCATAGCCGTTCTCGACCACGATGATCTGCGGAATACCGCGCTGGCGCGCCACCCACTCGGCCATCTTGTTGTCGCCGCCGACGAACTCCTTCATGCCGGTTTCTTCATCCATCATCCGCGTGACACGCACCTTGCCTTTGGCGCTGCGGTCGATCTTTTGCAGCGCAGCCTCGGTGGTGTAGCCGGACAGGTCGGGCAGCTCGGGGGTCTGCATCGCCAGTGGCTCGGCCGGTGGGCTGGTGATGGTGTAGGTCTTGGCCTGTTGCAGCTCCTTGACCACCGACTTGGCCGGTTCGCTGACCACCGGGGTGTTGGCCAGTGCGGCACTGGCCACCAGCAAGGCGCTGCCCAGCACTGCGCTTTCGAGCAGGGTATGCGGCCAATGGCGCGGCCTGGCGTTGTTGATCTGACGATTCATTTCATCGCACTCCTTGGGCCGTCGCTTCAGAAGCGCCAGATGACATCGACAATGGCGCGATGCATGTAGCTGTCGACCTGGTCGTGATAGGCATCACCCGGCTTGAACACCCCGGCGCGCAGGCGCACCAGCGCCGACGGCTCATCGAACGACTGGCTCAACGCTGCCGGCAGCAGGCCTTGTTTGAAGTACTTGGTGACCACCAGGTCCATCTCCTGACCCAGATCCTTACGGCCGTCTTCCAGCGGCAGGGAGCTGAAGGTATTGGTCGGGATGCCGCTGGCATCGATCACTTCACGGGTCGGGTTGATCCCGGCGCCACCGATGCCGGCGTTGCCATCGACGCGGCGGAACTTGTGGTAGATCAGCGAGGCGTCGTACTCCTCGTTGAACTGCCAGGAGGCGAACAGCGAAGCGCTTTCGACGTTGGCCATTTCACCCTGGAAGGCTTCACCGAAGCGGTGCACGCGCGAGCGGGTGCCGGTCCAGTTCGAGCGGTTGCTCTCCAGGCCGTTCTGTTCGTAATCCTTGCTGGCGCGCGAGTACGCGGCGCCCACTTGCCATTGCGGGTCCAGACGCAGGCGGATGCCCAGGTCAGTCGCCCAGCCATTGACGTTACGCCCGGTCTTGTCGCCGGCCAGATACTGGTCGGTGGTGTTGTCGTAGTTGGCGCCGATCTGGTCGCGGTTACCGGTCAGCCAGGTCAGGCTGCCCCAGTAATTGACGGTGTGGGTATTGCGATGGTTATAGGCATCGCTGTCGACGTTCAGGCCGACCCAGGTCAGGTCGCCATTGGCGGTCTTGTCCAGATCGTCGAGCACTTCGCCGCTGCGCTTGAGCTTGCCGTCGTCATGGCTGTGGTGGGCGCGGATGCCGGCCCAGTGGCCTGGCGTCCATTGATAGCTGGCCGAGCCGAACAGGTGCTGACGGTCTTCGTCTTCCGGCGCCAGTTCGGTGAGGTCGGTGCGGTACTCGCTGAAACGCTGAGCGGCACCCAGTTCGGCACGCAGCAGGGTGGTGTCGAAGGTCCAGTTCAGCGCTTCGATATTGGTGTCGTGCCACTGGCCATCAGCGTTGCGCAGGCGCTGGCGGCCGAATTTGAGTACTTCCCCGGGGTAGGGGGTGAAGCCGCTGTAGCCGATCCAGAATTCACGCAGCGCGGCGTAGGTCTTGTCGACTTCACGTTCGCTGGCGTTACCGCGGGAGATCTGCGTGCCGCTCTGGCCATTGCTGTCGATGGTGGTCTGTTCCAGCGGGTCGGTCTGGATGGTATCGGTGGCGGTGACCACCTGGCCCATGGCGTAGCCGCTCCAGTTGCCGCGCTCGCCGTATACCCAGGGGCGCAGGTCCAGGCCGATACCCTTGACGTCACCGCCGGAGCGGGTGCCCAGGTCGCGGTCATCTTCGCTTTGCGCGGTGATCTTCGCTTCCAGGCCGAAGTTTTTTTCTTCAGTCATGGCGGCCAGCGTCGGGCAGGCCCACAGCAGGGTGAAACCAAGGCCCATGCCAGCGGCCATCAAAGGGTTCAGCTTCATAGTGCTTCCTCACCGTCGTCTTTTTGCAGGGTCTGCAGGACCAGCGCGTTCTGGCTGGCGGTCGCGCCCCGGGCTTTTTGCTCGCGTTGCAACAGCTGCTGGGCAGCGGCGAGTTGTGCGGGTGACAGTTGTGGGTTGATCTGCTGGGCCAGTTCATCGGCCTGCGGGGTCGGATTGTGGGTCTTGGCCAGTTGGCTGAAGACCCAGGCATTGACCAGGTCAGGCTTGATGCCGCGGCCCTGGGAAAACAGCTGCGCCAGGGCGAAGTCCGCGCTGGCCTGCCCGCCACGGGCGGCGAGCAGCAGTTCATCCACGGCTTTTTGCGGGTAGACCTGACCGAGATAGCCACGGCGGTACAGCTGGCCCAGGTAGTAGTGGGCAGACAGTTCGCTGGCACTGGCCTTGCTCAAGTGCTGCTCGGCTTTCTTCGCGTCAGCCGGCACCCATTTACCTTCGTAGTAGAGTCGGCCCAGCAGCAGTTCGGCGCGCGGCTGGTCGGCGGCGCGGCCGTTGTCCAGGTACTCCATCATCTTGTCGACGTCGCCCAGCTCCGGGAAGTCGTAGAGCAGCTTGGCCAGGGTGACCCATGACACCGGGTAGCCCGGCGCGATGCCTTCGAGCAATTGCTGGGCGGTTTGCGGATCAGGGCTGCCGACCTGCGCATCGCCCAGTACCCGGGCTACGCTGTCGACGCGCTGGGCGTCGACACGGCCGGCCGAGTAGGCACTTCTGAGCTGGTCGAGCAGGGCTTTTTGCTGGTCGGCCTGGCCACGGGTCTGGTAGACCGTGGCCAGTTCGACGTAGCACATGTCGGTGCTGGCCAGCGCCTGTTTGCAGATGCTCTCGACTTCATCCAGATGCTGCTCGTAGGTGCCTTGGGTGCGGTACAGAACGATCTGTGCCAGGCCGGCTTCGGCATAGCCCATGCTGCGCCACTGGCTGATCTGCTGCTGGGCGTTGACCTCAGGGAAGCTGTGCGGGTATTGCAGGTAAAGCATGGCCAGCGCCAACAGGCTGCCAGACTCGCCACTGGCGAAAGCTTTTTGCAGCAGCCCTTGGGCTTCTTTGCGTTCAGCATCGGTGGCGTCGGGCTTGGCGGCCAGCAGCCGGCCCAGGCGTGACTGGGCGCGTGGCGAAGTGGCCGCCGCAGCCCGGTAGGTGGCCTCGGCCTCCTTGAGGCGGGCCGGGTCACCGCTGGCCACCTGAATGTCGGCCAGACCGACCTGGGCATCGCTGTAGCCCAGCTCGGCCAGTTGCCGGTAATTGCGCTCCGCCAGGGCAGTATCGCCGTTCTGCATGGCTTCATTGGCCAGGCGCTGATCGGGCAGGCCGGCGCAGCCAGCCAGGGTCACAGCCAGTCCCAGAGCAACAGCCTGGCCCAATGTGGTCACGGACAGCAGCGGGGAGATCGACGAGCGTCGAAGCGGACGGTTCATGATTACAGACCTGCAGCCACGGCTTTATCGATCAGCCAGTTCATCGATGGGCCGCGATCACTGACCACTTCCACCGGACGGCCGATGAAGGCGCTGCTCAGCGACTCGTCAGGCTTGATTTGCACGCGAATGTCGGTCGACAGGTCGTTATTGGTCAGGTTGGCGCTGCTGACCACCCGGCCGGTGCGCACCTGATCTTCGCCGGCGATCTGGAAGCTGACCTGGGTGCCGGGCTTGACGTCACGGAACTGGCGATAGGTGAAGCGGGCTTCAACAGTGGCCGGGGTGTTACGTGGCACCAGTTGGAAGATCACCTGGCCCTTGGCGGCATATTGGCCGTCGGCTACCAGTTGGCGAGCCACAACGCAGTCGCACGGGCTGGTCAGGGTGCCGCTCAGTTGCTTGCCGTACAGCTCTTCAATCTTCGCCGGTTGCAGGTCTTCACCGGCCAGGCCGCCCTTGAGCATCTCCAGCATGTTGGTGTTGAACGAGGCCAGTGGTGCGCCTTTCTCGGCCTCGTGGTTGACCTGCACCAGGCTTTGCAGCGTGCCTTCACGAGGCATGGTCACGTCCAGGCTCGGTACGGTGACAAGGCCGGCCGAAGCGTGGCTGACGAAGTACAGGCCGTAAACGGTTTTGAGAATGAAGCCGAACGCACCCAGGCCGACAATGAAAATCCCCAGGCTGAAGGTCACGGCGCGCAGCCGCCCGAAGAAGCCCATGCCGCCTTCGCCGGCCTTGTTCTTGCGCGGCCGGGTGAAGTTATCGCGTTGCAGGGTGGCCAGTACTTCGCCAACGCTGACGATGTCGCCGGCCAGGTGCGAGGTAATCAGGTGGCGCAGGGTGGCGATGTCCTGCGGCTCAAGGTTCTGGAACTGCGCACCGACCCGGCCGGTGGTTGGGTTGATCGACTGGATCAGCAACTCGACGTCCATGGCCAGGCCCAGGTTGTCGACCAGAAACTGCATGCGCGCCTTGATCACTTCGCCGACGCGCAAGGCTTGCGGGTTCGGGGCGATGTAGCTCAGGCCGCCGGCACTGAGGTCTTCGACCTTGACCAGCGGCGCGTTGGGCGCCCCGTTGAGCAGGCGCAGTTTGGCCGGCAGCTTGACTCGGGCGTGCTGGCGCTGGGCTTCGGATTCATGCACGACATTGGCGTTCACGGCGGTATTCATGGTGAGTTTTCCTGATTGATCGATTGATTCAGAGGCCCGGTCAGACCATGGTCAGCAACACAGCGACAAAAATGCTGCCGGCTGAAAAGGTCATGGTTCGGGACGACCAGGTGTTGAACCAGCCTTGGAAGCTGGCCATGTCGCGGCTGAGTTTGGTGTCCTGGCGGGTCCAGGACTGACGATCCAGGCGGAAGAACACGTAGATCTTCATCAGGGCGCCGACGATCTGGTTGTAATAGAGAATGATCGGGTAGGCCGGACCGATCCGGTGCCCCGAGCAGACCAGCAACAGGGTCAGGATCAGGCGGGTAATACCGATCCAGAGCAGGTACATCAGCAGGAACGCGCCGCCGTATTTGAAGCTGGCGATGATCGCCACGGTCAGGCCCAGAATCGAGGTCCACATCGACACGCGCTGGTCAAACAGCACGATGCTGGTGAAGATGCCCAGGCGTCGCACGCCCAGCCCCAGGGCGCGGGAGTTCTGCCGCAGGTTATTGCCGTACCAGCGGTACATCAGCTTGCGGCTGGCTTTCAGGAAGCTTTTCTCTGGCGGGTGCTCCACGGTATTGATGGCGGCGTCGGGCACATAAAAAGTGTCGTAACCCAGGCGCATCAGGCTGAACCAGCTGGATTTATCGTCGCCAGTCAAAAAGCGGAAGGTGCCCAGCCGCCAATGGTGCAGCGAGTCGGCCTCGACGTCGGCGATAAATTCCGGGTCGGTAACCACGCTGGCGCGGAACACCGACATCCGTCCGGTCATGGTCAGTACCCGCTTGGACAGGGCCATCGAGCACATGTTGATGTGCCGCTGGGCGAAGCGCAGCTTGTGCCACTCGCTCATCACGTAGCCGCCGAGCACTTCGCAGAATTCGTTGGTGGTCAGGCCACCGACATTGGGAAACAGGTGAAACCACGGCACGGTCTTTTTCACCACGCCTTTGTTGAGCACGGTATCGCCGTCGATCACTGCCACCACCGCACGGTCATCGGGCATGTGCCGGGAGATGGCACGAAAGCCGTAGGCCAGGCCGTCACGTTTGCCGGTGCCGGGAATCCGGACGAAATCCAGGCTGACCCGCTCCGGTGGATTGAGGCGTTCCCAGAGACTTTTGACCAGTAGCTCGTCAGACAGCTCGACCAGCGAGCAGACCACGGTGGTCGGCAGCCCGCAGTCGATGGCTTCCTGAATGACCGAGCTATACACCTGGGCGGTGGTGCTGGCATCGATCCGAAAACTGGTGACCATCAGAAACACGTGGGAAGGGTTGGCTTGCTCGCCCAGCTTGCGCATTTTGCGGCGCAGGCGTGGGTAGACGACGTAGAGAAACAGCATGCCGCGCACAAAGTGCGTGGCGCCCATCGAATAGCGCCAGATACCGACGATACCGATGAGGAAAATGAAGTTCTTCGACTGCGAGTCGAAGATGCTGGTTGGCAGCGCAGTCACCAGCGCACCCAGCAAAGTCAGGTAAAACAGCCAACCGGCAGCCTGCAAAAGGCCGTTTTTAAGCCTGTCCATCAGAAGCATCCTTCGGATTAGTTGCAAGCTGTCAGCTGCAAACCACAGGTCAGGAACATCAGGCTCCGGACTTGGGGCAGCGGCTGACAGCTTGAAGCTTGCCGCTTAAAACTTACTGCTGCGCTTACCAGCAAATGCCTTCGGCGCGGCCGTTTTCAGTGGTCGGTTTGGACATGAAGCCCACCAGATCGACCACCCGCTTGCCTTCCGGCGCTTTGTCGGCCAGCGCGCGGAAGCGCTCATCACGGTTACCCAAAATGATGATGTCCGAGTCGTTGATGACCTTGTCGAAGTCCGCGTTGAGCAGCGAGGAGACGTGGGGGATCTTCGATTCGATGTAGTCTTTGTTGGCACCATGGACGCGGGCATACTCGACGTTGCTGTCGTAGATGCTCAGCTCAAAGCCCTTGCCGATCAGCATCTCGGCCAGTTCCACCAGCGGGCTTTCACGCAGATCGTCGGTGCCGGCCTTGAAGCTCAGCCCCAGCAGGCCAACCTTGCGGGTGTCGTGGCTGGCAACGATGTCAAAGGCGTTCTGGACCTGCGAGACGTTGCTGCGCATCAGCGAGTTGAGCAGCGGCGCTTCGACGTCCAGGCTGCCGGCACGGTAGGTCAGGGCGCGGACGTCCTTGGGCAGGCACGAGCCGCCGAAGGCGAAGCCCGGACGCAGGTAGTACTGCGACAGGTTCAGGGTCTTGTCCTGGCAGACCACTTCCATCACTTCACGACCATCGACGCCGACCGCCTTGGCGATGTTGCCGATCTCGTTGGCGAAGGTCACCTTGGTGGCGTGCCACACGTTGCAGGTGTACTTGATCATCTCGGCGACCGCGATGTCCTTGCGGATCACCGGCGCATCCAGCTCTTCGTACAGCGACTGCAGCACGTCCCCGGAGGCTTTGTCGAACTCGCCGATGACGGTCATTGGCGGTTGGTCATAGTCATTGATTGCGGTGCTTTCGCGCAGGAATTCCGGGTTGACCGCCACGCCGAAATCGACGCCGGCCTTCTTGCCCGAGCAATCTTCCAGGATCGGGATCACCACATTGGCGACCGTGCCTGGCAGTACGGTGCTGCGCACCACTACCGTGTGGCGCGAGTTTTTTTCGCGCAGGACGTAACCGATCTCGCGGCACACCGATTCGATGTAATCAAGTTCCAGGTCACCGTTCTTCTTGCTGGGCGTCCCGACACAGATCATCGACAGGTCAGTACTGCGGATGGCTTCGGAGAAGTCAGTGGTTCCGCGCAGTTTGCCGGTCCGGATACCTTGTTCCAGCAACTCGCCCAGACCGGGCTCGACGATGGGCGACTTACCGTTATTGATCAGGGCAATCTTCTCGGCAGAGATATCTACACCGACAACGTCATGACCCCGTGCAGAAAGGCATCCGGCACATACAGCACCGACATAACCCAAACCAAAAATGCTGATACGCATCGCACTCTCCTCGATTGTAACGCCTAACTAAAAGTTGCTGGGTATGAAACGCGGGCCAGCAGATTCCCTACGTCGGCAGCGGTGGCTTATAACAAGTCACTTAACTAACGCAGGCATGTTTAATTTAATGAGTAGCCAAATACAGGGAGGGCCGACTCAATTGACGCCAGGTACACGTGGCAAATAGCCTGTCCGTGAGGGCAGGGGTTTGCTCTGGGAGTCATGTACCACTTACTGAACCGCCTTCATCAGCCCGTAAGATCAGCAACACTGCGGGGCCAGGGCCTCGCCATCCTGTCTCGTCCTGTCTGAAGCGTTCGGCTCAATGTCTTTCCTGTCTGACGTTATAAGTCTATGTATTGATTCGATACCGACAGCCTTGATCATCCCAGTGATCAAACTACGTTGTGGTAACCCCTGTCGCTCTCCGTGTCGCTGTAAGTTATTACCTACATGGTGGGCCTGAATCGTTACGGGATGTAGGAACCTGAGTGGCATGAAATAGTTCCGGGCCACTCGTCCCGTTTTCAGCAAATTTTCAAAGTTGGTCAACTAGCCGGGTAGTTGCAAAATGATGGCTGCCCCCGGCCCGGTCCTTTAAAGTTAAGCGTTTCAGCTAGTTTGATGGTTAGTGGCCATTAACCATCTAAGGCCACAGGCCATCGGCTAAAAAAATGATTTTTTTTCGATAAGCGTGAAGAAGTAAAAGAATCATAGACCCTTTTGCCATTTTTCAGGCGCCACTTATCCGGCGGTTTATTGCAGGAACTTGACAGCCGCGGCCCCGGTAATGGCTATCTGCCTTACCGGGCCGGGAAGCGGGAGGTGTCAGCAGGGCATCAATCAGTCGGCAGGTGCGTCACGAAGGAACACCAGCTTATTAGCCGTGGACTGTTCGGCACTGTAGTAGTAACCCTGCACATCAAACCCCTGAAGTGCTTCAGGCGACTGGATGCGTTCATCAATGACAAAACGGCTCATCATGCCGCGTGCTTTTTTCGCGTAGAAACTGATGATCTTGTACTGGCCGTTCTTGAAGTCCTTGAACTCGGTATCAATGACCCGTGCCTGCAGGGCGCTGCGCTTGACCGCCGAGAAGTATTCGGTGGACGCCAGGTTGAGCAGCAGGTCGTCGCCCTGATCGGCCAGCGCCTGATTCAGCCACTCACTGATCCGGGTGCCCCAGAAGGCATACAGGTCCTTGCCACGGGCATTGGCCAGCCGGGTGCCCATTTCCAGGCGGTAAGGCTGCATCAGGTCCAGCGGCCGCAGCAGGCCATACAGGCCCGAGAGCATGCGCAGGTGTTGCTGGGCGTAGTCCAGGCCGGCTTCATTGAGCGTCTCGGCAGCCAGGCCGGTGTACACGTCGCCTTTGAACGCCAGCAATGCCTGTTTGGCATTGGCCAGGTTGAAGTCCGGATTCCAGCTGCCAAAACGTGCAGCATTCAGGCCGGCCAGCTTGTCCGACAGATGCATCAGCTCGGCGATCTGCGGGGGCGTCAGCTCGCGCAACTGGGTAATCAGTTGCTGGGAATGGTCCAGATACTGGGGCAGGGTGTGACGGGTAGTGGTGGGCGGGGTCTCGAAATCGAGGGTCTTGGCTGGGGATATCACCATCAGCATGGGCGGCACTCCTTAAATCGTGCGCCGATTCTAGGGGCTGATGGCAGATCACTCCAGCTATAGGGTTCATAGCCGTTAACGCTGCCGCTCAATCGGCTATAGTGCCGCCTGGATCGCCGTCAGCATTAAAATCGAGGGAGCACAGGGTTTGCGTATCGTTCTGGCAGTTTTCGCGTGTCTGTTGGGCGTCAAGGTTCATGCGGCGGTTCCGGATGTGGCCCTGATCGATCGCAGCATCTGGCCCGAGCGCCTGGAAAGCCCTGCCCTGTTCGATGTGGCCTCGCGGGCCGAGATTCTCGGTTTCGCGCGTGCCTTGTGGCTCAGCGAGCAGCAGGACGAGGAAGCCTTGAAAGCCCGTCTGGGGCTGCGCTACGTGAACATGGCGTCGATCAATCTGCTGCGCCACCGGTTGTGGGTGCGCCTGCTGGAGAATTTTCGTCAGGCGCGGGTGAGTTGCACCACCGATGCCAACTTCTGTGTCTATGCCCAGGACATGGAGCAACTGCGCCAGCGCGCCGAGGAATTCAGCATCGCGCCCGATTCCTTCTATGCCGCCTGGGGGGCACCGAGCGCACTGTTCCACCGCCAGTATCTCGACGAGTTGCTCTACAAGGCGGCCCTGTTTCCCCAGACCAGCAGCGAGATCGCCCGCTACAACTCCGATGAGCTGACCGGTGACGACATGCCTGACCGGTCCTTTATGCTCAACTTCGAAGGCGGGCCGAGCCCGGTTAATGGCGACACCGACTGGCTGGCGGACTTCATGCGCCAGCAGAAGATGACCGCCACCTTCTTTGTCCTCGGCAAGCCCTTGCAAGCACGTTTGAACAGCAGTTCGGCCAGTGCCTTGCAAAATCTGTATCGCCAGCAATGCGTCGGGATTCAGGGCTGGGAGTATCGCTCGCATAGCCAGTGGCGTGACTGGCAAGGTTCGGTGCAACGCAGCGCCGACCTGGTCGAGCGCATTCTGCCCGACAGCATGGTGCCGCTGTTTCGTCCGCCTTATGGCCATCGACGCCCGGACAGCGGCGAGTTCTTCCGTGCACAGGATCTGCGGGTCTCGTTATGGACCATTGATGCCCAGGACAACCTGGGCCGGCTGAATTCGGCGCAGATCAGCGACCGGGTACAGACCCTGATGCTGCTCTGGCGCAAAGGCACGGTGGTATTCCATGACACCGGTAACCGCGCTCAGTCGGCCTTGCCATTGTTGCTGGCCAATAGCGCACAGAGTGAGCTGACCTGGGAAGACTGCCGCACGATCGAGCGAGCGCCAGAGGACTCGCAACAGCAGGAGCAGCAAGCGCTGGAGGCTCAGGAGCGGCATTTGCAGGAAGCGCTGCGGGCCAAAGAGCAGCAGGAACTCGAAGAACAGCAGGCGCTGCAAGAGCAGCAGACGTCTGAAGAGCAGCCAACGGATCAGGAGCAGCCTGCACAGGCACCGCAGGAGCCGCAGCCTCAACAACCAACGCCTTCTGAGCCAGGGCCGGCGGGTGCCGGGCCGGTACAGCGGATCGAGCCGGGACAGATGCAGATGCCCGCCAGCGAGGCTGATCCGGATGCACTCAATTAGCGACTGTAGCGGGCTGATGGCCCTGCGCCAAGCGCTATTGGTCACCCTGTGAAATAAATTTCAAAAAACTGTCAAAGTACTTTTTTCTGTCATCTGTTTTGCGGTATTACCTGAGTCAGACCGCCGAAACCTGCAACACAGGTGGCGTCAGACAAGACCCACCTTGAGCGCTTGCTGTCCTGCCTCAAGGACAGCGCTCGGCGGCCTTCCCGTGGCACGGTGACCCATTGAGACCGTGCTGCCTGGCTTCTATAAAGGTGAGCGAGTATGGATGATCACGGACGCAGCCCCTCCAACAACCAGCCTATCCTTTACGTGCTCGATACCAACGTATTGATCCATGATCCGAACGCTCTGCTGAATTTCGAAGAACATCACGTCGCCATCCCCATGACCGTCCTGGAGGAGCTGGACAAGCTCAAGGATGGCAAGCATTCGGTCGCTGCCGAGTGCCGCCAGGCCATTCGCCTGATCGACAAGACCCTCGGTGAAGCCTCACCCGAGGATGTCGAGAAGGGCGTGCCCATCGACCGTGGTACCGGTATTTTCAAAGGCAGTCTGTCGATCCTGATGAGCAAGCGCGAGGAGTCCAGCAGTCCGCTGCCCGAGCATCTCAACGACAACATCATCATCAACCAGTTGATTGATCTGCACGCACGTCGCAAGGACCGCTCGGTCGTGCTGGTCACCAAAGACATCAATATGCGCCTCAAGGCGCGCGCCTGTGGCATTGCCGCCGAGGACTACAGCACCGACCAGCTGGTCGATGACGTCTCGCTGCTGTCACGCGGCTATCACGAACTCAGCGGCTCGTTCTGGGAGCGGGTCAACAAGGTCGAAACCCGTCAGGACCACGGCCGCACCTGGCACCGGGTGCAACTGAACGAAAACCTGCCGCAAGTGCACATGAACGAGTTCATCATCGATGAGCAAGGCTTCGTGGGCTGGGTCAAGGGCGTCAAGAATGACGAACTGATCATCCTCGACATGCATCAGGAGCCGCTGCTGCATCAGGAAGCCTGGGGCCTGAAGCCACGTGATATCTACCAGGCCCTGGCGCTGTTTGCATTGCTGGACCCGGACATTCACCTGGTCAACCTGTCCGGCGCCGCCGGCTCCGGCAAAACCATCCTGGCCTTGGCCGCAGCCATCGAACAGACCATGGTCACCAAACGCTACCGGCGCATCATCGCCACCCGCAGCGTGCAGGGCCTGGATCAGGAAATCGGCTTCCTGCCCGGTACCGAGGCCGAGAAAATGGAACCCTGGCTGGGCGCCATCACCGACAACCTCGAAGCCTTGCACATGGAGGACGAAAACACCCATGGCAGCGTCGATTACATCCTTAGCAAAGTGCCGCTACAGTTCAAATCCCTCAATTACATCCGTGGTCGCAGCTTTCAGCAGAGTCTGATCCTGATCGATGAATGCCAGAACCTGACCCCGCACCAGATCAAGACCATCATCACCCGTGCCGGTGCCGGTTCCAAAGTGGTCTGCCTGGGCAACCTGGCACAGATCGACACCCCTTACCTGTCGGCCACCAGTTCGGGGCTGACCTACCTGACGGAGCGCTTCAAGGATTTCCCCAACGGCGTGCACATCACCCTGCAAGGGGTGCCACGCTCGATCCTCGCCGAGTACGCCGAGAGCCATCTGTAGCAGTTGGAGCGAGCGGGCGGCGATCCGCCTTGCTCGCGAATTCACCAGGCGCCACGAATGCGCTGTCTGCTTTCGTGAGCAAGCTCACTCGTACCTCATGAGTCGCAGCATTTGGGTTTACAATCTTCACTCCTGTTCCGGAGTGAAGGTTGTGCTGACTCATCTAGATTCCCAAGGTCGCGCCAATATGGTCGATGTGACCGACAAGGCGGTGACCTTCCGCGAAGCGGTGGCCCAGGCGCGGGTGCGCATGTTGCCATCGACCCTGCAAATGATCGTCGCCGGTGGCCATCCCAAGGGCGATGTGTTCGCCGTTGCGCGTATTGCCGGTATCCAGGCGGCGAAAAAGACCAGTGACCTGATCCCTCTCTGCCATCCATTGATGCTGACCGGCGTCAAGGTCGAGCTGCAGGCCGAGGGTACGAACGCGGTACTGATCACCAGCCGCTGCAAGCTGTCCGGGCAGACCGGGGTGGAAATGGAAGCGCTCACCGCCGCCAGTGTGGCGGCGCTGACCATTTATGACATGTGCAAGGCGGTGGACCGCGGCATGGTCATCGAGGCGGTGCGGCTGCTGGAAAAACTCGGCGGCAAGAGCGGCCACTTCGTGGTGGATCAGGAGTCTGAGCAATGAGCCTGACCGTGCAGTACTTCGCCCGCTACCGTGAGGTGCTGGGGCGCGACAGTGAACAGCTCGCGGGCGACTTCTCCAGCCTCGATGCCGTGCGTCAGCACTTGCTGGCCCGTGATGGCGTCTGGCAGGTGCTGGGCGAAGCGGGGGTGATGTGCGCCCGTAATCAGGAACTCTGCTCCCTGGCCGAACCGGTTCAGGATGGCGATGAACTGGCGTTCTTTCCACCGGTAACCGGAGGCTGAACATGAGTGTTCGTGTCCAGGCCGCGACCTTTGATCCTGGCGCCGAGGTCAACGCGTTGCATGCGGCCAATCGTGGGGTTGGGGCGGTGGTCAGCTTCGTGGGCTACGTACGTGACTTCAACGAGGGCCTGGAGGTGTCCGGGATGTTCCTGGAGCACTACCCCGGCATGACTGAAAAGGCGCTGGGCAAGATCGTCGACCAGGCGCGGCAACGCTGGCCGCTGCTGGGCGTTGAAGTGCTGCACCGGGTCGGCAACCTCGAGCCGGGCGAACCGATCGTCTTCGTCGGCGTCACCAGCGCCCACCGTCAGGCGGCGTTTGAGGCTTGCGAATTCATCATGGACTACCTCAAGACCCGCGCACCGTTCTGGAAACGCGAAACCACGCCGCAAGGGCAGCGCTGGGTGGATGGGCGTAGCAGCGATCAGCAGGCCGCAGATCGCTGGGATACGGTTGGGTAAGGCGCTCTGGCAGGCCCGGCAGGAGCGGCCGGGCGGCGTCCGCTAGCTGTAAATCTGGGCGCTTTATGCCCCCAGTGGGAGCGACCTTGGTCGCGAATACGGTGGTAAGTTCACAGCAAATGCAGTGACTTTACCGGCCTCTTCGTCGGAATGCCGCCCAGGCCAAGTTCCCACGGGGTTCTGTGTTTGCTGCGCGACAAGCTCAGGAGCGCTTACGCTCCACTGCCCGCAGCAGTTCGGTCGGCGGCATCTCGCAACTGATCTTGCGCCCCAGCTTTTCCTCGATCGCCGGCAACTGGTACGAATCATCCTCACCGGCAAAACTGATCGATACACCCTCGGCACCGGCCCGGCCTGTACGACCGATACGGTGCACATAATCATCCGGGACCTCAGGCAAGGTGAAGTTGATCACATGGCTGATACCGTCGATGTGAATCCCCCGACCTGCCACATCGGTGGCGACCAGCACACGAATCTTGCCCTCGCGAAACCCCTCCAGCGTCTTGATCCGCTTGTGCTGCGGCACATCACCGGACAACTGCGCAGCATTCACGCCATCGCGCACCAGGCGCTCCTCGATACGGCGTACCTCATCCTTGCGGTTGGCAAACACCATCACCCGCTCCCAGCCATTGTCGCTGACCAGGTTGTACAGCAGCTTGTACTTGTCGGCCGCAGCCACCGCATACACATGCTGCTCGACATTGGCATTGGCCACGCCCTCGGCCTCGATCTCGACAATCGCCGGGTCAGTGGTCCACTGCCTGGCCAGGTTCATCACATCATCGGTGAAGGTGGCCGAAAACAGCAGGGTCTGACGTTCGCTCTTGGGCGGCGTCTGGCGGATGATCTGGCGCACCTGGGGAATGAAACCCATGTCGAGCATGCGGTCAGCCTCGTCGAGGACCATGACTTCGACCATGTCCAGATGCACTTCGCCACGCTGATTGAAGTCCAGCAGACGGCCCGGAGTGGCGACCAGAATGTCGCAAAAGCGCGATTCGAGCTGCTTGAGCTGCTTGTCGAAGTCCATCCCGCCGACGAAGGTCATCACGTTCAGCCCGGTGTAGCGGGTCAGCGCTGCAGCGTCCTTGGCGATCTGGACCACCAGCTCGCGGGTCGGGGCGATGATCAGCGCGCGCGGCTCGCCCATGTAGCGCTCTTTGGGCGCAGGGGTCTGCAGCAACTGGGTAATGGTCGAAATCAGAAAGGCTGCGGTCTTGCCGGTGCCGGTCTGGGCCCGACCAATGGCGTCCTGACCCTTGAGGGTATAACCCAGAACGCCGGCCTGGATCGGGGTGCAATAAGGAAAGCCCAGATCGTGAATGGCGTGCATCAGCGACGGGGCGAGCTTGAAGTCATGGAAGCGGGTCTTGCCCTCCTGAGGTTCGACAACGAAATCTTCAGGCTTCCAGGTGTCGACGGGCTTGGGTTTGCGGGCCGGGCGCTGGCGTTCGGCGCGCGGCTTCGCCACTGCCTTGTCCTCGGCAGGTTTGTCTGCACGGGGTTTGTCTGCCCGCATCGGGCGTGGCGGGGCCTGCGTGCTGTCCTGGGGCTTGGCCGGCTGCGGCGCGGCAGTTCGGGCTGGGTGGCTTTCAGTGCTGATCACGGCAGCGGAACTGGATGTTGTCGGCACAGGCGCGAGCGGCTCAGCCTCGCTTTTACCGAACATCTTCTTGAGTGCTTTGAGCACGGTCATCTCGTCAGTTGGTCAAGGAATGTACGCCGAGCAGTGTAAAGCAAGTTGCTGGCTCGGCGTAGTGGCAACAGACCTCAGGCGGTGTTACCCCAGTCTTGCGCTCAGCCAGGTCTGGATGTCGGCAATCTCCTGCGGTAACACCTGATGGCCCATCGGGTATTCCTGCCATTGGGCATCGACCCCAAGTGATTGCAGATACTCGTAGGCGGTGCGGCCCATGGCATTGAGCACCACCTCATCGTGGTAACCGTGCAGGCAATAGGCCGGGATCCGTTGCTGGCTGGCCGACACGCTCATGCCGTCGCTGAAGGTGGGGGCGTAGGTCGAAAGCGCCAGAACACCGCCCAGCGGCCCCTGCCAGCGGCGATAGGCGGTGTGCAGCACGACCGCGCCACCTTGCGAGAAGCCGGCCAGGAAGATCCGCGCCGGGTCGATGCCGCTGTCACGCTGCGCTTCGATCAGGTCCATCACGGTCTGCGCCGAGATTTCCAGCTCTTCGTGACTGATCGCCCGGGCCGGGCTCATGGCAATGATGTCGTACCAACTGGGCATCTGGTAACCGCCGTTGATGGTAACGGGGCGGTGTGGCGCCTGCGGTAACACGAAACGGGTACTGCCCAGCGTGGTTTGCAGCGCCTGTGCGACCGGCTCGAAGTCATGCCGGTCGGCGCCCAGGCCGTGCAACCAGATGACGCAGGCATCGGCCTGGCGGGAAGGCTCAAGGATCAGCGGTGTAGTCATGTGTGCTCCGAAATTGTGCGCGCCGCATTTTGAAGTGCATTGAATAGGTGCGTGGTGCGGCGAGCGTCTGTCAAATCTGAACGAAGATGTCGCAAGGTTACAACTTTTGGTCTTGACCTGTTTGTTTATCGACCCGGCGAGCGGTCTGGTACGCGGTTTGCTATGCATCATGCGGAGTCAGAGTGCTCACGTCGACCGGTAACACTATTTTGCTATTAGCTTTACCGTCGAGCGTCGCACGGCAATCCCAGCTACAGGACTGTCGGCAAGATTCATTCCGCAGCACAGCTACGGAACAATCAGGGAGCTTTGGTCCGCGGGACTGCGGGTAACGGTTACAGGCGGTGCCAGGGAGATCCTGAGCCCACATGAACAGACCCAACGTCGCATGACCCAAAAACAAGCCAACACGGGTCATTGATGCCTCACAAGGGTGCGACGTGACTGAAGCTCCAAACAACAAAGAGCAATCCGGAGGTTATGAATGAAGATGTTGAAATCCACGCTGGCTGTAGTGACTGCTGTAGCCGCACTGGGTGTAACCGGTGCAGCCAATGCTGGCGCAACCCTCGATGCGGTGGTCAAGAAAGGCTTCGTACAGTGCGGCGTCAGTGATGGTCTGCCAGGCTTCTCCGTTCCTGATGCCAAGGGCACCATCACCGGTATCGATGCGGACGTCTGCCGCGCAGTAGCGGCTGCCGTGTTCGGTGACGCCACCAAGGTCAAGTTCAGCCAGCTGAACGCCAAGGAGCGTTTCACCGCCCTGCAATCGGGTGAAGTCGACATTCTGTCGCGTAACACCACCTGGACCAGCTCGCGTGACTCAGGCATGGGCCTGGTGTTCGCCGGCGTAACCTACTACGACGGCATCGGCTTCCTGGTAAACAACAAACTAGGCGTCAAGAGCGCCAAGGAACTGGACGGCGCCACCGTGTGCATCCAGGCCGGTACCACTACCGAGCTGAACGTCTCCGACTACTTCCGCTCCAACGGCCTGAAGTACACCCCGATCACTTTCGACACCTCCGACGAAAGCGCCAAGTCGCTGGAAAGCGGCCGTTGCGACGTGCTGACCTCCGACCAGTCGCAGCTGTACGCACAGCGCAGCAAGCTGGCCAGCCCGGAGTCCTACGTCGTACTGCCGGAAGTCATTTCCAAGGAGCCTCTGGGCCCGGTCGTGCGTAAAGGCGACGAAGAGTGGTTCTCCATCGTCAAGTGGACCCTGTTCGCCATGCTCAACGCCGAAGAGGCCGGTGTAACCTCCAAGAACGTCGAAGCTGAAGCCAAGTCGACCAAAAACCCTGATGTTGCCCGTATGCTCGGTGCTGACGGCGAGTACGGCAAAGACCTGAAACTGCCAAAAGACTGGGTAGTGAAGATCGTCAAGCAGGTTGGTAACTACGGCGAAGTCTTCGAGCGCAACCTGGGCGAAACCACCCCGCTGAAAATCAAGCGTGGCCTGAACGCTCTGTGGAACCAGGGCGGCATCCAGTACGCTCCACCGATCCGCTGATATGACCCAGCGCACGCACACTACCCGAGGAGGGAGGGGGGGGGTTGGCTGTTGTTTTGTTTATTTGTTTGTT